>CASFAA010000257.1 GCA_949292505.1 uncultured Oscillospiraceae bacterium
GATGAGCCTGCGAAACATCCTGATTGCGAGCGACATTGACGGCACCCTCGTCTCGGAGGGCAGCGTCATTCCTGAGCGAAACCTTGCCGCGCTGCGCCGCTTTGCTGAAAAGGGAGGCCGCTTTACACTCGCGACGGGCCGATCCATCGGCTCCGCGGGCCGCTTTCTCGGCGACCTTCCCGTAAATGCTCCGGCGATTTTGCTCAACGGCTGTCTTCTCTACGATTACGCGAGGAGCGAGGTGCTGCTGCGCTGCGGTCTCGAGAAGGACAACGCGGCCCCGCTCGTCCGCACCCTGTACCAGCGCTTCCCTGAGCTTGGTATGGAGTGCTTTTACGACGACTGCGTCGGGATTCTCCGCCGGAACGGCTTCATCGGCAACACAAAGACGCCGGAGATTTACCCCTTCACCGAGGGCGTGGAGACATCCTGCTTTCAGCCGTGGCTGAAAATCCTCCTCGGCGGGGAGGCGGAGGCCATCCGCGAGGCGCTGCGCTTTGCGGGCGAGCAGCCGCATCCCGGCCTGCGCCTTGTGCTTTCGTCCGAGAATTTTCTCGAGATTCTGCCCGAGCAGGCGAACAAGGGCACGATGCTCCGCTCGCTGGCGCAGCGGCTTTCCATCCCAATGGAAAACGTTTACGCTGCGGGCGATTACTTCAACGACGAGGAGCTTCTCGAGGCGGCGGGACACGCCGTCGTCCCGGCGAACGCCCCGGAGAAGCTTCAAAGAAAGGCGGAGCTTGTCGTCTGCCGCTGCTGCGAGGGCGCGCTCGCCGACCTTGTCGAATTACTCGAAAGCAAGTATCCCGACTAGACGGGAGAAAAGAAAGGAAGGGCAGCCATGCGCTATCCGCTTTGCATTGTCTGCGCTCCGTGCAGAGGCTGAGGACGCTGCACGGAGGGAACCCCTGACCCGGCGTCCGCCGGGCTGAGGCGGAGTCCTCATCCTTTGCCGATTGGAACTACTACTATCCAAAGGAGCAAAGGAATCTATGAAACAGTCCTGGAAAGAATTACGGCCCTTTTTCCTGCTCTGGAGCACGCAGTCCCTGTCGCAGCTCGGCAGCGCGATGACAAGCTTTGCGCTGACGCTCTGGCTCTATCAGGAAACAGGCTCCGCGCTGCAGACGGCGCTGCTCTCCGTCTGCTCGTACGCCCCGTACGTCTGCGTGAGCATCTTTGCGGGCGCTCTGAGCGACCGCTGGGACAAGAAAAAGGTGATGCTGGCCTGCGACACGTTCGCCGCGTGCTGCACCGTTGCGGTGCTCGCGCTGCTGCGCGGCGGTCTGCTCGCGCCGTGGCAGCTGTACGCCCTCAACGCGCTCAACGGGCTGATGGGCAGCATCCAGCAGCCCGCCGGGGACGTCGCGATGACGCTGCTCATCCCGCCGGAGCGCTATCAGCAGACGAGCGGTCTGCGCTCGTTCTCCAACGCGCTCGTGACCATCCTCAATCCCGTTCTCGCGACGGCTCTCTACACGCTCGCCGGGATGGAATCGGTCATCCTGTTCGACCTCGCTGCCTTTGCCGCGGCCTTCTGTACGCTGCTTTTCGGCATCCGGCTGCCGGAGCTGCCGCGGAGGGAGGAGCGGGAACCGTTTTTGTCCTCCGTGCGCACCGGTCTTGCCTATCTGCGGGAGCACGGGCTGATTCTCGCGCTGATGCTTTTTCTGGCCGCCGTGAATCTGGTGGCCTCCGCGTTTGACGCGGTGCTCCCGGCGCTCATTCTGCCGCGCGCGAATGGCGGCGAGACTGTCCTCGGGATGGTGACGTCCTGCGCGGGCATCGCGACGCTGCTTGGCAGCGTGCTCGCGACGGCGCTTCCCGCGCCGAAGGATCGCGTGCGGGTGATTGTGCTCACGATGCTGTTTTCGCTCGGCACGGAAAATTATCTGCTCGCCTTTGCGCGGACGCCGTTCTGGTGGTGTCTCGCCCAGCTGATCGGCTGGATTCTTGTGCCGCTGATGAACGCCAACCTTGATGTGATTCTGCGCTCCACCATCCCTGTGGAGCTGCAGGGGAGGGTGTACGCCTGCCGCAACACGCTGCAGTTTTTCACCATCCCGATCGGCTTCCTGTGCGGCGGCTGGCTGGTGGACGGCGTCTGTGAGCCGCTGATGGAGACAGCCGCGCCGGACAGTCTGCTGACGGCGCTGTTCGGCAGCGGCAAGAGCTCCGGCGCGGCGCTGACGATGCTGATGCTTGGCGTTGTGGGAACGCTTGTCTGCCTGCTGTTCGGCAGAATCCTGCGCCCTTACCGGTTCACGGAGCAGGGGCGCGGAGGGAAATAAGAGAAAAAGGGGGAGAGAGGATGGAGAAGGAAGCCGTCCAGACGCGGATTCTGATCGGCGTCGCGCTGCTTCTCGCCGCGGCGCTGTTCGCCTATCAGGCGTTCTTCGTCCCGGAGGTGACGCGCCCCGTCGTCGTGTCGGTCGCCTCCGAGCCGGCCTCCTCCTCTCCCGCGTGGCCGGTCGACCTCAACACCGCGGACCTCGAGCAGCTCGATACGCTGCCTGGCGTCGGCCCCGTGACCGCGCAGGCCATTCTCGATTACCGCGAGGAGAACGGCCCGTTCCAGGCGGTCGACGACCTCGTGAACGTCTACGGCATCGGGGAGAAGACGGTGGAAAAGCTCCGCGAATATGTCGTCGTGTCCTGACAGAAAAGCGTCCCCCTCCCGCAGAAGTGAAACGGGAGGGGGACGCTTTTTATAGCTTGGAGACAGCCGTCACCGCGGCGGGCGCAGCGTGCGGACGGCGTTGAGCACGGCGAGCACCATCACGCCGACGTCCGCGAAGATGGC
>CASFAA010000258.1 GCA_949292505.1 uncultured Oscillospiraceae bacterium
GAGATTGATGATCTGGCGGACGTGGCCCTCCTGCATGGCGGGGCCCGTCAGAAGCAGCGAGCTCTGCGTGAGACTGCCGCCCGACTTGTGCATCGAGACGGAGGCCATGTCGGCCCCTGCGGCCATGGCGGAGACAGGCAGTCCCTCGCCGAAATAGAAGTGCGTGCCGTGCGCCTCGTCGGCAAGGCAGAGCATCCCGTGGTCGTGGGCAATCCGGACGATGGCGCGCAGATCGGAGCAGATGCCGTAGTACGTCGGGTTGTTGACAAGGACAGCCTTCGCATCCGGATTCTCCCGGACGGCCTTCTCGACGGCGGCAACGCTCATGCCGAGCGGGATGCCGAGGCGGTCGTCGCACTCAGGGTTGACGTAGACGGGAATCGCGCCGCAGAGCACCATCGCGCCCATCACGCTGCGGTGGACGTTGCGCGGCAGGATGATCTTCTCGCCGCGCTTCGCGACGGAGAGCACCATGCTCTGCACGGCGGAGGTCGTGCCGCCTACCATCAGAAAGGCGTTCGCAGCGCCGAAGGCCGCCGCCGCAAGCCGCTCGGCCTCGCGGATAACGGAAACCGGGTGGCAGAGGTTGTCAAGCGGCTTCATCGAGTTGACGTCCATCGTGACGCACTGCTCGCCGAGAAGCTTTACAAGCTCCGGATTGCCGCGGCCGCGCTTGTGCCCGGGGACGTCGAAGGGGACGACGCGCATCTGCCGGAAGCGCTCGAGCGCTTCGTAGATGGGCGCCTGCACCTGATCCAGTTCGTTCAATTTCTCCCCCTCCTCAATAAATATTGCGCCCGCTGAAGATTTCAATCATCTCGCGGCGCAGCGAGTCCATGATGCTCAGCCGCGTGCGCGGCGGAAGCTCGTAGACGTCGGTTTTGAACAGATAGTTCTGCAGGTCGATCTCCTTGAGCATCATCTTCGTGTGGAAAAGGTTCGCCTCATAGACGTTGACGTCCACGGCGTCGTAACGGCGGAGCGTCTCGTCGGAGATATAATCCTGAATGGAGGTGATGCGGTGATCGAGAAACAGCTTTTTGCCGTTGACGTCGCGGGTAAAGCCGCGAACGCGGTAGTCCATCGTGATGATGTCGGAGTCAAACGAGCCGATGAGGTAGTCGAGCGTCGAGAGGGGCGTGATCTCCCCGCACGTCGCGACGTCGATGTCAACGCGGAAGGTCGCGAGGAAGGTCTCGGGATGGTACTCCGGGTAGGTGTGCACCGTGACGTGGCTCTTGTCAAGATGGGCAAGCTGCGTCTGCCCGGCAGGCATCATGGAGCCCTCCGCGATGAGCAGCGTCACGGACGCGCCCTGCGGCTCGTAGTCCTGCTGGGCGATGTTGAGCACCTTCGCGCCGATCATCTCCGTCAGGGTTGTGAGGATCTTCGTGAGACGCTGGGAGCTGTACTGCTCGTCGATGTAGGAAATATAGTCCTTCTGCTCCCGCGCGGATTTCGCGTAGCAGACGTCGTAGATATTGAAGCTCAGCGCCTTTGTCAGGTTATTGAACCCGTACAGTTTCATTTTTTCTCCCATGCCGAAGCCCTCTCCTCTTCCCCGCTCCGCCATTTGGCTGCGCGTGCGATACTGGGGGATTTCCCCGTGAAACGACAAAAAAGCAGGTAATGCACGCTTTTTCGCATACATTACCTGCCGATCGTCGAGTCGATTTCAGTGCACGCCCCCCGCAAGCGGAATTTGGGCGCAGACGGACAGAAGCCGCCCTTTGTGATTGTCTCGATACAGAGTCTATATAGCAAATACTTACTTTTACCACTCTTATTGACCGTTTTACAAGTTGATGCACGCGATGCGTACCGGTTGTAAAGGAACCAACTTATAAAAATTTGAGCCTGCGCGCCGCGGAGAACCCATCACGGCTCACGTTCGCGGAAACACACTCAATCAATAATGGCGGCTGCGCCGCCCTTCGGCAGTTGACCCGGCTGTCCGTATGGCCTTAACCTGCCCCCTTTGTTTTGTGAAGGCGCAGGTGGTCGAAGAAAGATTTGCATGGATACTCTGTAGCAACTCATATCACATGACGATGTTATTATAGCATAACCCGGCCGGATGTCAACCGGTTTGCGCCGCTTGACAAATTTTTTCACGCCGGGCCGCCCCTTTTTCATTGCTCATGCGGATTCGCGTGCTTCTTTTCTCTGCGCAGCTGAAGCTTTTCCACCCAGCCCTTCTGATATTTCAGGGAGATATATCCAATCACAGCCATCACCAGAGCGCCCAGCGTGTCCACGACGAGATCCTTCATCGTGTCCATCAGGGCGGCGCGTCCAACGAGGGGCTCGCCGCTCTCGAGCGCAAACTTCTGCATATTTGTATGCAGAAGCCCGTCCGCCGTGAACTCGTAAAACTCCCAGACCACGCCGAGAAAGACGGCGAAGCAGAGCGTGAAGAAGGCGACAAAAGCGGGGCTCAGATTGACGGGAACCCGATCCGTCCGGTTGAGGAAATTGATGACGGAAAACCCGAGCGCACCGAGCATCGCGCCGCTGAAGGTGTGCAGAATCGTGTCCCAGTGCGGCACATTGTAATAGAAGGATCGCACCTCGCCAAGGAAAATGGCGCAGTAGAGAAACACGGCAAAGAGCACCATCATCTTGGATGGAATCACGAGCTGCCACTTCCTGCGAAGAAGGCTGGGCATCAGCATCGCAAGGACGCCGACGACGCACTGCAGGAGCATCAGGACGTAATCGCCCTTGACGCGCCGGTAGGGCGAGGCCGGATCGGGCTCCGCGGGAGCCAGCGCCATGGCGACAGAGATGAAGACCACCGACGCCGCCAGCGTCAGAAAGATAAAAAACCACACTGTCTTGCCCCAGTTTATCCGGAACGGTTTACTTCTTTTCATCCGTACGCTCCTCCCCTGCCGGCGCGTCAGCCTCCTTCCAGCTCGAAACAGCCAGGAACAGCCCCACGCAGGCCAAAAAACACGCCGTGACGGCGCACGCGATCGACCAGCCCGTGATACCGAACGGACCGAGAACAAAGGACGCCAGCGTCAACACGAGGCCGATCTCAAAAAAGACGGCCGCCATTTTTCCGTCGCTCATTTGTTTTCTCCTTTCTCCTCCCCTGCACGCAGGACGCCGATGGCGTTCGAGAGGGCGGCAAGCTGCTCCATGGTAAGCTGCTCCGCGCGGGCCGTGGGTGAAACGCCCGCCGCGTCACACGCGCGCTGCACCGTCTCCTTCGGCAGGCCGAGCAGGGCGGAAACGGAATTCGCCACCGTCTTGCGGCGCTGGCCAAACGCGGCCTTCACGAGCGAGAAAAACGCGCGCTCATTCTCCACTTCGACGGGCGGCGCTTTCCGGATGCGAAAGCGGATAACGGCGGAGTCGACGTTCGGCTGCGGGACGAAGCTGCCGCGCCCGACAGAAAACAGCACCTCCGGCTCCGCGTAATACTGCACCGCCGCGCTGACCGCGCCGCACTGGCGCGAGCCTGGCAGGGCACAGAGCCGCTCGGCGGCCTCCTTCTGCACCATGACAGTCAGAGAGGCGATCGGGAGCTTCTCCTCGAGCAGCCTCATGATCACGGGGGACGTGATATAGTACGGCAGATTCGCGCAGACGACAACCTCCATACCGGGGAACTCCTCCGCGAGAAGACCTGCGAGATCGAGCTTCATCACGTCGCCGTTCACGATTTTGACGTTGGAAAAGTCCGCGAGCGTCTCGTCGAGGACGGGCAGGAGGCGCTGGTCAAGCTCGATGCTCACCACGCGGCCCGCGCGCTTCGCGAGCTCCGCCGTAAGCACGCCGATGCCGGGGCCGACCTCAAGCACGCCCGTCTCGGGAGACGCGCCGCACTCCTCCGCCATGCGCGGACAGACGCCCGGGTTCACAAGGAAATTCTGACCGAGGCTCTTGGAAAAATGGAAGCCGTGCCGGGAAAGCACGTCCCGTATCACGGCGATGTCGGATAAATTCTTCACGAAGCACATCCTATCTTCTCCGCCTGCCGCCTGTCTATGCACCGGCGATCCGGCGGCGCCCCCTTCGGGGGCGTTTCGTATTTGAAAAAATATTATATCACAACCAGAGCCGGAATTCCATCCTTCCCCGTTCTTTTCCCCCGCCGCAGGTGCAAATGACAAAAAAATTTACAATTCTCTTGATTCCTTCCCGAAAAATCCTTATGATGAAACAAGAGAAACTGACGTGAAGGAAGGGATCCGACGTGGTACGAACCGACAAGGAAAACTATTATCTCGACATCGCGGAGACCGTGCTCGAGCGCGGCACCTGCCTGCGGCGCAACTATGGCGCCATCATCGTCTGCAACGACGAGATCGTCTCCACCGGCTACAACGGCGCGCCGCGCGGCCGCGCGAACTGCATCGACGCGGGCGTGTGCATCCGCGAAAAGCTCGGCATTCCGCGCGGCGAGCGGTATGAGGTCTGCCGCTCTGTGCACGCGGAGGCGAACGCCATCATCAGCGCGTCTCGCAAGGAGATGCTCGGCGCGACGCTCTACCTCGTCGGCCGCGACGCGCGCACGGGCGATTATGTGCAGAACGCGTCGTCCTGCTCGATGTGTAAGCGCATGGTGATCAACGCCGGAATCGCGCGCGTCGTCATCCGCGACACCAAGACGGAATACCGCGTCGTCGAGGTACGGGACTGGGTGGAAAACGACGAGAGCATGGAGGGGTTGTTCGGGTATTAATGCAGAAACGCCTTGATCGACAAAGGGACTGCCGCTCAGCCGCGGCAGTCCCTTTCTGCTTTTTTGATTTCAGCCGACGCGCCGGATGCGCACGGCCATATACTCCTGACCGGGGAGGTCGACGCGGAACTTGCCGCGGAACGTCCCGGCGGGGGTGATTGTCATGTTCCAGGTGTCAATCACCTCGGCGGCGTACTCGTGTTCATCGTCGAAATAATACTCGCGGAAAGACGGGCGGTGGAAGCCGTAATAGTAGAGATAATACCCCGCCGTCTCGCCGACGGACTCCTCAACGCACGCGGCAACCTCGTCCCACTGCGCCTTCATCGGCGCGAGGCCGCAGCCGGGCGTCTCTTCGAGGATCTGCCGCAGGAACTGAAGGCGTGGCGGGCATTCGCCGTGCAGGACGCCGCCGTGCGACCACCAGAGAACATCGTCCGGGGAGAGGTACGTCTCGCCGTGGCCCGCGTAACCGCCGCGGCAGGTAGCCTCCCAGAAGCGGCGGGTCAGCTCACGGCCGCTGATGGAGCCCCAGCCGTGCTGGATGTTGCCCTCATAGGCGATCTCGTCGAGAACGACCGGCTTTCTGTAGCGCGCTCTCCACTCGTCGGTGAACTCGGCGGACTTGTAGACATCGGTGCGCTGGATGCTGCAGTGCGTCACCCACGGGCGCGAATAGTCGTAGAAGGACACGCAGTTGTGGATCGAGCGCAGATGGCCGTAGACGTCCTTCTCGCAGAGGATGGAGGCATAGCGCTCCCAATCGGCAATCGTTTTTTTCTTCAAAATGTCGTATTCGTTCGCAAGGCTCCACCACACATTGCGGAACGCGCTCAGACGGGCGACGACATAGTTCCAGTACAAATCGTCGCACTCGGCGTCCATCTCGCTGAAGCCCCAGCGGTCATACGGGTGCATGACGATGATATCGGCCTCGATGCCGAGCGCCATCAGGTCGCGCACACGGCGCTCAAGATGGCGGAAATGGTCGGGACGGAAGCGCTTGTAGTCGAAGTGGTTGCCCTCCGGCTTGCCGGTATAGCTCCAGAAATTCTCCTTCGTCAGGACGGAGCTGTCCATCGGCGTTCCCTCGTACGGATACGTCAGAGGCTCGTTGAGATTGTAGTCGTAATGCTTCGGGAAAATACAGAACCGAATCTTGTTGAAGGGGCCGTTCCGCAGCGTCTCGAGCGTCTGCTCCTGCAGCTCCATCGGCTGGAGCGTCCAAACGTAGCACGTCGTGCCAACGGAGAAATACGGCTTGCCGTCCTCGTATGCGAAATGATAGGTGTTCGCGACGCGCACGGGGCCATGGTTGCCCTCGGAAGGCGTCGTGGCAGTAAACGTCCCCTCGTACTGCCGTTCCGAGAATGTGCCGCTGATGACAAAACGGTACTCTCCCTCAAAGGAGGGCATGAAGCGCACACGGTAGATCCCGTCGCCGTCATAGAAGCCGTCGACCGTCTTCGTCTCGTTCTTCCCGGTGAACACGCCGGTGATCGTGTAGTCAGTGAAGGGATTCCCGTCGGAATATCCCGGGACGGCCGCCTCGAAAACGCCCCAGCGCTCCACGGAAGCGGTGTACTCAAGCTCCTGCATACTGTTCATCCTTTCTGCCGAAACGCCCCGTTTGCGCGGCGCCGGCCTGCCTTGTTTCATCTTTTTCTGCCGGATGCTCCGGCTGATGGATCAAAAACAGTGTACATCATTTTATTAAAAATTTCAATCACAATTTCATCTGAAAACCAACCATTTTTCAAACGTAACCCTACACATCCTCTAAAACGCAGAGAGAAGCAGGAGAGTATTCTAAAAAATATGCATATTCAATCTGTAAAACCGCCTCTTGACATATTTAAAATATATGATAAAATTTTTACATCAACTTTAATCAACTGTTTTTTCTCTCCCCAAAAAGGAGGTCTTTCTGTGAAAGTAGGTATCAAGACCATCAGCGAATTGTCCGGCTATTCGATTGCAACGGTCTCCAATGTGCTGAACAATAAGCGCTCCACAAATAAGGATACAAAGGAAAAGATTCTGCGGATTGCGCGAGAGATTGGCTATCTCGACGAGGGGAAGCTGGAATCCGTGAAGCTAATCGTCGCGAAACGTCACGGTCAGGTCGTCGGGGACACGCCCTTCTTCTCCGCCCTGATCGACGGCATCGCGGCGACGTGCCGCGAAAAGGGGCTTTCATTTGAAATCTGCAACCTCGACCGCACCGGCGCGGATTACGACGAGACACGCAGCCAGCTTCTTCTCGATCGATCGGCCGGCCTGCTGCTCCTCGGGACAGAGCTGCTCGAGGAGGACGTGGAGCCGTTCACGCACTGCCTCTCCCCGATTCTTGTGCTCGACAGCTGGCACCCAAAACTGCCGCTGAGCAGCGTCATCATCAACAACACCGATTCCGCACAGCGGGCGGTGGAATATCTCATTGAAAAAGGGCACCGGAAAATCGGCTATCTGAAAAGCAGCGTTTCCATTCAAAATTTCCGCGAGCGGGAGCGTGGGCTCGCGCGGGCGCTCGAAAAATACGGCGTTTCGAGGAATCCGGCGTGGGACGTCCCGCTCACGCCGAGCATGGACGGCGCGTACCGCGATATGAAGCTGTATCTGCAGGCCCGTCCCGCTCTTCCAACGGCCTACTTTGCCGACAACGATATGCTCGCGCTCGGCGCGATGAAGGCGCTGCGGGAGGAGGGGGTGCGCGTCCCGGAGGACGTTTCGCTCATCGGCTTCGACGATCTGCCGTTCTGCGAGATCTCCTCTCCCCCGCTGACGACCATCAAGGTTGACAAGCAGCAGATGGGCAAAATGGCGGTACGGATGCTCAGCGACTGCGTCTCTCAGGACGGCGGCGCGGCGAACTTCAAGCTCGCCGTCTGCACGGAATTTATCGAGCGGCAGAGCGTACGCGACCTGACCGCCGGGAACGAATGATTCGCTCACTAACGCTTTTTCATAAGGCGCCAAATTCTATAACAGGAGTGACAGCAATGAGGAAAATCAAACTGGGCTACGCGCCGACGCGGCGCAGCATCTTCAGCGCGCCCGACGCGCGCAAGTACCGCGACCTGACGGCAGATCGCCTTCGCGAGCTCGGCGTCGAGTTCGTCGACATCAAGGATATCAACGAGGAGGGGCTGCTGTACGACGACGCGGATCGCGTCCGCATTGCCGAAAAGTTCAAGGCGGAGGGCGTCGACGGCCTGTTCCTCCCGCACTGCAACTTCGGCACGGAGTACGAATGCGCCCGCCTCGCGAAGGATCTGAACGTCCCCGTCCTCCTGTGGGGGCCGCTCGACGAGCGCCCGGAGCCGGACGGCACGCGCCTGCGCGACACGCAGTGCGGCCTCTTTGCCACCGGCAAGGTGCTGCGCCGCTTCCGCATTCCGTTCACCTATCTGACGAACTGCCGCCTGACCGACCCCGTCTTCGAGCAGGGCGTCAAGGGCTTTCTGGCGGTGTGCAGCGTCGTGCGTACGTTCCGCAGCATCCGCATCCTGCAGATCTCGACCCGCCCGTTTGACTTCTGGTCAACAATGTGCAACGAGGGCGAGCTGCTCGAGAAGTTCAACATCCAGCTCTCCCCCATCCCGATGCCGGAGCTGATCGACGAGGTCAAAAAGGCGAAGGCCGAGGGGACGCGCGTGGCGGAGACGATTGACTACGTCCGCAGCAAAATGGAAATCTGCGTGACCGAGGAACAGCTCGAAAACGTGGCGGCGCTCAAGGTTGCCATGGAGACGCTCATCAAAAAGTACGGCTGCCAGGCCGCCGCGATCCAGTGCTGGAACGCGCTGCAGGGCGAGCTCGGCATCATGCCGTGCGCCGCGAACGCACTGCTCAACGACGAAGGCATCCCGGTCGTGTGCGAGACCGACATCCACGGCGCAATTACGGCCCTGATGGCCGAGGCCGCCTCCCTGAACGAGACGCGATCCTTCTTCGCCGACTGGACGATCCGCCACCCGGACATTCCGAACGGCGAGCTGCTGCAGCACTGCGGCCCGTGGCCGATCTCCGTCGCGATGGAGAAGCCGAAGCTCACCTACCCGCTGGCCTTCGATTTCCCGGGCAGCGTGACCGCCGAGGCGAAGCATGGCCCCGTCACCCTCTGCCGCTTTGACGGCGACAACGGCGAATATTCTCTCCTGCTCGGGCACGCGAAGGGCGTCGACGGCCCGCGCGGCAAGGGCACCTATCTGTGGGTCGAGGTGGACAACATCCGCCGTCTTGAGGAGAAGATCGTCACCGGCCCGTACATTCACCACTGCGTCGGCATTCACGAGGACATTGTGCCGATCCTGTACGAGGCCTGCAAATACATCGGCGTAACGCCCGACCTGTACGATCCGATTGAGGAGCAGGTCAAGGGCTTCTGGAGAGGGGAATAAGATGCTGGAGGAAAAAGCGCGGCAGATCCGCCGCGACATTGTGACGCTCGTCCACCGCGCGGGCTGCGGCCACATCGGCGGCGACCTGAGCGTGACGGACATTCTCGTCGACCTGTACTATAAGCAGATGAACATCTCGCCGGAGAACCGGAAGGATCCCGACCGCGACCGCTTCGTGCTGAGCAAGGGGCATTCCGTGGAGGCGCTCTACTGCATCCTCGCCGACCGCGGCTTCTTCCCGAAGGAGGAGCTGCTCACCTACTCGCAGTACGGCTCCCATTTCATCGGCCACCCGAACAACAAAATCCCCGGCATTGAGATGAACTCCGGCTCTCTCGGACATGGGCTCTCCCTCTGCGTCGGCATGGCGCTCGCCGGAAAGCGCAGCAAAAAAAGCTACCGCTGCTACACGGTCATGGGAGACGGCGAGCTGGCGGAGGGCTCCGTCTGGGAAGCGGCGATGGCAGCCTCCCACTACGGGCTTGACAACCTCACGGCCTTCGTCGACCGCAACGGGCTGCAGATCTCCGGCACGACGGAGTACGTCATGAAGCAGTCCTCGCAGGAACGGCGCTGGGAAGCCTTCGGCTGGAACGTGCTGTCCATCGACGGCAACGATCTGCCCTCGATCGACGCCGCGGTCGAGCTGGCGAAGCGTACGAAGGGCAAGCCGACCGTGATCATCGCACACACGACGAAAGGCAAGGGCGTCTCCTTCATGGAAAACATTGCAGGCTGGCACCACAGAGTGCCGACTGATGAGGAATACGCCCGCGCCATGGCGGAATTGGAGGCACAGGTATGACGGCAAACAAACAGGTCATCTGCGATGTTCTGATGGAGCGCGCGAAAACAGATCCGGACGTGACCGTCCTTTGCAGCGATTCCCGCGGCTCTGGCTCGATGAGCCCGTTCGCGGACGCCTTTCCCGAACAGTTTGTCGAGATCGGCATTGCGGAGCAGAACCTCGTGAGCGTGGCGGCAGGCATGGCGTCGTGCGGCAAAAAGGCGTACGCCGTCTCCCCCGCGAGCTTCCTGACCACCCGAAGCCTTGAGCAGGCGAAGGTCGACGCGGCGTACTCCAACACGAACGTCAAGCTGATCGGCATCAGCGGCGGCGTGAGCTACGGCGCGCTCGGTATGACGCACCACTCCGCCTCCGACATTGCCGCCATGGCTTCCATCCCGAATATGCGCGTCTATCTGCCGAGCGATCGCCTGCAGACGGGCTGCCTTATCCGCGCGCTGCTCGACGACGCGCTTCCGGCCTACGTCCGTGTCGGACGCAACGCTGTAGAGGACGTCTACGAGGAGGGGAATGTGCCGTTTGTGATGGATCATGCGACGGTCGTCTCCGAGGGAACGGATCTGACGGTCATCGCGTGCGGCGAAATGGTGAAGCCCGCCGCGGAGGCTGCCGCGCTTCTGCGCAAGGAAGGCGTCTCGGTTCGCGTGCTCGATATGTACTGCGTCAAGCCAATCG
Organism: uncultured Oscillospiraceae bacterium; assembly: GCA_949292505.1. GTDB lineage: Bacteria > Bacillota > Clostridia > Oscillospirales > Acutalibacteraceae > Caccousia. The sequence continues at coordinate 10,583 of CASFAA010000258.1, forward strand.
ACCGCGAGGCGGTCGTGAAGGCGGCGCAGGAGACGCGCGGCATCATCACGGTGGAGGAGCACGTCCCGTGGGGCGGCCTCGGAAGCGCCGTGGCGCAGATCGTCTGCGCCGCCTGCCCAAAGCCCGTGCGCTGCCTCTCCCTGCCGGACAGCCCCGTCGTCACCGGCAATTCCCGCCAGGTCTTCGATCATTACGGCCTGAACGCCGAGGGTATCGCGCAGGCCGCGAGGGAGATGCTGAAATGAAGTATCTGCTTGGAATCGATCAGAGCACGCAGGGCACAAAGGCGCTGCTTTTTGACGAGCAGGGACGCCTCGCGGCGCGCGCCGACCGCCCGCACCGCCAGTACATCGACGAGCGCGGCTGGGTCGAGCACGACCCGGAAGAGATCTTCTCCTGCACGCTCGGCGCTGTCCGCGACGTGCTCGAAACGCTCGGCATCGCGCCCTCTCAGGTCGCGGCGGCCGGCATCAGCAACCAGCGCGAGACTGCGATGATCTGGTCGCGCAGGACAGGGAAGCCCGTCTACAACGCGGTGGTCTGGCAGTGCCCGCGCGGCGAGGCCATCTGCCGCCGTCTCGAGGGAGACGCGCAGCGGATTCAGGAGCGCACCGGCCTGCGCCTCTCCCCTTATTTCTCCGCGGCAAAGCTCGCGTGGATTCTCGAGAACGTCCCCGGCGTGCGCGAGCAAAAGGACGAGCTGTGCTGCGGCACGATGGACAGCTGGCTGCTCTACCGGCTGACCGGCTCCTTCAAAACGGATTACTCGAACGCGGCGCGCACGCAGCTGTTTGACATTCACCGCCTCCGCTGGGATCCGGAGCTCTGCGCGCTTTTCGGCGTGCCGCTTACGAGCCTCGCGGAGGTCTGCGGCTCCGACTCCCTGTTCGGGACATCCGATTTCGGCGGTATTTTCCCCTCCCCCATCCCGATTCACGCGGTGCTCGGCGACAGCAACGGCGCGCTGTTCGGACAGGGCTGCCTGACGCCCGGCAAGGCCAAGGCGACGTACGGTACCGGTTCGTCGGTGATGCTGCACGTCGGCGGCGCGCCTGTCTGTTCTCCGGATCTCTCGTCCTCCATTGCCTGGGGACGGAGCGGTAAGGTGGAGTATGTGCTCGAGGGCAACATCAACTACACCGGCTCCATCATCGGCTGGCTGAAAAACGAGGTCGGGCTCCTCTCCTCGAACCAGGAGGCGCACGTCCTGCCGCTTGAGGCCAATCCGGCCGATAAAACGTATTTTGTCCCCGCCTTCACCGGACTCGGCGCGCCCTACTGGGACAGCGGCGCGACAGGGATGTTCACCGGTATCTCCCGCAACACAGGGCGCGCCGAGCTTGTGCGCGCGTGCGTGGACTCCATCGCCTACCAGATTACCGACATTCTTCTCCTGATGCAGCACCAGTCCGGCGTGGGCGTCGCGGAGCTCAAGGCGGACGGCGGCCCAACGGAAAACCGCTACCTGATGCAGCGGCAGAGCGATCTCGGAAACGTGGACGTGCTCGTCCCTGAGACGCAGGAGCTCTCCGGCATGGGCGCGGCGTACGCGGCCGGCATCGCGTGCGGCTTCTACGACGAATCCGTGCTCGCAGGCGTGCGGAGAACCGCCTACCATCCCGCGATGGACGAGGCGGTACGCAGCGCCCTGTACGGCGGCTGGCAGAGCGCCGTACGCCGCGCGCTTACAAAATAACATATGGATCGGCAGCCCGCCGGCTTTCGCGCCGGCGGGCTGCCTTTTTATCTTAAAGCGTGACGACGGCCTCGCAGCAGCGATAATCGGTATCGATGTTGTGGGCGATCACGCGGACCTTCAGGTTCCGCTTTCCGCAGAGGGAACGCGGACTCTTGCCGGAGACGTCAAGATCCTCGGGCAGAACAAATTTCACACACTTGACGAGAACATCGCGGCACGTCGGGAAGCTGTGCGCGGGAAGTGTGAACGCCTTCATGCCGCGCTGATACTCCATACCGTTCTGGTCAACCTCAGTGAGAATCATTGCGAGGGCGACGCGCTTGCCGGGACAGACGTTCTTCACCGTGACGTCGAGCTGGACGATGCGTCCGAGAGATTCGAGATACGCGTCCCCCAGGTCGACGAGGACGGAATCCTGACAGCCGCCGACTGTCACGTCGACGGGCGTCGGGCATTTTTCGGGGTTGACGACGGCGCGGCAGTCCACCCGGACGGACGGGTTCGGGAAGGTCACCGCGTTGCCCTCCGCGTCGGAATATTTGATATCGAGATTGACAAGCTTGGTGCCGCCGGTATCTCCCGTATGGCGGACAAAAACTCAAGCGCGGCACCCTCGTTTCCGGTCACGCCGAGGGCGTCGATTTTCCACTGCAGCTTATGCGCGTCCACCGTCACGGCGCTGCCCTTATCGGGCGGGCTGACGCTGATGATGGCAAAGTCATGGTTGACCTCCTCGTCAATCACAATCTGCGTCGCGCCCGGCTTCGAGATATTGACCGCGAGATCGGCGAACAGCTCCTCCAGATCGGCGGCGTCCGGCGTCACCGCGACGTGGGAGGCATTCGGGTCGGTCGCCCACTCGTTGAGCGTATTGGGGTCGACGCCGTCCGAACCCACCAGGCCGATGCAGTAGATCACAATGCCGGACGCCCGCGCTGCGGCGGCCACGGGAGCCGGCGGCGGACCGGCCGTCGTCTTTCCGTCGGTAAACATGACGATCACCTTCGCATTCGGCGACGCGGGATCGAAGAGGTCCATTGCCTCGCTGAACGCGGCGGCGTGGTTCGTCGCTCCGCCGGCCGCAAGACCGTCCACCGCCGCCTTGAGCGTTTCGACGGACGTGATGAGCTGCGTGTTTGCGACGGCGTTCTCAGCGAAGCTGACAATGCCGATGCGGCTTCCGGATCCGATGTTGCCGTCCTGACTCGAATCCGTCGCCTCATCGATGATATCGATGAAGGTTTTCGCGCCGAGCTTCAGGTTGGCAAACGGCGTTCCCGCCATGCTGCCGGAGCGGTCGAGGACGAGGACGATGTCCGTGGGACTTGACTGAATGTCCGGCGCCGCTGTGAGCGCCAGCGTGACGCGCATCGTCCCCTCACAGTCAATCTGAGACACGTCGATCTTTTTGTTTGCGTTTAATACGCCCATGGAATTCCCTCCTGACAGATATGATGAGCGTCAGGCGCACGGGGCGTCCATGCCCAGCACGCGGTACAGGGAGGCGAGCGCCTCCTCCATCGTGAGGCCGTCGTGCCCCCTGTCGGGGTGATAGTGCAGCTGCACCTGCACGTCGTGATATTCCTTCACGCACCGCATCCGCTCCGCAGCCTGCAGGAACGGAACGAGCTGCGTGGAATTATCCGCCCTCGAGCAGAGATTGACGTGC
>CASFAA010000259.1 GCA_949292505.1 uncultured Oscillospiraceae bacterium
AGGGTCAACGACATGGCCGCGCCGCACCGCTTCACCGTCACGGCGAATAAGGGCGAGTATTACCTGCTCGACAAGAGCCAGGGCACGCTCGTGAACCATGTGATTTTCCAGTGCCCGAGTAAGGTGGGCAAGGGCGTGCTCGTCTCGCCGACGGTGCACGGCAATCTCATTGTCGGGCCGAACGCGGAGGACGCGGAGAAGGACGATCTCGGCACGACGGGCGAGGGGCTCGCCTTCGTCAAGAAGATGGCGCAGCTCTCCGTGCCGGACATCGGCTTCCGCGACTCGATCCGCAACTTTGCCGGCCTGCGCGCCAACACGGAAATCGACGACTTTATCGTCGGCGAGACGGAGCGGAAGGGCTTCTTCAATATCGCCGGGATCAAATCCCCCGGCCTGACGTCCGCTCCGGCCATCGCGCGCGACGTCGTGCGGATGCTCGGCGAGGCCGGGCTTGCGCTCGAGAAGAAGGAGGGGTTCCTCGATGAGCGCCGTGTCGTGCGCTTCAAGCACCTCTCCCACGAGGAGCGCGCCGCCGCGATCGCGAAAAATCCGCTGTACGGCCAAATCGTCTGCCGCTGCGAGACCATCACCGAGGGCGAGATCGTCGACGCGCTTCACCGTCCGCTCCCGCCGCGCTCGATCGACGGCGTCAAGCGCCGCTGCGGCTCCGGGATGGGACGCTGCCAGGGCGGCTTCTGCGGCCCGAGGGTGCAGCAGATCATCGCGCGGGAGCTCGGCATCCCGCAGGAACAGGTCATGATGGACAGAGCCGGGACGGCGATCATCACCGGCGAGACGAAGGGAGGCTGCACGAGATGAACGAGGCCCAGTATGACGTGATTGTGGTCGGCGGAGGCCCCGCCGGTCTGGCCGCGGCGCTCGAAGCCGCGAAGGAGGGCGCCGGAAAGGTGCTGATCCTCGAGCGGAACGACGAGCTCGGAGGTATCCTCAACCAGTGCATTCACAACGGCTTCGGCCTGCATTATTTCAAAGAGGAGCTTACCGGACCCGAATACGCCGCCCGCTTTATCGAAAAGCTTGCGGACGCGGGCGTCGAGGTGCTGCTCGGCGCGATGGTGCTCGACATCTCCGCTGATAAGACGGTGCACGCCATGAGCCGCGAGAAGGGCTACATGCTGCTGCGCGCAAAGTCCATTGTCCTCACCATGGGCTGCCGCGAGCGCACGCGCGGCGCGATCGCCATCCCCGGCGACCGTCCCGCCGGCGTGTTCACGGCGGGCGCGGCGCAGCTCTACATGAACGTTGAGGGATATATGGTCGGCAAACGCGTCGTTATCCTCGGCTCCGGCGACATCGGCCTCATCATGGCGCGCCGCATGACGCTCGAGGGCGCGAAGGTGCTCGCCTGCGTGGAGCTCATGCCGTACTCGAACGGCCTAAACCGAAATATCGTCCAGTGCCTGAACGATTACGATATTCCGCTCTACCTCTCGCACACGATCGTCGATATTCGGGGCGACAAGCGCGTCGAGCAGGTCGTCGTCGCGAAGGTGGACGAGAAGCGCAATCCCATTCCGGGGACGGAAATCACCTTCGACTGCGATACGGTCCTCCTCTCCGTCGGCCTCATCCCGGAGAATGAGCTGTCGCGGCAGGCGGGCGTCGCCATCGACCGCCGTACGAACGGGCCTATAGTCTACGAAAATATGGAGACGTCGATCCCCGGCGTCTTCGCGAGCGGCAACGTCGTGCACGTTCACGACCTCGTCGATTTCGTGACGGCGGAGAGCCAGCGGGCGGGACGCGCGGCGGCGCGGTACGCGAGAGACGGCGAACCGGGAGGGCCGTGCGTCCTCGTGGAGAACGGAAACGCCGTCAACTACACGGTGCCGCAGAAGATCCGCACGGACAACGTTGACAAGCTCGTCGAGATCTTCTTCCGCGTCAACTTTGTGTACACGAACATGGTGATTCAGATTTCATCCGGCGGGGAGGTGCTCGCCAGCTTCAAGCGCGATCACATGGCGCCGGGCGAGATGGAAAAGGTCGCCTTCCCGAAGGCGCTGTTCCCGAAGATTCGGGACGGAAAAATCACGGTCTCCGTGGTGAAGGAGGAGGATGCGCAATGACAGAGCTGATCTGCATCGTCTGCCCGAAGGGCTGCCATCTCCGGGTGGACGAGGAAAACGGCTTCGCGGTGACGGGCAACGGCTGCCCGCGCGGCGCGGCGTACGGCCATAAGGAGCTGACGAACCCGACGCGCGTGCTGACCTCCACCGTCCGCGTCGAGGGCGGGACGCTCCGGCGCGCCAGCGTCAAGACGAACGGCGAGCTGCCGAAGGGCAGGCTGTTTGACGCAATGCGCGAGCTCGACGGCGTCGTCCTCAAAGCCCCCGTCGCCATCGGGGACGTCGTGGTCGAGAATCTTCTCGGTCTCGGCGTCGATCTCGTCGCGACAAAAAACGTTCCGGCGCGCTGACGCCGCCGGCGGAGGAGCCCTTTCCCGGCTCCTCCGCTTTTTTCTTCCCTTCGCAGAAATTTTGTGTAAGATTGACGGGAATGCGCAAATAAGGTACAATGAAAAAAGAATATGCAGACGCGGCGGCATCCGGCAGCTGCGCCATAGCGAATGGGAAAAGGGGAAAGTACGTTGGTTCTGTCAAAACTGCTACGCACGCGCGCCATGCTTCGCCGCGAGGAGCCGCTCGGCCCGATTCCGGGAGACGGGGCTCTGCTCAGGGAGACGCTCCGGATCGCCTGGCCGTCCATGCTGGAATCCTTCCTCGTCGCCCTCGTGGGCTTCATCGACACGATCATGGTCAGCAGCCTCGGCACGGCGGCGATCGCCGCCGTCGGCCTCACGACGCAGCCGAAGTTCATCTGTCTGGCCGTCTTTCTCTCGCTGAACGTCGCCGTCTCGGCGCTTGTCGCGCGGCGGCGGGGAGAACAGGATCCCGTGCGGGCGAACCGCGTCGTCGTGCAGTCCATTTTGCTGACGCTCGGCCTCACGCTCGTCATCAGCGTGCTCGCCGTCGCTTTCGCCGATCCCATCATGCGGCTGGCCGGCACGGCGTCCGATACGCACGAGGACGCGACGGCGTACTTCCGCATCATCACCGGCGGCATGGTCTTCAACACGCTCTCGATGGTGATCAACGCGGCCCAGCGCGGCGCGGGCAACACGCGCATCGCCATGAAGACGAACATCGTCGCCAACGGCGTGAACATTGTCTTCAACTACCTTCTGATCGGCGGCAACCTCGGCTTCCCGCGCCTCGGCGTGCGCGGCGCGGCCATCGCCACGGTGCTCGGCACCGTCGTCGCCTGCGGAATGAGCATCCACTCCGTGCTGCGGCGCGGCGGCTTCGTCTGCCTGCGCGGACGCATCCGCGTCTCGTTTGACCGCGAGACGATGCGCGCAATCGCGAACATCGGCTCGAGCACGCTTGCCGAGCAGCTCTTTCTGCGCATCGGCTTTCTGACGTACAGCATCATCGTCGCGAACCTCGGCACGGTGGCCTTCGCGGCGCATCAGGTCGGCATGAACATTCTGAGCATCTCCTTCTCCTTCGGAGACGGCCTCTCCGTCGCGTCGGTCGCCCTCGTCGGGCGCAGCCTTGGGGAGGGGAGGCGCGACCTCGCGCGGATTTACGGCGGCATCTGCCAGAAGGTAGGTATCTTCTTCGCGGCGGTGCTTTCCGTGATCTATTTGCTGTTCAGCAGGCAGATTTTTCTTCTGTTCTCCGAGGAGACGGACATTTTAAGCTACGGCGACATGATTATGCGGCTCATGGTCGTCGTGGTGTTTCTGCAGATTTCCCAGGTGGTGTTCACCGGCTGCCTGCGCGGCGCGGGGGACGCGAAGTATACGGCGCTTGTCTCGCTTGTCAGCGTCGCGTTTGTGCGTCCGTTCAGCGGCTGGCTGCTGTGCTATCCGCTCGGGCTGGGACTGTTCGGCGCGTGGCTCGGCCTCGCGATCGACCAGCTCGTGCGCTTCACCATGACGTATGTCCGCTTCCGGCAGGGAAAGTGGGTTTATCTTAAGATCTGAAGGCTGAGGGAACCGGTTTGAGGGAAAGGGGGGACCCGGCTTGCGTCTTCTCGACTTGCTGCGGGAGGATTTTATCCTTTTGAATCAAAAGCCTGCCTCGAAGAAGGAGGCGATTCTGCTTCTGACAAAGGCGCTCGAGCGCGGCGGCGTGCTCGAGGATTCCATGGAATTCCTGCGCGCCGTCTGGCACAGGGAGGAGGAGGGAACCACCGGCGTCGGCGACGGCGTGGCCATTCCGCACGCGCGATCCCGGGCGGTTCGCTTCCCGGCTCTTGCCGCGATGACAATCCCGGACGGCGTTGGCTTCGATTCGCTGGACGGAAAGCCGGTGCGCCTGATCTTCCTCATCGCCACGCCGCTCGAGGGCGGCTCCGACACCCATCTCGAGGCGATGAGCAGCCTTGCGGCGCTGCTGCTCGAGGAGTCGTTTCGCGACGCGCTCGAGCGCGCCGGTTCGACGGAGGCTTTCCGCTATATCATCGTGCAGGCGCAGCAGCGGCGCGAGTCCTCAGAGACGAAAGAGACGTCCCTGCCGCGCATTCTGGCCGTCACTGCCTGCCCGACGGGCATCGCCCACACCTATATGGCCGCCGAGCAGCTGGAAAAGGCGGCGGGGAAGCTCAAAATCCCCGTGAAGGTGGAGACAAACGGCGCGTCCGGCAGAAGGAACGTGCTCACGGAGGAAGAGATCCGCGCAGCGGAGGGTGTGATCGTCGCGGCGGACGCCGCCGTCGAGCTGGAGCGCTTTCGCGGGAAGCCTGTCCTCTTTGTCCCCGTCGCGGACGCGATCCACCGGCCGGAGGAGCTTCTGCGCAGCGTCGAGGCCGGCGGCATCCCAATCTACGGGGGCGGCGCGGCGGGCGGCCTGCAGAAGCTTGTGCGCGCGGCGCACACCGTGTACAGCCATCTGATGAACGGCGTGTCGCATATGCTGCCGTTTGTCATCGGCGGCGGTCTTCTCATTGCGCTCGCTTATTTTCTTGACTCTATCCTCGCGCCCGACGGGCCTGCCGCGACCTTTGGAGATAATTCACCGATCGCTTCGTTCCTCAAAACACAGGCGGGGGGCGTTGCCTTCCGCTTCATGCTGCCCGTGCTCGCCGGCTATATCGCGCAGAGTATCGCCGACAGGCCCGGTTTGATGGTCGGTTTTGTGGCCGGCGCTCTCGCTGCGAGCGGGGGAGGCGGCTTTCTCGGCGCGCTGCTTGCGGGCTTTCTGGCGGGCTACGTCATGCTCCTCGTCAAGAAGCTGTTTTCCTTCCTGCCGCGCGGGATGGAGGGTGCGAAGCCGGTGCTCTTTTATCCGGTGGTCGGGCTTCTGCTCGTCTCTGTGCTGACGCTGCTCGTCCTCGACCCGCCGATCTCCCACGCGAACGCCGTCCTATCGTCCTGGCTTTCCTCGCTCGACTCGCTCAGCGCCGTGGCGCTCGGCGTGATTCTTGCCGCCATGATGAGCGTCGACATGGGCGGTCCCGTCAACAAGGCGGCGTACGTTTTCGCGACGGCCTCGCTCGTCGACGCGGCTGGGGAGCCCGTCTCCTCGCCGCTGATGGCCTCCGTCATGCTCGGAGGCATGGTGCCGCCGCTCGCCATCGCCCTCGCGACGGTGCTGTTCCGTTCGCGCTTCTCGACGCGCCAGCGGCAGACAGGTATGCTTAATTTCGTGATGGGGTTCTCGTTCATTACAGAGGGCGCGCTGCCCTTCGTCGCCTCCGACCTGCGTTTCATCCCGGCCTGCATGGCGGGCTCCGCCGTGGCGGGCGGGATCTCCGCCTATTTCCGATGCACGATGCAGGCGCCGCACGGAGGCATCTTCGTCTTCGCGCTCGTGCCGAACTGGCCGATGTACCTGCTCGCCCTCGCGGCGGGCACGCTGCTCTCGGCCCTCATCATCGGCCTGCTGCGCCGCCCCAACCAGGGGAAAATCGACGAGGAAAACGGTCTCTGACGCAAAAAGGGAGCGCTGCAGTTTTCAGGCTGCAGCGCTCCCCTTTTGCACATATCCCGGTTCTTATTCCCCGAGATAGACGGCAAGCTCCTCGATCGGCTTGCGCGGACGCGGATCGGGCGATTCCGCCGGGACGCCGAGCGGGGAGACGGCTACGACCGTCCATCCCTCCGGCAGCTCGAGGACGCGCTTGACCGCGGGCGCGTCGAACGAGCCGAGCCAGCACATCCCGAGTCCGAGCTCCTGCGCCTCGAGCAGCATGAAGCTCAAAGCGATCGAGCAGTCGACCGTCGCGCTCGACTGGCCGCAGCCCATCATGTGATCCTCGACGGCGCATACGGCGACAGCCGCCCCGGCCTCCTTCACCATGGCCTGCCCGCAGCACGCCTCCGTCAGCGGCTCGAGCAGTCCGCCGCGCACGACGACAAATTTCCATTCCTGCATATTCCGCGCCGACGGCGCCAGGCGTCCGGCCTCGAGCACGCGGGAAATCTGCTCCTCCGTGACGGGCGTCCCCTCATATTTGCGGATGCTGCGGCGCGTTCTCATCAAATCCAACAAATCCATGCCACAAAACTCCTTTTCTTTTTATCATACCACAATTCTTTCGCGCGATCCAGAAACGAAACGCAATTTTCCGCAAAAAAGAGTGACTTTGCTTTTCTGCCGTGCTACAATGAGAAAAAATCCTCAAGGAGTGATCTGCTGATGAAAATCGTCGAGACGCCCATTCTCGACGGCGGCGCGACCCTGACCGGTTACCTGCACGATGCCGTGCCGGAGATCCCGAACCGCCTCGAGCGCCCCGCCGTCGTGATCTGCCCCGGCGGCGCGTACGCCTTCTGCTCGAACCGCGAGGCCGATCCGCCGGCCTTCGCGTTCTTTGCGCGCGGCTATCACGTCTTTATTCTGCGCTACACGACCGGCCCCGGCAAAGCGTGCGGGATGCAGCCGCTCCGCGAGCTGTCCGAGAGCGTCGCGCTCGTGCGCAGAAACGCCGGAGAGTGGGGCGTTTTGCCGCACCAGATTGCCGTCATGGGCTTTTCTGCCGGCGGTCATCTCGCCGCGAGCCTCGGCGTGCTCTGGGATCGCTCTGAGACCGGCTTCTCCGCTGGGGAAAACCGCCCGGACGCCCTGCTTCTCGCCTACCCCGTCATCACCGCCGGGGAGTTTGCCCATCGCGAGTCGATCGAGAACGTCTCCGGCGAGAAGGACATCGAAAGGCAGTCGTTCTGGTCGCTCGAGCGTCACGTCTCGGAGAAGACGCCGCCCGCTTTTGTCTGGCACACCTATGAGGATGACATCGTCCCTGTTGAGAATTCGCTCCTGTTCGTCACGGCCATGCGCCGCGCCGGCGTGCCGTGCGAGTTCCACCTGTTCCAGCACGGGCCGCACGGCCTCTCGCTGTGCAGCGCCGAGACGGGCTTTACCCAGGCGGAGACGGCTCCGTGGCTCGGCCTCTGCCTGACGTGGCTCGGCGCGCAATTTGGATTTGAGGAGTGAAGCGCATGATCCGCAATATTGTTTTTGACATGGGCGGCGTCCTGCTCTACTATGAGCCTCGCGCTCTCGTGGAGCGCGAGGTCGCCGATCCCGAGGATGCCGCAAAGGTTTTCGACGCCTGCTTCGGCAGCGAGGAGTGGCTGCTCCTCGATGCCGGCGCGCTCACGGAGGAGGAGGCCCTCGCGCGGATGCAGAGCCATGTCGAGCCGCGCCTGCGGGAGAAGGTTGCGCGCGTGTTCGCCGTCTGGCCGGACTGCCTCTCGCCAGTCCCGGGGATGGAGGAGCTCGTCCTCGCCCTGCAGGGAAAGGGGTACCGCTGCCTCGTGCTCTCAAACGCGAGCGTCCGCTTTCCCGTCCTCGTGGAGCGCTATTCCATCCTCAGCCGGATCGACGAGCGCTTTGTCTCCGCGTTTCACCGGCTTGTTAAGCCGCACCGCGCAATCTACGAGCGCTTTCTGGAGCTGTACGGCCTTTCGGCGGACGAGTGCGTCTTCTTTGACGACCTTGCCGCCAACGTCGAGGGCGCTTTGGCGTGCGGCATCCATGCGCACCGCTTCGAGGGCGCGGCGGACGCCGCCGCTTTCCTGCGCGGTCTCGGCGTGGATGTGTGATCTCATGTAAGGGAGGAAATGACCATGAAATTCGATTCCATGCAGATGGAGGAACGCGCTGTCCTTGAGACGGCGGCCCGGATGTGCGCCGCGGCGCGCACCGCCCCGAAGGCCAAGGGCCTTGACCGCATTGTGACGCTTGTGCTGACGGGCGACGAGAAGAACGCCCTTGCCGATAAAATGCACGAGGTTGCCAACCGCGAGTTCGGCGACGCCCCCTCGACCTTCCACCGCGACGCGGAGAATCTGCGCGCGGCGGCCGCCGTCGTCCTCATTGGCATCCGTCCCGCGCAGCGTTTCCTCGCATTCTGCTCGCTGTGCGGCTTTGAAAACTGCGACGCGTGCCTCAAGGCGGGAGGCCGCTGCTGCTTCGACGGCATCGATCTCGGTATCGCCCTCGGCTCCTCCGCCGCGGCGGCCGCGGACAGCCGCGTTGACAGCCGCATCATGTACACAGTGGGGAAGGCTGCCATGGAGATGGGCTATCTTGACGAGCCCGTTATCTGGCACGGCATCCCCCTGAGCGTCACGGGAAAGAGCGTTTTCTTCGATCGCAAGGCCTGAGCTCTACCGCATTCTGTACGAAAAACAGGAAGACACCCGACACAGTCTGAGCACTGTGCCGGGTTTTTTTTATGGCTCCGCTTCTCATCATGCTCTCTTTTTTTCAGGTTTCCATCGTTTATGGTTGAAATTGCACATTCTAGGTTGCGAAATGTGGATGAAAGGATTGTCAAATTATATGATAATGTGAATATGCGATATGCACAAAACATTTTCCAAAATTGGAAGGGTTAACAGAGAAATGTATAATAATTTTTAAAAAATTGAAAGTATTACTTTTACTCATCTTGACCGGAAACAGGGAAAAAGGGAGGAAAGTGATTATCCCGGTGTACAAATTTCCCCCGTCCGGTTGATATGACATACAGAAACCCCACAGGAGAAAATGGCGGCAAAACAACCGCCTTTTTTATGGCTTTTTTCCTTCCCATACCGGTGCAGCGGCGCAAAACAGAATCGAGAAAGGGGATGTCCATATGGGAGACAACGCAGTGACGAAAAGAGTGAGCCGGTTATCCGGACGACGGCAGAAGCAGATTAAGCTTGTGCTGTTTCTGCTTCCCTTCATGGCGATGGTGACTATCTTCAGCTATATTCCGCTTTTCGGCTGGAGCTACGCCTTCGTCGAATATTCGCCGGGCCTGCAGCTGTGGGAGTGCGAATTCGTCGGACTCAAGTACTTTGAGCGCATCTTCACCAACTCAGCGGATTTCATCAAGGTCATGCGCAACACGCTGGCGATTTCCTCGCTGAACATCTGCTGCTCAGTTCTTCCCGCCATTTTTGCCATCGCAATCTCCCAGGTAAAGTACAAGAGATTCGCAAAGGTGGTGCAGACCTGCACCTCGATTCCGAATTTCATCTCCTGGGTGCTTGTGTACTCGATCGTGTTCATGCTGCTCTCCTCGGAGAACAGCGCGCTGAACAACATTCTGATGGGGCTTGGACTCATCAGCTCTCCGGTCAATCCGCTGACGGATGTCGACCATGCGTGGGCGGTGCAGGTGTCCATCAACGTCTGGAAGACGCTCGGCTACAACGCGATTATTTATCTTTCGGCCATCACGTCAATCGATCAGGAGCTCTATCAGGCCGCTGACGTCGACGGCGCAAACAACTGGCAGAAGATTCTGCACGTCACAATCCCCGGTCTGCTTTCAACGTTCTTTGTCCTGCTGCTGCTGGCTATCTCGAATATGCTCTCCAACGGCTTTGATCAGTTCTGGCTGCTGGGCACCGGCATGACGTGGGATAAGCTCGAGGTATTCGATACCTACGTCTATCGCATGGGCATCCGCAACATGGAGTATTCGCTGGCGACGGCCATGGGCATTTTCAAATCTGTTGTGAGCATCCTGCTCCTGTCCTTTGCCAATTTCGCCTCCAAGAGACTCAGAGGCAATTCGATTTTCTGAGCCGCGGACAACCAGAACATTGAGAAAGGATTTGAGAGTATGGAGAGCAAGAAAAGACTGACTGTTCCGGGAGCCATCAATATTCTGATTCTGCTCCTGTTCACGTTCCTGTGCCTGTATCCGATGTGGTATATCTTCATCAATTCCTGGTCGTCCCCGGCGGCGGTGAACCGCGGCGTTTACTTTATCCCGCTTGAGTTTACCACCGAGGCGTACACGAACCTCGGCCAGATTCCCGGCCTGACCTCGAGCATTTTCATCTCGTTCGCGAGAACAATTTCCGGCACCATCCTGACGGTGCTCTGCTCGAGCTTCACAGCCTATCTGCTCGCCGACAAGTTTCTCCCGGCCAAGAAGTTCCTTTACCGCTTTTTCATTGTCACCATGTATGTCAACGCCGGTTTTATTCCGTACTACCTGACGATCAGCGCCATTGGCCTGCGCAACAATTTCCTCGTCTATATTCTTCCCGCTGCGGTGCAGGCGTACTTCATCATTCTGATTAAGACGTACATCGAATCGATTCCGGGGGAGATGGTCGAATCCGCCGAGATGGACGGCGCGGGCATTTTCCGCATTTACGCGCAGATCATCATGCCGCTGTCAAAGCCCATCCTCGCGTGCATCGTCGTCTTCACCGCGGTTAATCAGTGGAACACCTGGTCGGACGATATGTTCTTCATGCAGGGCCGCAACGCCGGCAACCTGCACTGCCTGCAGTACCTGCTGTATCAGAACCTGCAGTCGAACGTCGTGACCTCCGTCGGCGCAGGCGCTGCGGCAGGAGCTGCCATGAAGGTCAGTTCGATGACGCTGCGCATGGCGATGAGCTTCGTGACCATTTTCCCGATCCTGTGCGTTTACCCGTTCATGCAGCGCTATTTCACCAAGGGCATTATGCTCGGCGCGGTGAAGGGCTGAGATCCGTTTCGTTTCGTCTTGCTATTCATTTCCCGCGCTGTTGACAACGAAGGGCGGGGAAATGAAATTACATAGTGAGAAATAAGAAAGGAGAAGTTATGAAAAAGAAGTTAGCGCTTAGACTGATCGCAGCAGCCCTCGCTGTCGCCATGGTCGGCAGTCTGACCGCCTGCGACAATTCCGGCGAGACTGCTTCCACAGGCGGCGGAGCGTCTGCCTCCGATTCCGGCGATTCCGGCGATTCCGGAGACGGCGGAGAGGAATCCAAGTTTGCGGAGCGCGTCGCGCTTGACGTCGTTGCCTTTGTCGGCAGCGGCGAGGCGGACGGCCTGAGAAGCGACCCTGTCTCCAAGTATGTGGAGGAATCCCTTAATATCGACCTGTACCTGACGGCTCTGACGGAGGCTGACTGGCCGACGCAGCTCGCGGCTCTCATGGCTGGCGGCGATCTGCCCGACGTTTTCATGCTGTCCGATCCCACGAAGCAGCTCCCGATGCTGATCCAGTCCAATTCCGCTCTGAACCTTGAGCCCTACCTTGAGGAGTATGCCTCCAACACTCTCAACGATCCCGCCGGCGCCCTGATGATCGAGGCGCAGCGCCTGCCCGCCAACAGCCCCGACGGCAATATGTACCTGTGGGGTATGTGCAAGGGCTCCTGGGACGACGGCACCGTGCCGACCTGCGGCCATTACATCCGCTGGGATCTGTACAAGGAAGCCGGCTATCCGAAGCTCGAAAGCTATGACGAGGATCTCCTCGACGTCCTCGAGCAGCTCGTCGCGCTCGAGCCTCAGACGGCTGACGGCCTCAAGACCTACGGCTGCGGCGCCTGGTTCGGCGCAGGCCAGGGCTGGGGCGAGTGGGTCTTCACCTTCGGCCTTGGGCCGCAGGAGGGCGTCAACCTGATCGAGACGACCGGCCGTGTGCTCGGCGTTTCCACGGTCGACTCCACCCCGCTTGAGAACAACCAGCTCACCGATCCCGAGGGCATCTTCTGGAGAGCGGTGCGCTTCTACAACAAGGCCAACCAGAGAGGCCTGCTCGATCCCGACTCCTTCACGATGACCTCCGACATCTATGAGGAGAACCTGAAGGCCGGCAAGTATATGTTCAACGTTCCCGGCTGGATGTCTGTGAGCGCGAACACCGAGTTCAACAAGACCGAGGGCAACCTCAAGACCTTCATCTCCCTGCCGAGCCTGAGCGCCGACGCGGAGGATCGCTTTGGCAATATGTACCGCGGCGAGCGCCAGTACGTTGTCAACGCGCAGACCCAGTATCCCGAGAGATGCGTTGCCCTGCTCGATTTCGTGTCCACCTACGATTTCTCGCGTATTGCGTGGAACGGCCTTGAGGGCACCTATTGGAACATGGAGGACGGCGTCCCGGTGCCGACCGACGAGTATCTGACCGTCACGAAGGACGACGCTCTCGGCGTTTCGACCGGCGTCAACGTGTTCCATCACTTCTGCGGCTTCGGCAACGGCACGATTGTTCCGGACGACGGCGTCGCGGTTGACCTGTATCAGTTCTCCGACAAGGCCAACGAGGCGAAGATGAACGACACCATGAAGGACTTCGTGGCGCACTTTGGCCAGGATTCCCAGGTTGACGTTTACCGCGCCGAGACCACGACCACCAATTCGATGAACTACATCTCCTTCGGCGATCCGGAGGGTGATATCGGCACCTATGTCAACGAGATCAACGCCTACATGGGCACGAACGTTGTGACGGCTGTCGCCGCCGCTTCCGACGAGGAGTTCGAGCAGATTCGCGATAAGATCATCAGCGAGCTGCAGAACAATTATCATGTCGACGAGGTCTTCCAGTATTTCTATGACGAAGCTGTCGCGCAGGCTGACGATGTCGCAAAGCTTGTTGAGATGAACAACGCCATCAAGGCCGGCTGATGCACGTCTTCCTGACGGAATGGAAACGCCCCTTTTCATGAAGTGAATCCATACTTGCCCGGGACGCCGCTGCCTGACGCCCCGGGCAAGCTTCGTTTCAGAGCATTTCCGGTATGAAACCGGACGTTTAGAGAGGAGAATCACCATGGCGCCCAAAAGCGGGAAGGAAATCATCGAGTACAGGAATTATTACCTTCCCTCCCAGTTTCCCCTTGTGTTCCTGAGCGGGCCAAAGTGGAAAATATCCGATATCCCCAGCGAACGTCTCCATTTCCATAATTGTCTGGAAATCGGAATCTGTCATTCCGGCAGCGCGACGCTTCGTTTCTGCGGAAACAAGGAAATTTCCATCTTTGAGGGAGACATCACCTGTATTCCGCGCAACATCCCGCACACAACCTTTTCGGCTCCTGGTACCACGAGCCGGTGGTCGTACCTGTTCTTTGATCCGCGCCAGCTTTTCGCGGAGCTGCTTCCTCCTAATTCCGCATTGTCTCTCGTGCAGGAGGACGTCAGAAATTATGTGATTCCCGCGAAAGCTTCGACAAATATCTCCTTTCTGGCACAGGCTTCCATTCAGGAGCTCTCACAGCCCTCGCCGACGCATATCCTTGTGAAGAGCTATCTGTTCACGCTGTTTACGGAAATCACACGCTTCCAGAGCCAGAACGCGGCGAGCGGCTGCAGGGAGGGAAGCGTTGGAGGCGGGGAGACAAATATTCAGCGCATCTCTCCGGCGCTTGACTATATTGAGGACAATTACATGAATCAGTTTCCTGTAGAGACTCTGGCAGAACTGTGCCACATCAGCCTCACGCATTTCCGCCGCATTTTCCTGCAGGTGATGGACGTCAGCCCGCTCCATTATCTCAACGGCGTGCGCATCACGAAGGCCTGCGAGCTGCTCACGAACACGAACCGGACCATCCTCGACATCGCGGAGTCTACCGGCTTCAGCACATTGAGCAATTTCCATCGCCAGTTCAGCCAGATGATTCACCTCACGCCGTCCGAGTACCGCAGACAGTTCCTGAGCGGAAGCGCCATGGGGCAGAGCCCGTCCATCGTTCGCTATACCGGCTGGTTTGAACCGGATCCGCAGTAAACCCCGGAATTTGCACAAAAGCAGCGCCTCCCTGCCTGGTATGCGGCAGGGAGGCGCTGCTTTTATGTGAGTCCTGCTTTGGCGGAGCGCCCGTCAGAGCGAGTAAATATCGCGCGTAAAGTCAAACAGCTTGAGCAGACGCATAAAGGTCAGGCGCGCGCGGACGTAGGGGGAGAGGCGGGCCGCCGGGGCGAGCATAGAGTCGGGAAGGCCGATCTCCGCAAGGCTCTTGACGGCGCCGGCACGGCCAAGCAGGTCTGTGAGCTCCTGCGGCGAGGGAATTTCGTCCACGGCGCGCAGAATGTCCGGGAGGGCGCGCCGGATGGCGTTCGCCGTTACGCCGGCCAGCGGGTTCGGGTCGTTCTCGTCCAGAATTTCGGCGAGCATGGCCCTGTCGGGGAAGCTCTTTTCGAGGAGCGCGGTCTCGACGTCCGTCCCCTCGCGGAGCGTGAACGCACCCTTGCGGATTTCCTCCGCGGCGCGGTGATACACGCCGGAGGCGAGCACGAGGCCGACGGACACCTTCTCGCCGTGGTAGTAGTCGACGCGGCCGTTGATGGCCTCCATCTCCCAGAGATGGGACATATGGTGCTCCGCGCCGGAGGCCGGGCGGGAGTTGCCGACCATCTGCATCGCGAGGCCGGAGAGCAGCAGCGCGTACATGAGCTGCTCGCACGCCTCCGCGCCGCCCTCGCGGATGGCCTCGGGCTGCGCGCACACGATGCGCAGCGCGTCGTATTCGAGACTGCACACGCGATCGCAGAGGTATTCCCCCGTGACGGCATGGGCGATTTTCCAGTCGGCCAGCGCCGTGTATTTGCCGAGCAGGTCGGAGAAGCCGGAGGCGTTCAGCCGCTGCGGCGCGCGGGAGAAGACGCCGGTGTCGGCGACGACAAGCGACGGCGCGACGGCGGGGAAGGTTTTCTTGCAGCCGTGCCACGTCATCGCAGCCACCGTGGAGACGAAGCCGTCGACGCTTGCCGCCGTCGGCACGGAAATAAAAGGCAGGCCGCGCTTGTGCGCGACAAAGCGCGTGATGTCGTGAATCGTGCCGGAACCCACGGCGAGCAGCACGTCCGGCGCGGGGCAGGCGGCGAGCCCTTCCTCCGCCGTCGCGACGCCATGCTCGTTCGCGTGCAGGTTTTCCGGATTCAGCACAACGAGCCCGCTCTCCGGCAGGAGCCCCCGCACGGCGCGTCCCGCCGCCTCCAGCGTGTTTTCGTCGCAGAGAATGACCGGCTGCCGGTACCCGTATTGCTCCAAAAGCGCGGGAATGGAGCGCAGCGCGCCCGCTTCAAGGATGATTTCCTTCACGGAAATGGCGTGCTCCCTTCCGCACGCGCACGGCTTTGCAAATTCGCTCAGGTCTATCTTCATCATACACACTCCTCGTCACACGAATTACGAAAACTTACGAAAAAACCGGAAATGTAAGAACAATCTTACATTTCCGGTTTTGATTATATCACATTACTCGCGCTCTGTATAGTTCCCCAGGAAAGAAAAGCGCGGCAATTCCGCGGAGAGGGAGGCCAGAAGCGCGAGCGTCCCCTCGTCGCGCACGGAGCCGGTAAAGTCGAGGTAGAAGTCGTACTCGAACCGTCTCCCTAGAATCGGGCGGCTTTCGATTTTCGTGAGGTTCAGCCCCGCCTGCGCGAAGCGCGAGAGCACGCCGTGCAGGGAGCCCGTCTGGTGCGGCAGCGAGAAGCAGAGGCTGATCTTGTTCGCGTCCTCGGGCAGGTAAAGCGTGCGGCTGATGACGATGAAGCGCGTGCAGTTGTTTTCGGTATTCTGGACGCCGCGCTCGAGGATGGTCAGCCCGGCGGACTCCGCCGCCTCCTCGGAGCAGATGGCGGCTGCGTCCGGCTCCTTCGCGGCCTTAAACGCCGCCTCGGCGGTCGTCTCGCACGGGACGGGCGCGAGCGAGAGCGCCGCGATCCTTTGCGAGCACTGGGCGAGCGCCTGCGGGTGCGAGTAGACGCGCGCAGGCTTCGCGCCGGGAGCGGCGGCCAGGCAGTGGTGCACGCCGAGCGTCACGGCGCCCACAATATAATAGCGGAAGCGCAGGATGAGGTCGTACACCTCGCCGACGGAGCCCGCCGACGAATTCTCGACCGGCAGCACGCCGACCTCGGCGTCCCCGTCCTCGACGGCGCGAAAGATCTCCGCGAACGAGTTGTAGGTGACGGGCGTGCAGTCCGGGAACAGGGTGCGCGCCGCCGTGTGCGAGAACGAGCCCGGCCTGCCGAAGGCGGCGATGCGCTCCGTCTTCTCGGGCGGCAGCGCGGCGGAGGCGACAAGGGCGCGCAGCTCCGCGCCGGAGTCGAGCAGGCTGTGCTGCAGGGCGCGGCTCACTTCCATCAGCGTGGAGTAGAGCACGCGGGCCGCGCCGCCGTATTCCCCGGCGCTCGCCTCCACCCGGTCGAGGATGGCCTTCTCGCGCTCCGCGTTGAGCACCGGCAGCCCGGCCTCCTTCTTGACGGCCGCGACCTCCTTCGCGCAGTCCATCCGCGCCTGGAACAGCGGCAGCAGCTGGGAGTCGATCGCGTCGATTTTCCTTCTGATTTCCTCAAGCGTCATGTTCGTTTCCCTCCATCGTCAGCGCGTTGTTCAGCAGAAGCAGCTCGAGCGCGGCCACGGCGGCGGCGCTCTCCGCGACGGGCGCGGCGCGCGGGACAATGCACGGGTCATGCCGTCCGTGCACCTCGAGCTCCGTCACGCGCCGTCCGGCGAGGTCGACGCTTTGCTGCGGCTGCGAGATGGAAGGAGTGGGTTTGACGGCGATGCGGAAGACGAGCGGCATCCCGGACGTGATCCCGCCGAGAATCCCGCCCGCATGGTTCGAGACGGTGCGGATTTCGCCGCTCTCCATAACGGTGAACGGGTCGTTGTTTTCGCTTCCGCGCAGCGACGCCGCGCCGAAGCCCTCGCCGAACTCCACGCCCTTGACGGCGGGGATCCCGAAGAGGATCGAGGAGAAAAGCGACTCCACGCCGCCGAACAGCGGCCCGCCGAGCCCGGCGGGCAGTCCCGTCACGGCGCACTCGACGACGCCGCCCACGCTGTCGCGCGCCATACGCGCGTCCTCGATGACGGCGCGCATCTGCGTTTCGACGCCGTCGCCGATCGTCGGGAAGTACGTCTCCGAGAGGCGGCGCAGCAGCTCGTCCGGGATGTCGGGGGAGGGCAGCGGCAGATCCCGCGCCGGCCCGACGGACGCCACATGGCTTCCGATCCGGATGCCGCGCCGCTCGAGAATCTGGCGGCAGACGGCCCCGGCGGCGCACAGGCAGGACGTCAGCCGCCCGGAAAAGTGGCCGCCGCCGCGCACATCGTTGCAGCCGCGGTATTTGACGTACGCAGCGTAATCGGAGTGGCCGGGGCGCGGGGCCTGCATCACGTTCGCGTAGTCGCCCGAGCGCGTGTTCGTGTTGCGGATGACGATGCACAGCGGCGCGCCCGTCGTGCGCCCGTCGAGCAGTCCGCTGAGAAACTCCGGCTCGTCGGCCTCCTTCCGCGGCGTCGAGCTCTTGTCTCGCCCCGGCGCGCGCCGGGACATCTGCAGACGCAGCGCGTCCATGTCGACGGCTTCCCCGGCGGGCAGTCCGTCTATCACTACGCCGACGGCGGGGCCGTGGCTCTCCCCGAAGATGGATATTCTGAGGTTAGTCCCCCAGACCGATGATGCTGCCATGTGCAACCCCTCCCAATGCCGTATAGTCGTGGAAAAAGCCGGGATAGCTTTTGCGGATGCTCCCGGCGTCCGTGACGGTGCACGGCCCTGCCGCGCGCAGGGCGGCCACGGAGAGCGACATCACGACGCGGTGATCGTTCGCTCCCTCGGCCTCGCCGCCGCGCAGGGACGGCGTCCCCCGGAGGACGAGTCCGTCCTCCGTCTCGCGGACGTCCGCGCCGAGCGCCGAGAGTCCGCGCGCCATCGCGGCGAGCCGGTCGCTCTCCTTGAGGCGCAGCCGCTCCGCGTGGGCAATCACGGTTTCCCCCTCCGCGAGGGAGAACGCCGCCGCGAGAATCGGCACGAGGTCGGGGATCTGCGAGGCGTCCACGCCGATCCCATGCCACGCGTCCGCCGTGCAGCGCAGGCCGTCCGTCTCCCAGGAAAGGCGCGCCCCGCCCTGCGCGAGGAGCTCGGCGATCGCCTTGTCGCCCTGCAGGGAGTCGCGGCGCACGCCCGTGACGAGCACGTCCCCGCCGAGCGCGCCCGCCGCGAGGAAGAACGCGGCCTGCGACCAGTCGCCCTCCACCGTATACCGGCGGGGCCGGTACCGCTGGTTCCCGGGAATCCGCCAGCCGCCCTTTGTGCGCGCGACGGCGACGCCGAAGTCCGCCATCGCCTGCACCGTCATTTCCACATAGGCGGCGCTCTCAAGCGGCGTTGTGAGCACAATCTCGCTGTCGCCGGAAAGGAGCGGCAGGGCGAACAGCAGGCCGGTGATGAACTGCGAGCTGACGTTTCCGGGAAGCGCGAAGACGCCCGGCGTGAGCCGCCCTTCGATCGAGAACGGCAGTCCGCCCTCCGTCCGGCAGCAGACGCCGTGCTGCGGCAGAAGCTCCGCGTAAAGGCCAATCGGTCTGCCCGGCAGGCGTCCGCGCCCTGTGAAGACGGCGGAGACGCCGAGCGCGGCGGCAATCGGAATCAGGAAGCGCAGCGTCGAGCCGCTTTCGCAGCAGTCGAGCGGGACGACGCCCTCCGGCCTTTCGCCGCGCCGGAGCGTGCAGACACCGTTTTCCAGAACCGCTTCCACACCGAGCGCGCGCACGGCTCCGAGCGTCGCACGGATGTCATCCGAGAGGTCGAGGGGGGAGAGGACGCTTGCCTCCTCCCGCGGCGCAAAGATCGCCGCGAGGGCCGCGCAGAGGATGGCGCGGTGCGCTGCGCTTTTCGACGGCGGGGCGGCCACCGTCCCGCGCAGGCGGCCCGGCTCGAGCGTCACGCTGCCCGCGCTCATCGGGCTCCCTCCGCAAGCGCTTCGCGGCACAGCGCGGCGAACTCGGCGCGCGGCAGGCGGTGGACGAAGCTCTCGCCGACGGAGCGCAGCAGCACGATCCGCAGGTCGCCGCCGAGGCCCTTCTTGTCAAGCGCCGTCGCGCGGAGCACCTCGTCGAGCGAGGCGCTGTCCGAGACGGGAAGCCGGTACTTTTGCAGGACCGCGGCGATCGCGTCCGCCGTGCCCGCTTCCGTCAGCTCCATGTGCTCGCCGAGGCGGGCGATGAGCACCATGCCGATCCCGACGGCAGCGCCGTGCGTCAGCCCTGTGTAGCAGTGCGCCTTCTCGAGCGCGTGGCCGAGCGTGTGGCCGAAGTTGAGCACGAGGCGTTCGCCCGTGTCGAACTCGTCGTGCTCGACGATGACGCGCTTGCAGTCGACACAGTCATAGAGAATCGACTCCATCAGCGGCGCGAGCTCGTCCGCATCGCGCAGCGTCTCAAAGAGGGCGCGATTGCGGATGCAGCCATACTTGATGACCTCGCCCATGCCGTCCGCGAAGAAAAGCGGCGGCAGCGTCTCGAGCGTGTCGGGGTCGATGAGGACGAGGGCAGGCTGATGGAACGCGCCCGCCAGATTCTTCCCCTGCGGCAGGTCGACGGCCGTCTTCCCGCCGACGGAGGAGTCCACCTGCGCGAGCAGCGAGGTGGGAACCTGCACGAAGGAGACGCCGCGCAGGTAGCACGCCGCCGCGAAGCCCGCCATGTCGCCGGTCACGCCGCCGCCGAGGGCGACGAGAAAATCGCTGCGCGTGAGGCCCTGCTCCGCGAGGAAGCCGAGCATCTGTGCGACGGTCGAGAGCTGCTTGCTCGCCTCCCCCGCGGGGAAGACGAAGGAAGACGGCGCAAAGCCCGCCCCGCGCAGCGAGGCGAGGGCGCGCTCCCCGTAGAGCGGGAAGACGTTGCTGTCGCTGATGACGGCGGCCTTTGCGCCCGCCGGGAACAGCGCGGCGCAGCGCGCGCCGAGCGTGTCGAGACAGCCGCGCTCGATGAAAATCTCATATGGTTTTGAGGTCTTGACGTTGAGCTGCATGATGCCAGCCTCCTTTTCTATCCTAATAGCGTCATTCCCCGAGCGATTCCTTGACGAGCCGCCCCTGCCGCAGCAGGCCGGAGAGACGCGCCGCATCCCCGTCCCGGACGGCGTCGCGCACCGCGGAGAGATTGGCGATGAGGGTGTCAAGCTCGGCGGTCAGCGGCCCCGAGTTGCTCAGAAACAGCTCCGTCCAGAGCGTCTCGTTGATGTTCGCCACGCGCGAGACGTCGCGGTAGCTGCCCGCCGAGAAGCCCTTGTGGCCGGGGCACTGCGGGCTGAGTACATAGGCGCACGCGAGGGCGTGCGGCACCTGGCTCGTGAAGGCGATCATGCGGTCGTGCTCCTCCGGCGTCGTCACGACGCAGCGGCCGAAGCCGAGCGCCTCCGCCGTACGTCTGAGCAGAGCGACGTCCTCGTCGGACGCGCCGCACGGCGTGATGAGGTAGCTTGCGCCGCGGAACAGGGACGCCTCGCTCGCCGCGAAGCCGACCTTTTCGCGGCCCGCCATCGGGTGGCTGCCCGCGAAGCGGAAGCCGAACTCCCTCGCGAGGGCGGAGAGCTCCGCGCAGACCTGCGTTTTGATGCCGCACACGTCCGTCACGAGGCAGGAGCGTGGGATCTGCGCGCCGTGTTCACGCGCGAAATCGACGGCGGCCTGCGGATAGAGCGCGAGGATGAGCAGATCGAGGCGCCGGAGATCGTCGTCACTGCCAACGCGATCGATTGCCCCGCAGGCGAGCGCCGCCTCTGTGACCTCGGGATTGCTGTCGAAGCCGATCACCTCGCAGTTGGTGTACTCGCGGAAGGCCTTCGCCATCGAGCCGCCGATGAGGCCGAGGCCGACAATCCCGACGCGAAGGGAAAGCTCCTCCTCCATGACTCAGCCCTCCGCGTGCAGCAGCGAGGCCGCCTGGAAGACGCGCTTGGCCACGCGGTCGAACTGATCGGGCGTCAGCGACTGCGCGCCGTCGGAGAGGGCCTTCGCCGGGTTGTTGTGCACCTCGATGATGAGGCCGTCCGCCCCTGCCGCGACGGCGGCCATCGCGAGCGGCTCGACGAGCCAGGCGATGCCGGAGGCGTGGCTCGGGTCGACGACGACCGGCAGGTGAGACAGGCGCTTCAAAATCGGCACGGCGGAGATGTCGAGCGTGTTGCGCGTGTACGTCTCGTAGGTGCGGATGCCGCGCTCGCAGAGGATGACCTGCTCGTTGCCGCCGGCCATGATGTACTCGGCGCTCATGAGCAGCTCCTCGATCGTGCTCGACAGGCCGCGCTTGAGGAGGATGGGCTTTCTGATCTTGCCAAGCTCCTTGAGCAGCTCGAAGTTCTGCATATTCCGCGCGCCGACCTGGATGATGTCGACGTCCTCGAACAGCGGCAGATGCGCCGCGCTCATGATCTCGGTGACGATCGGCAGGCCCGTCTTCTTTCTCGCCTCGCGCAGCAGCTCGATGCCCTCCGCCTTCAGGCCCTGGAACGCGTAGGGGGAGGTGCGGGGCTTGAACGCGCCGCCGCGCAGGAACTGCGCGCCCGCCGCCTTGACGCGGTCCGCGACCTCGCAGATCTGCTCCTCCGTCTCGACGGAGCACGGCCCGGCGATGATGGAGAGAGTGCCGCCGCCGATCCTCTGCCCGCCCGGCAGCTCGATGACGGTGTCGTCGGGATGGAATTTCCGGTTTGCCTTCTTGTACGGCTCCTGGACGCGCTTGACGCTCTCGACGAAATCCTGCGCGGCGATGTAATCGATGTCGATGACCGACGTGTCGCCGATGAGGCCGAGCACAGTGCTCTGCGTGCCGACCCAGGTGTTGACCTTGACGTTGTAGTCATGGGTCAGGCCGTCGGTGAAATGCTTGAGCTGTTCCACGGTGCAGTTTGGCTTTAATACGATGATCATGAGAAAGTCCTCCTTTTTTCTGTGCAGTCTCCGGCGCAGGGCAACAAAAAACGGCGGAGCCGTTTCCAGCTCCGCCGTCGATGCGTCGTCAGATCCCGGCCCGCCCGTTTTTCGGGACAGGGCAGGGGCTTGGATTACAAGCCCGCTCGTCTGCCGCGCGGCATGGAGTTTCCACAGCTTTCAGCGCACGCACAAAAATCCCGCGCCATAAAATAGCGGGGATAGCCAAAGCTGGTAAATCGTGCGGTGAAAATGGCGTTCATGGAAAAGCTCCTGTTCCGCGGCTTTCGAGAAAGCCTTGTGTTTGAAATCGTTCTTATCATACCCTGCTTTTTTCCGTTTGTCAACCGGGAATTTAGCGGATTTCTCATTTTTTGCAGGAAAATAATGATTTCCTGCAAAAACACCGGCGCGGTCAGGCGCCGCGTTCCCCCAGCGCCGCGAGGATGTTCTCAACGACCTTGGCCGGGGCGGCGCCCGCGTCGACGGCAAAATCGGCGGCGCTCCGGTAGAGCGGAAGACGCTGCCCGAGCAGCTCCTCGATGACGGCGTTCCGGTTCGGCTTTTGCAGCAGCGGGCGGGCCGTGTCGTTCGCGAGCCGCCGCTGCAGCTCCGCGAGCGGGACGTCGAGCAGGACGATGACGCCCGTCCTGCGCAGAAGCTCGGCGTTTTCCTGCCGGACGAGCGTTCCGCCGCCGGAGGCGATCACCAGCCCGCTTTTGCGGGAGAGCGCTTCGCACGCCTCGCGCTCCAGCGCCCGAAAGCGCGCCTCGCCGTCCTCCGCGAAGATCGCCGAGACGCTTTTTCCGACGCTCTTTTCGATATGGGAATCCATGTCGACGAAGCTTCTGCCGCTTTTTCCTGCAAGCAGGGAGCCGACGGTGCTCTTGCCGCAGCCCATGAAGCCGCACAGCACGATGTTTCGTTTTTCGCTCATTTCGTCTCTCCTTTGAACCGGCGGTTCATCTCGGCCACGGCGTCCGCGCACAGGGCGAGAAGCGCCTCTTTCCCGCACGCGGGCAGGCCCCAGAGCTCCTGCGCCTTTGCAGCCTGGCCGCACAGCATCCCGATGCCGTGCACCGCCGTCTTTCCGAGACGCTCCGCCGTCCGCAGCAGGACGGTCTCGTCCGGATTGTACACCGCGTCGAAGACGGCACCGCAGCGCTCCACGACGTCCGCGGAGACAGGGCAGTCCTCCGTGTGCGGGTGCATCCCGACAGGCGTCCCGTTGACGAGCAGGGTGTAGCGGCCCGCCCTGTCCGCCTCAAGCGCTTCGAATGTTTCCACCTCGACGCGGCAGGGGAGGCCCTTCGTCTCTGCGAGGGCGCGCAGATCGGCGGCAAGCGGCTCGGCGCGGGCCGGATTGCGCGCGGCGATGGTGACGGACGCGGCCCCCGCAAGAAGGGCCGTTCCGCCCATTGCGCGCGACGCTCCGCCGCTGCCGAGCAGCAGGACGTCTCCCAGCTCCGTCACGCCCGCGGCGGCGAGGGCGAACAGGAAGCCGTCGCCGTCGGTGGTATGGCCGTACAGCTTCCCGTTTTCGTTTTTGACGGTGTTGACGGAGCCGAAAAACCTCGCCTTCCCGTCGAGCCCGTCGAGCAGCGGGATGACGGCCTCCTTATATGGGATGGTGACGTTGAAGCCGTCGTACGCCCGCAGCCGCTCGACCGCGCGCGGCAGCTCCTCGCGCGGAAACTCGACGAGCTCGTAGGAGGCGTCCGTCCCGGAGAAGGAAAACAGCCGCTCGTGCAGGAAGGGGGACATGGAATGCCCCAGCGGGCAGCCGATCAGAGCAAATTGTTTTCTGTACATTTTTTCGGCGTCCTTTCGTGTAAATGTGAAAAAATGAAGCGAAGAAAAACGATTTCCAAAAAAATGATTGACAAAGGCGCAGTTTGCTAATAATATGTGGTTAGGCAGAGTGGGGCGGTCAGCCGCCGTCACGCCTCGTATTGTATCACATACGCTCGGCGTTTGTCCACCCCGCGCGGCGCATGGATGCGCGCCTGGCGTCTCTGATTCTGATGATAAGGAGGGAAAACGTATGGTTCTGGAAAAGGTGAAGAAGATTCTGAGCGACCAATTCGATGTGGAAGAGGATTCCATCACTCCCGACACCATGATCGAGGGCGATCTGGGCGCGGATTCTCTTGACGTTGTCGATCTGCTCATGTCGATCGAGGACGAGTTCGAGCTCGAGATTCCCGATGAGGAGACGGATAAGATTAAGTCCGTTGGCGATCTGGTTCAGTACATCGAGGATCACACCTAATTTGGATGAATCCCTATTCCCCGCCGAGGCCGGCGGGGATTTTTTTCGGTATTTTTTGGCTTGCAATGGGCAAAGCTTTCCTATATAATTAAAGATGCTTTTCCCGCGGTTCGGTTCACCCGCGGGGTTTTCTAGAAGCCGCGCGCCCGGCCGCTCCGGGGCGCCATGCGAAAATGTAGGTCCAGGCAAAACGGGGAACGCTTCCCCGGAACAGATTTCGGGCGGATAGAAAAAAGTAAAGGAGAGAAAAAACACTTGCTGAGCGAATTTTCATTTCTGATCGACGGGTTCCGGAATGTCACCTGGCAGATGGTGCTCATGTGGGCGATCGGCGGACTGCTCATCTGGCTGGCAGTGAAAAAGGACTTTGAACCGACCCTTCTGCTGC
>CASFAA010000260.1 GCA_949292505.1 uncultured Oscillospiraceae bacterium
CGCCCTCGGGACCCGTCGGGCCGATCGGCCCCGGCACGCCCTGGATGCCCTGCACGCCCTGCGGCCCGGTCGGGCCCATCGGACCCATCGGCCCCTGCGGGCCCGCGGGACCTGTCGCGCCCGTCATCGAGGCGCTGCCCGCCGGCCCGGTCGCCCCGGTCGGCCCCGTCGGCCCCATCGGCCCGACAGGCCCCATCGGGCCGGGACACGGGACGCAGCACGGCGGCTGCGGAGGAGGACAGCAGCATTCCTGCGGGCGCTCGCACCCGCAGGTGGAATCGCCGCAGCGATCGGAGCAGCCCCGCCCGG
This sequence comes from uncultured Oscillospiraceae bacterium, assembly GCA_949292505.1. Lineage (GTDB taxonomy): Bacteria > Bacillota > Clostridia > Oscillospirales > Acutalibacteraceae > Caccousia. The sequence continues at coordinate 310 of CASFAA010000260.1, forward strand.
CCGTCCCGCATCCGCAGGGGGCTTCGCCGCGCCGATCCTGGCAATGGAACACATTCATGGAATCGCAACCCTTCTGTTTCGTTTTCGGCGGGCAGGCGGGGAGCCTCCCACCCCATCCCATTCTATGCGGCAGACGCCGGGATCGGCACTCTTGACAAAACTCCTCCCGTCGCCGATAATAGAGACGGATTTTCTCCGCGCGGGGCGGCGCTTCGATTGATTGTGAATTGTATTATTCTTTTTTGATATTACAATTTGTAAAATTCTCGCGGCGTTCCGGCGCGCCTGCTTCTCAGCCGGGAAAGCGTCCCTTTTTTCGCAGCCGCGGCCCTCTGCGCCGCGAGATTCGACAAAACGAGATACAATTTGTAATTTTCCTATAATTTTATACAATTTGGACTTTCTTTCGCGTCCCAAAAACGGGCAAAAGCCCGCCCAGGAGGCAAAAACATGGCAGGAAAATACTATCGGAAGAAAAAAGGACACGGCAGATTGGCTGCGATCGCCGTCCTCTGCTGCGCCGCCGTGTGCGCGGCGCTGTGGTTCGCGTTCGGGGACTCCCTGCCCGAGGCCGTGCAGGCGGGCGCGCCCGCGGGGGAGGCGTCCTCCGCCGTCTCCGTCCCGGAGAGCGAGGCTCCCTCCTCCGCGGAGCCGCAGCCCGTCTCCGAGCCGGAATCGGAGCCGGAGCCGCAGCCCGTCGTGACGACGGCGCGCGTCTCCGCCTCGGGCGACAACCTCATTCACGACGGCATCTACATTCAGGCGCAGAAGCGCGCCGCCGCCGAAGGGAAGGAGGGGTACGACTTTTCCTACCTGTACGAAAACGCCGTCCCGATCTACGAGGGGTACGATCTGAACCTCATCAACGTGGAGACGCTTGTCTCTGACGAGCTCGAGCCGTCCTCCTACCCGCGCTTCTGCTCGCCGGGGGACGTCGCGCGCGAGCTGTACCGCATTGGCTTCCGCGGCTTCTTCCTCGCGAACAACCACACCTACGACAAGGGCGCGGAGGGGATCGCCTCGACGCTCCGCTTCTGGGGGTCAATGCCGGACGACTGCTTCACGAGCGGCCTGTACCGCGACAGGGAAGCGGACAACGCTTCGTATGTTGAGGTCAACGGCATCACCTTCGCCTTCCTCGCGTACACGGAGATGACGAACGGGCTGGCGACGCCGTCCGGCGCGGAGGCGAGCGTCATCTATACCTCGGAGGAGGACGTGCTCGCGGCGCAGATCGCGTACGTCGCCGAGCGCGCCGACGTGGTGGCCGTCAGCGTCCACTGGGGCGTGGAGAATACGCACAATGTCTCCGACAGCCAGCGGGCGCTCGCGCAGAAGCTTGCCGACTGGGGCGCGGACATTGTCATCGGGACGCACCCGCACGTCGTCCAGCCGATCGAGACGGTGACGTCCGCCGACGGCCGCGCCGTGCCGGTCGCGTACTCGCTCGGCAACTACGTCTCCGCGCAGGACAGGCTCGACAACCTTGTCGGCATCGTCCTCGGCTTCGAGGCGACGAAGACCGTCCAGCCGGACGGCACGTCGGAGACGGCGATTGGCTCCGTGACGGCGACGCCGGTGGTGATGCACTACGACAAGTGGTTCGCGAATATGCGTCTCTACCCGCTCTCGGCGTATACGGATGAGCTTGCCGCGTCGCACGGTATCGGGAATATGAGCATTGCCTATGTGAGGGAGATGCTGGCCGAAAATCTTGCGCCGGAGTATTGGAACTAAAACGTGAAATTTTCGGTCAAGCCTTTTATAAAAGGCTTGCGGAGGGACAGGGGGCGGAGCCCCCTGAAAAAGTCCGGTGCAGCCGAAGAAAAAGCAAGGAAAAAGAGCGCAGCGAATTTTTCCGGACGGTTCGCACCAAACCGAAGCCTGTAAAACAGCTATATGAGATAAGAGAAAGCCTCCCGGTTTTTCGGGAGGCTTTGAGCTTGTCGAAAAAGGGCAGGCTGCATAAAATCGGAAGCTTTCGGCCTGGTGCAAATCATCCGGAAAAAGACGCTTCGCTGTTTTTCCTGGCTTTTTGGGGGCTTCGCTGACGTTTTGAAGGGGGGTTCACCCCCTTCACCCCCACGGCCTTTTGAAAAAGGCCGGCGAAAACTTCACTTTTGAATTCTTTTCCTCACTGCTTATTTGCGCCGCTTCCACCCGAGCAGCAGCGCGGAGTTCGCAATCACGAGCACCGATCCCGCGTTATGCACCAGCGCCCCGGCCACCGGTCCGAGTACGCCCGCAATCGCCAGCGCAATCGCGAGGAAATTGAGCCCCATCGAGAAGCTCATATTCACCTTGATCGTCGTCATCATTCGCCGGGACAGCGCAATCAGATGCGGCAGGCCGCGCAGGTCGTCGTTGACGAGCGCAATGTCCGCCGCCTCGACGGCCACGTCGCTGCCGACGCCGCCCATCGCGATCCCGACGTGGGAGAGCTTGAGCGCGGGAGCGTCGTTGACGCCGTCGCCGATCATGCAGACGGGTTCCCCGCCGTCCTGCCGCGCGGCGATGAAGTCCATCTTGTCCTCCGGGAGACAGCCCGCGCGCACCTCGGAGACGCCGAGCTCCCCGGCGATCGCCCGCGCGGCGTTTTCGTTGTCGCCCGTCAGCAGGACGGGGCGCGCCTTCAGCGCGGAGAGGGCGGCGATTGTCCCGGCGCTCTCGGCGCGCACCGTGTCGGAGAGCGCGAGGAAGCCCGCGAACATGCCGTCCACCGCGGCGTAGGTCACGGTGCAGCCGCGCCCGAGGCAGGCGCTGGCTTCATCCGGCGGGGAGAAGCGCACGCCCTCCTGTTCCAGCAGCCTGGCGTTTCCCGCAAGGACGCGTTTGCCGTCGATCGAGGCGGACACGCCGAGGCCCGGCAGCATCCGGAAGCCGGCGGCGGGGGAGAGCGGCGCGCCCTCCGCGCGGCAGCTCTCCGCAATCGCCTTGCCCAGCGGGTGCTCCGAAAGCTGCTCCGCCGAGGCCGTCAGACGCAGCAGTTCACCGTCCGGGAGACCGGACAGCGCGCTTTTTACCTCCACGACCTTCGGCTCGCCGTGCGTGAGCGTGCCCGTCTTGTCGAAGCAGACGAGGCGCGCCGCCGCGAGCCGCTCGAGCGCGTCGCCCTCCCGCACGAGGAAGCCGCGCTTCGCCGCGTTGCCGATTGCCGCCATCACGGCTGTGGGCGTCGCGAGAACGAGGGCGCACGGGCAGAACACGACGAGAATCGTCACCGCGCGAAGGATTTCGCCCGAGACGAGCCACGTCACCGCCGCCGCCGCGAGGGCGGCGACCACAATCCACGTCGCCCAGCGGTCGGCGAGGCCGACGATCTTCGCCTTCCCGGCGTCCGCCGACTGCACCAGGCGGATCATGCGCTGGATGGAGCTGTCCTCGCCAACGCGCGAGGCGCGCAGCGTGAACGCGCCGAACTGGTTGATCGTCCCGCTCGAGACCTCGTCGCCCGGCTCCTTGTCGACGGGCAGCGATTCGCCTGTCATGACCGCCTGGTTGACGGACGTGCGCCCGGAGAGGATCACGCCGTCGGCGGGCACCGTTTCTCCCGGCAGGACGCGCAGCACGTCGCCGACCGCCACCTGCTCGGCGGGGATGATCCGTTCGCCCGCGTCCGTCACGACGCGCGCCGTCTGCGGCGTCAGGCGCACCAGCCGCTCGATGCCCGCGCGCGCCTTCGCGACGGTCAGCTCCTCGAGCAGCGCGCCGAGCTGCATGATGACGGCCACCTCGCCCGCCGCGAAATATTCCCCGATCGCGATGCTCGCGAGGAGCGCGAGGGAGACGAGCACGTCCGCCTTGATGTCGAACGCCGTCACCAGCCCGATGATCGCCTCGAGGACGATCGGCACGCCGCAGAGCACGATCGCCGCCCACGCGATGTCGAACGGGAACGGCTGTACGCCGAACAGGCTGCACAGCACCGCCGCGCCCGACAGCACCAGCAGCACGGCGTCCTTTTTGATGCCGCCGAGCCCGAGCAGGCGCTCGAGCGCTTCCATTGCCTTCTTCATGGGGAACCCTCCTCAAGCTTTGTCAACGGCTCTATTATACCTATGGGGGTATAGGTTTGTCAAGAAGAAAAAAGCCGGGGCGCGGCTTTTTGCACCGCGCCCCGGCGAAAGGGACGAAATTTTATGCCTTGACGGGGATCCGCGCCACCGTGAAGCTGTACGCGGGCAGAGAGAGCTTCCCGTCGAAGGGAGCCTCCGTCTCCTGCGGCGTCACCGTGTCGGGCGCGGTGATGCAGTTGTAGTCCGACTCCGCGCCGGAGAGGACGGAGAGCTTCATAGTCCCGGCAGGCGCGAGCGCGTCTCCGAGGCGCAGGGCAAGCTCCTTCGCCCCGGCGCTGTGGTTGACGGCCTTCACAATGATCTCGTTCTTCTCCTCGTCGAGCGTCGCGTCCGCGTAGACGTCCTGCGCGCGCAGCGCCTTCTCCTGGCCGTCAAGCGCGAGGGTGACGGTGCCGAGGTTCTCGCCGTACAGCTTCTGGACGTAGTAGCTCGGCGTGCCGTAGGCGCGCGCGTCGTCAAACCAGATCATGTCCGGCGACCACTGCGCGTAGCCGACGCGTGCGAACAGCGGCGCGTAGGACGCCAGCACGACGACGTCCGCGTTGCGCTCCACGCCCGTCAGGAAGGCGGCTTCCGCCAGCGCGCCGCCGAGCGTGTTCGCGTCGGGGCGGTTCATGCCGTTGACGGGATGCGCTGCGTACTCGCCGGAGAAGACCTTCACGTTGCGCGGGTACTCGTCGTAGAAGTTCGTGTGGTCATAGAACCACTCGGGCTTGACATAGTAGTGCTCGTCCACCGCGTAGACGAAGTTCTCCTTCTTCGGCGCGGCCTCCTTGTAGAAGCTCCAGGCCGCCTCGTAGCGCTCCGAGGTGATGTCGGGGCCGGCGGAGCCGATCAGCCGCATCTCGGGGTATTTGTCGTGGATCGCCTTCTCGAACGCCTCGTACCGCGCGAAGAAGTCGATCTTCTCGGTTTGCCACTGCTCGTTGCCGATGCCCATCATCGTCATGCCGAACGGCGCGGGATGGCCCATCTGCGCGCGCAGCGCGCCCCATTTCGTCTCGGGGGAGCCGTTCGCAAACTCAATGAGGTCGAGCGCGTCCTGAATAAACTCGCCGAAGGCCGGGTCGTCCATCTCGACGAGCTCGTATGACTGGTACTGGCACGCGAGGCCGACGTTCAGCACCGGCAGCGGCTTCGCGCCGATCAGCTCGCAGAGCAGGAAATACTCGTAGTAGCCGAGGCCGAGCGACTGGTTGTAGTGCGAATAGCAGGTGTGATAGCCGTTCTCCGGCTTCGTGTCGTGCACGGCCCAGCGGTTGAAGTTGACGCGGCGGTGCTCCGGCGCGCCGACGCTCTCCTTCCAGCGGTAGCGGTTTTCGAGCGTGTTGCCCTCGATGATGCAGCCGCCGGGGAAGCGCAGGAAGCCCGGATGAAGCCCCTTGAGCAGGTCGAACAGATCCTTGCGGAACACGCCCGCCACGGCGTCGCACGGCATGAGGGAGACGAAATCGAACTCCACAACGCCCGGCGCCGTCAGCGCGATGACAAACTGCGCGCCGCGCACGTCCTCCTTCGCCTCGAGCACAGCCTCATAGCGAACCCACTTCTGCCACGAACCCTGCGGCGCGTGGACGCACGCGACGTCCGCCGACGCAAAGCGCACGCGGTCCTTCACGACGGAGACGGTGAGATCTCCCTCGTACGACACACATCTCGCGTAGAAGGACGCGCGGTACTGCTTGCCCTTCTCGAGACGCACGCCCTCGTACGCCTTGTTCGCGAAGCCCTGCCCGGCGTAGTCCGCCGTGAAGCGCAGGTAGTACGGATTTTCCCGGGTGAGCGGGCTGCCCGTCACATAGTCCATGCGCCCCTGGCCGCAGTCCTGCGTCGCGCTCCAGCCGTAGCCCGGATCGTGCTTCGTGTAGTAGTCGCCCACCGTGCCCCAGCAGTCCTGGAACGCAAAGGAGCGGTTTTCGAGCATTTCCGCGTAGAGGCCGCCGTCGGCCGCGTAGTTGATGTCCTCAAAGAAAAGACCGATCATGTCCTTCTGAATCGGGACGCCCTTTTTGCCTGAGAGAAAAAGCTCCATCGTTTCCTCCTTCTGCTCCGCCTCTTCGAGGAGGAGCCACTTGATACTTCCATTATAATGAAAAGCGCGCCGCGTGTAAAGCGGCGTTTTCGACCTCCGGAGAGCGGAAAAGGCGCAAATTTTTTCAGGAAGGGACTTCCCTTTTCTATTTAGTTGATGTATCATCTATATAGCTGCTTAATAAAAAAGGGGGACGTGCGATGGACGTCACGGACAGGAGAATTTCCCGGATTGCCCGGATGGTCAGACATTTCACGAACCGGACGATGCGGCGGCAGGGGATCGGCCCCTCGGAGCTGGAGCTGCTGCTCGCGGTGCGCTTTCATCCCGGCATCACCCTCACGGGCGTCTGCCGCCATCTCGAGATGGACAAGGGCGCGGCGGCGCGCCAGATCGCGAGTCTCGAGGCGAAGGGCTATGTGCGCCGCGAGCCGAACCCGGACGACAGGCGCAGCCAGCTGCTGTACGCGACGCAGAAGGGCGAGGAGATGAGAAGCTCAAAGGCGCACGTCGAGGAGGTTTTCTACGAGTGGCTTACGGAGCCGCTCAGCGAGGCGGAGCGGGAGGAGCTCGCGCGGCTGCTTGAGATTCTGGTGCGGCGCTGCCGCGAGGAGCGCGACGCGGAATTCCCGAACGTGACCCGCCTGCTTGGGGAAAGGGAGGAATGACAGGTTGCGCCTGATATTACGGTACATGAAGCGGTACAGGGGAAGGATCACGCTCTCGATGCTCATCAAGCTCGCGGGAGCCGTTACGGAGCTGTTCATCCCGTACATTCTCGAATACATGATAGACGACGTCGCTCCGCTCGGGCGGATCGATCTGGTGCTGCTCTGGGGCGCGCTCATGATTCTGACCGCCCTGCTGACGCGCCAGCTCAACGTGTGGGCGAACCGCCTCGGCGTGGACAACGCCCACCGCGTGTCCTACGACGTGCGGCAGGATCTCTTCACGAAGACGGCGAACCTCTCCGGCACGCAGTTCGACGCGTTCGGCCTGCCGAGCCTCATCAGCCGCATGACGAGCGACAGCTACAACGTGCAGAGCTGCGTGCAGTCCCTGCAGATGATGTGCGTGCGCGTGCCGATCATGCTCGTCGGCGGCATCGCCGTCACGCTGCTGATGGACGCGGCGCTCGCGAGCATCCTGTGCGTCATCACGCCGATCCTGATTGTGGTGGTGCTCGCCGTGTCGCGGCGCGGCATCCCACTGTACCGCAGGGTGCAGGAAAAGCTCGACGGCGTCGTGCGCGTCATGCGCGAGGACATCACCGGCATCCGCGTCGTCAAGGCGCTCTCGAAGACGGAGTATGAGAAGCGCCGCTTTGCCGGGCACAACGACGCGATGACGCACTCCGACATCACGGCGAGCACCGTCATGGCGATCCCCGGCCCGTTCATGCAGATGTGCCTGAACATCGGCCTGACGCTCGTCGTCTGGGTGGGCGCCGTGCGCGTCAACGCCGGCGAGATGCAGCCCGGCGTCATCCTCGCCTTCCTCACCTACTTCAACATGGTGATGCAGGCCGTCATGGGCGTCAACCGCATTTTCATGATGCTGAGCAAGGCCACGGCCTCCGCGAACCGCATCGACCGCGTCCTCGCCACGGAGTCCGACCAGCGGGTGCTCCTGCCCGAGGAGGCGAAAACCCCGGCGGGCGAGGAGTTCATCCGCTTCGAGCACGTCAACTTCAGCTATACCGGCGTCGCGCCGGGCAGCGAGGATTTCTTCGCCGGGGAGGAGCGCGAGCAGTGTCTGTATGACATCAGCTTCGCGCTCCGGCGCGGCGAGAGCCTCGGCATCATCGGCCCGACGGGCTGCGGCAAGACGACGATCATCAACCTGCTCATGCGCTTTTACGACGTGGAGGACGGCGGCGTCTTCATCGGCGGCCGCGACGTGCGCACCTACGAGAAGGACGAGCTGCACCGCAAGTTCGGCGTCGTCTTCCAGAACGACATGGTGTTCTATAATTCTCTGCGAGAAAACATCCGCTTCGGCCGCAACCTCGACGAGAACGATCTCATGCGCGCCGTGGAGGACGCCGCGGCGGCGGAATACATCTCCTCGCTCGAGGAGGGGCTCGATTACCAGGCGGACATCGGCGGGGCGAACCTCTCCGGCGGGCAGAAGCAGCGGCTTCTGATTTCCCGCGCGCTGGCGGGCGACCCGGAGATCCTGATCCTCGACGACTCGTCCTCGGCGCTCGACTACAAGACGGACGCCGCGCTGCGAAAGGCGATTTTTGAGCATCACCGCAATTCGACGACCATCATGGTCGCCCAGCGGGTGAGCTCCATCCAGCAGATGACGCACATCCTCGTGATGGAGGAGGGCCGCTGCATCGGCTACGGCACGCACGCCGAGCTGCTCGAGACGTGCCCGGCCTACCGGGATATTTACAAAGCGCAGATGGGCGCGCTTGCCTGAGAAAGGGGGAGGAAACGCAATGCCTCCGGGACCAAGGGGAAAACGGGAGAAGCCGAGGGACGCGAAGGGAACGCTCCTGCGGATTCTCAAATATATCATGGATTTCCGCGTGGTGGTGCTCGTGCTGCTGGTGTGCACGTTCGCGAGCAACATCGGCAACCTGCTCGGGCCGACGTTCGCCGGCAAGGCGATCGGCGCGGCTGTGGGCGAGGGACAGGTGGACTTCGACACCGTCGGACATTACGCGCTGTGTATGCTGGCCGCGTACCTGTTCAGCAATCTGATGTCGTTTTTGGTGAGCCTCGGGATGATGCGCGTCGGCCGCCGGATCGCGAACCGGATGCGCCGCGACGTGTTCTCGAAGCTGATGGCGCTGCCGGTGAGCTACTTTGACCGCAACCAGGCGGGCGACATCATCAGCCGCGTGTCGTACGACGTCGACGTCGTGACGATGAGCATTTCCGCCGACCTCGTGCAGATCCTGACGAGCGTCGTCACGGTGGTTGGCTCGTTCATCATGATGTGCATCATCTCGCTGCCGATGACGGTGTGCGTCTTCGTGACCGTGCCGATCTCCATTTACTTCACGCGCTGGATGGGCAAGCGCACGCGGCCGCTCTACTCGAAGCGCAGCGCCGCGTACGGCGAGATGAACGGCTATGTGGAGGAGATGTTCTCCGGCCAGAAGACGATCCTCGCCTACGCGTATGAGGACGACGTCTGCGGGGATTTCAGCGCCATCAACCGCAAGGCCGCCGAGGCGTACCGCGACGCCGACACGATCGGCACGCGCACCGGCCCGACGATCAACATGATCAACAACCTCGGCCTCTCGATCGTCGGCATCGTGGGCGCGGCGCTCTATGTGCTCCGCTTCGTGGGGCTTGAGCAGATCTCCTCGTTCGTGCTGTATTCGCGCAAGTTCAGCGGGCCGATCAACGAGGTCGCGAACATCATCAACGAGCTGTATTCCGCCCTCGCGGCGGCGGAGCGCATCTTCAGCCTGCTCGACGAGCCGGAGGAGACGGCGGACGCGCCGGACGCGATGGTTCTGCAGGACGTCCGCGGCGACGTCGAGGCGCGCCATGTGGCCTTCGGCTATGTGCCGGGGCGCATTGTGCTGCACGACCTGAGCCTGCACGCGAAGCCGGGGCAGACGTTCGCCATCGTCGGCCACACGGGCGCGGGCAAGACGACGATCATCAATCTGCTCATGCGCTTCTACGACGTGAACGCGGGCGAGATCCTCGTCGACGGCAGAGGCGTGCTGTCCCTCACGCGCGACTCGCTGCGCCGCGCCTACGCGATGGTGCTGCAGGACACCTGGGTGTTCCAGGGCACGATCTTTGAGAACATCGCGTACGGAAAAGAGGGCGCGACGATGGACGAGGTGGTCGCCGCCGCGAAGGCCGCGCGCATCCACCACACGATCATGCGCCTGCCGAACGGGTACAACACCGTGATCAGCGAGGACGGCGGCAACATCAGCAAGGGGCAGAAGCAGCTGCTGACGATCGCCCGCGCGATGCTGTACAATACGCAGATGCTCATCCTCGACGAGGCGACGAGCAACGTCGACACGAACACGGAGCGCGAGGTGCAGCGCGCGATGCAGGAGCTGATGCGCGGCAAGACGTGCTTCGTCATTGCGCACCGGCTTTCGACGATCCAGCACGCGGACAATATTCTCGTCATGGACCACGGCGAGGTCGTCGAGCAGGGCACGCACGACGAGCTGATGGCGAAGAAGGGGACGTACTACAAGCTCTACGCCGCCCAGTTCGAGTAAGCCAACGGCGGCGCACCGCAGCGCTTTCCCGCACCCAGCCGCTTCCCATTTGTTTTGGAAATCCGCAGTACCCGGCCCGCCAGGCCGGGTATTTTTTTCCCTTATTCCCACCATACCCCCGCCATTCGCGCTAAAAAATATACCACATCAGCCAAATCTGTGGAAATGACTTAAAATTTATGCTATACTCAAGCTGAAAACCGGCATTTTGCGCCAGAAGAGAAGGAAACAGCCATGAAAAAGAAATGGGTGCAGGTTTTCGCGTCCTGCGACCAGCAGAAATTTTTCTCCGCGAAGAACGCGCTGTCCGCCGCGGGGATCGCGTTTGAGACAGACGGCATGGGCGGCAGCCTGCGCCTCTCGATGAACCATGTGGGCGGGGCTGCGGGCCTCTCCCTGAGCCGCGGCGGCGGCGAGAACGCCCTTCTCTCGATCTCCGTGCGCCCGGAGGACGAGGCCGCCGCACGCGCCGCGCTCGCGAAGGCAGGCCGGTGAGCATCTGGCCGTGCCTGCAAAAAGGAGGACGCTTATGAAAAAGAAAATCATCCTGATTGCCGCGGCCTGTCTGGTGGTCATTCTGGTCGCGCTGTGGCACAACAGCTATGCCCTCGCGCTGCTCGCCGCCGATGTTCCGGCCTCCGCAGCGGATCTGGTCGACGCGGGTGTGGACGAAAACGGCAGGGAGTTTCGGGTCACGGGCGGCGTGCGCGCCGACGGCTCCGCCGTGCTGGCCTACTGCGTCCGGAACGCCGCGGGCGTGTGGGAGGTCGCGCAGCGCAGCGACACGCGCGCGGGGGAGGAGCTTGCCTCCGTCGGATGGCTGCGCGTCGTGACCGCGAACCGCTTTGACGTCTCCGACGGCCCCCTGACCGTCACGGAGGGGCATATCGCGGTGGCCGGAAACAGCGCGCAGAAGCTGATCGAGCTCGCCCCGGCGGATCTTCCGGACGGCGTGACGGCAGACCTCCGCCAGAGCGGCCCGGCCTTTGTGCTCCACTTCACCGGGCACGGCGGCGACGCGCTGAGCGGATTCAGCGCCGCGGCGCTCCTGCGGGAAGACGCGTATATTTCCTGAGCAAGGCGTAGAAAAATGCGCTTTCGTGTTCTGATTCTCGCCATGGCCGTCCTGCTGGCCTGCTCCGGCTGCGCCGGCCGGCCCGATACTGCGAATATGAAAAAAAGCCGGCTGCAGGCCGGTATGCTGTCTCCGCCGGACACGCTGGAGCTGCTTCTGGAACGGTGCGGCGTGGTCGTCCGGGGAGTCCTGCAGAACGACGCCCGGACGGAACTGCAGATCAATACGACGTTTGGAATCGAAATCATTTCCTCCGGCACGACAAAATCGACGCTCTGTCTCACGAAAGTCCTTCAGGCGGAGGGCTTGCGGGAGGGAGACTGCATTTCCATTTACGAACCGTATTATGTTGTGGAATCCGGGGAGGAGCCGTGCCTGTTTTATTTGTCCAATTACCTGCCCGCGGAGGCGGGGAAGGAGTATATTTTCTTTCTCAACGAAAAGGAACCCGGCCGGTATATCGTTGACGCCGTGGAATACTCCCGTTTCCCTGTCCCTGAGCCGTGGGCGCCCGGCGTGGAGCTGGATTCGCTGACAAGGAGCGATCTGTTTCTGGCCCCGGACGCGGATTTGGAAACCTATAAGGCGCTGTATCGGGAAGTGCTGGACGCGTACGGAAAATAGCCGGACGGGCCGCCGCTTTTATTTTCTCCCCCTGACGCGCCGGACTTCAGCCCGCCGTCTCCCCGACGGAGGCGGCGAGACGCTGCGCCCAGTCCGCGTCCCAGACATAGCCGGTCAGCGCGTCCGCCGGAACGGCAAACTTTCGGAACCCGAACTGCGCCATCCCGCGGTCGCTCGTCGCGTCGAAGTATTGCCATGCGCCGTCGAGGAAGGCGAGATTCCACATATGGTTTTCGCCGGAGGACGAGCCGCTCACCGTCACGCACGGGATGCCGGCCTTCTCAAACAGCAGCTGCAGCGCCTGCGCGTAGCCTCCGCAGATCGCCGTGCCGTCTGCCAGCGCCCCGTACGCCGTTGTCGACGCGTACGGCATATTGGCAAAATCGGCGTAGTAGCGCTGATCGTACCGCACGTTCTCCGTCAGCCAGGTGTAGAGCGCTTCGGCCTGCTCCCACTTCGTCATGCCGGGCGTCACGCAGGAGGCGCAGACCTGCTCCGCGAGAGCGTTCGTCTGCTCGAGAACGGCGAGCGCCTCCTCCTGTGAGAGGCCGTTCTGCGGGGTGAACGTCAGCGCCGTACCGTCCCGGTTCAGCGCGCAGAGGAGATAGCCGCCGCCCGCCTGCTGCAGGGCGCGCGACATATCGTCCACCGTGAGCGACGGATTGGTGATCCGCACCGGCACGCTCTTTGCATCGAGATGCTCCCGCGCCGCCGCCATCAGCTCGCCGAGGCTTGCGATCTCGAGTCCTTCGAAATCTTCCGGATAGTTCCCCGTTTTGTACGGCATATAGGAGACGGTACACAGCAGGAGGCCGTTCTCCTGCCGCTGTGTGTCGAGCTCGAAGGCGTATTTGTATTCCGGATGCTCCGACAGTATGCCGTAGTAGAGGTTGCGCATCGCCATCGACGGGTCCTCCCAGCCCTCCCCGAGGGCGGAAATGTCGAACAGCTCCGGCTGTTCCAGCGCGGCAATGGCCCGCTTCAGCTCCGCCGCCGCTTCCTCCGGGCTCTGTACCTGCAGCGTCCCGCGCTCGCGCGGCGGCGCGGAGGAAGCCTCCGTCTCTTCCGCCCGGCTTTCGTCTCCGCGTTCCGGCGCGGCGGGGGAAGACTCCGGCGGCGTTTGGGAAACCGCAGCGGAGGACGCTTCCTCCGGGAGCGAGGCGGACGCCCCTTCGTTTGCGCAGGAGGCGGACAGCGCGATCAGCAGCGCCGCCAGCGCCGCTCCGGCCAGCTGTTTCTTCCATGTCCTTTTCATCAGTTCTCCATCCTTTCCCTCTTTGATCCGATCGACGCGCGGGAGAGGAAAAAAGTTTGGAAACGGCGGAACAAAATCCGCCGTTTTCCGTCTTTTAAAATAGAGAGGGAAAAGCAGCCGCCGCAAGGAGGAATGGTATGAAGGACGAAGAAATTGTCTCCCTGTACTGGGAGCGAAACGAGCTCGCCCTCGCGGAGACGGAGCGCAAGTACGGCCGGTATCTCATGCAGCTCGCGTACAATATCCTCGCGAGCTGGGAGGACGGCGAGGAGAGCGTCAGCGAGACGTACTGGAGGGCGTGGAACTCGATGCCGCCCCGCAGGCCGGAGCTGCTGCGGGCGTATCTCGCGAAGATCGCGCGCCGCGTCTCCATCGATCGCTTCCGCGCAAGGCACAGCCGGAAACGGGAATCCTCCGAATATCAGCTCTCGCTCGAGGAGCTCGGCGACTGTCTGCCGGGCGGCGGGGAGACGGAGGAGGCGGCGGAGCTGCACCGCCTCACGGAAGCGCTCGAGCGCTTTCTGCGCGCGCTTCCGGCACAGGCGCGCCGCGCGTTTATCGGGCGGTATTTTTTCGCCGATCCCGTGCGGGATGTGGCGTCCTACTGCGGGATGAGCGAGGGCGGGGTCAGGAGCCTGCTGTTCCGAACGCGGCGCGCGCTGCGGGATTTTTTGGAGAAGGAGGGGTTTTCCGTATGAAGCGAAGGGATTTGAGCGACGCGATCGGCGGGCTCAGCGAGGAGACCGTCGAGGAGATCGGGAGGCTGCGCGCCAGGGCGCGGAGGCGGCGCTTCCCGCGGGGCGCGGCGCCGGCGATCGCCGCCGGCCTGCTGTTGTGCGTCTGCCTCGGCGCGGTGTTCGGGTCGAGGCTGCCGTTTTCCGTCTCGGCGCCGTCCGAGCCCACGGCGGGCGCGGGAGGAGGGGCGCTGCCCGCGAGCTCCGGCGCCGCTGCCGCCGCGGAGGAGCCCATATACCGCCTGACGCCCGGCGAGCTCTCCCAGCCCTTCCTCTTCGCCGGGGAGGACGTCCCCTGCTACGGCATTCCGTATGCGTCGCAGGTCAATCTCACCATCTCCAATCAGCTCGTCCGCGTCTATGTGACCGCCCGGGCCGGGGAATGCCCCGTGTGCGGCGGGAACGAGTGGGCGCTGATTTATTGGGGAAGCTCGGACGCGGCGATCGACACGCTGTGCTGGGCGCCGCTGTGCAGACTGCATCCCTATACGCAGGAGGATGCCGCCGTGCTGACGTACCCTGTCCGCGTGCGGGAGGGACTTACCGTCGAAATCCGCGGCAAGGAGGTTTCCTCCGATACGCTGGGAGACGCCAGAATGGAGAGAAGGGGCGAGACCGTCCTGCTCAGCTGGGTCGGCGGGAACGCCTGCGAGCTTTCCCCCGACGACGTGCTTCTCCCCGCCCCGGAGACCGTCAACGCGCTCACGGACGATCTCTCCTGGGACGATCTCTTTGCGCCGTAAAAAGCCCGCCTCTAGCAGCTCCGCGCGGAAGCTTCCCGTTTCCGCGCGGAGCTTTTTTCCGTTTCCATATCTTTCCCCTTGCAATTCTCGAATATTAGTTCTATAATAAAGGCAGAACATCGAACATTTATTCTGGATTGGAGGCGGCGGCTATGGACGCGCGGGAAAGGCGGTATGCCTGCATCGATCTGAAAAGCTATTACGCGAGCGTCGAGTGCGTCGACCGCGGCCTCGACCCGCTGACGACGAACCTTGTCGTCGCCGACGAGACGCGCTCGGACAAGACGATCTGCCTCGCCGTCTCCCCCTCGCTCAAGGCGCTCGGCGTGCCGGGCAGGCCGCGGCTGTTCGAGGTCAGGCAGAGGCTCGCCGAGCTGCGCGCCCGCACGGGCAGGGAGGTGCATTATATCACGGCGATGCCGCGCATGGCGCGCTACCTCGAGGTCTCGTCGGAGATCTACGGGACGTATCTCAAGTACCTCGCCGCCTCGGACATCCACGTCTATTCGATCGACGAGTCGTTCTTCGACCTCACGCCCTACCTGCCGCTCTACGGCATGACGGCGCGCGAGCTCGTCACGGCCATGATCCGCGACGTTCTCGCCTCGTTCGGCATCACGGCGACGGGCGGCGTCGGCACGAACCTCTACCTCGCGAAAATTGCGATGGATATCGTCGCGAAGCGCCTCCCTGCGGGGAAAGACGGCGTCCGCGTCGCGGAGCTCGACGAGCTCTCCTTCCGCGAGACGCTCTGGGAGCACGAGCCGCTCACCGACTTCTGGCAGATCGGCCCCGGCATCGCGGAGCGGCTCCGGCGGCTCGGCGTGTTTCGCATGGGCGACCTCGCGCTGCTGAGTCTGCGCAATGAGGAGGCGCTGTTCCGCGCGTTCGGCGTCGACGCGGAGCTGCTCATCGACCACGCCTGGGGCTGCGAGTCCTGCACGATGGAGGCCATCAAGCGCTATCGCCCCGCCGCGAAGTCACTTGCCTCCGGGCAGGTGCTGAAACGCCCGTACTCGTGGGAGGAGGGGCGGATCGTCGTGCGGGAGATGGCGGAGCAGGTCGCCCTCGAGCTCCTCGACAAGGGGTACGCCGCCGAGGGCGTGACGCTCTATGTTGGCTACGAGTCGTTCGGGCGCGAGGGCTCCTCCGCCTACCAGGGCGTGACGCGCATCCGGTACGGAAAGGAGACGCCCGCCTCCGTCCACGGGACGGGGAAGCTCGGCGCGCCGACGGCCTCCCTCTCCCGGATCGCGGAGGCCGTCCTCGCCCTCTACGACAGGCTCACCGACAAGCGCCTCGAGGTGCGGCGAATGAGCGTCGCGGCGATCCGGCTCTGCCGCGCGGAGGAGACCGCGCCGCAGCTGAGCCTGTTTTGCTCCGACCGCGACGAGCGCCGCGAGACGTCCCTCGCCCTGGCGACGCTCGGCCTGCACCGCCGGTTCGGGAAGAACGCCGTCGTCAGGGGGCACGACCTGTTCGAGGCCGCCACCACCATCGAACGCAACGGGCAGATTGGAGGACACCGAAAATGAACGAAGCCTATGAGAAAATTTTGCGCCGGCCGCGCCCCGTCTCCGCGCACCGGCGGATGCCGGCCGAAAACCGCGCGAAGCTGTTCGCCCCGTTCGCCG
>CASFAA010000261.1 GCA_949292505.1 uncultured Oscillospiraceae bacterium
CGACGAGCTCGATGAGCTCCGGCGTGGTGCTGGTGTAGACAAGCGCTGCCTTCATGCTGACACTCTCCCTTTTTTTGAAAATATGCTTTTTCCTTCAGGCAAAGCAGGCTTTACCTGAAAGAAAAAGCAAGGGCGGCGACAGAATGTGTCGCCGCCCGGTTCCATTCGTCTCTTTTATTATAAGAGCCAAAAGGGCCAAAAAACATATGCTAAATACAGACCTGTATGGAGATTTTACAGATGATGGCGGGGTGTTCCGACAAAGATAAATGCGCCAGCTTGGCGGGAATCGTCCGGAATCCAATTTGCCGGGGAATGTCCCGGCAAATTGCCATTCAGCGGCCGGCCTGCGTCGCTGCCGCCCGCCGGAAGCACGGCCGGAAAACCGTCAGCGAAGCTCTCTGCATGATCCGCGCGGGAAAAGAGCTCCTACTCCCCTGCTTCACGGCGCAGCCGCGCGAAATATTCCGCGCCGGTTTCGACGCGGTAGGGGTTTCCGGGGGGATTTTCGAGCTCATACCGCGCGACGGCGCCGTCCTCCCACCAGAGCGACAGCGTGAAGCCGCCGCGCAGGCGCATCCCCTCCACCGAGCCGGACGGCCAGAACGGCGGCAGGGCCGGGAGGAGGACGATGTCGTACGAGTCAATCGCTCCCTCCGGCCCGACGGCCTCGTACGACTGCGCGAGCGCCTCGAGCATGAGGGCCGGCATTCCGCCGCTGAGGTCGGCGTTGAAAATCGACGGCCCCGCGTCGTGCGACGTGGCGAAGGTGCGGTAGTAGTGGTTCGCCGCGAGCGCTTCGAGCGTCTCCCCGAGGGCGGCGGCGTCGCCGAGGTGCGCGGCGGCCAGTCCCGCCTGCACCATGCCGAAGGCCATCACGCCCTTTTCCTTCTTCTTCCGCTCGTTCTTGATTTCGTAGGTACGGCGGCAGGCGTCGAACAGGCGGCGGCTCTCCCGAAATTCCCGGGAAATGCCGTAGAACAGCGGGTAGAGGTGGGAGGCGTGGCGGTGGTCGTAGCAGTCCTCGAGCGCGGGGCACGCCCACTCGCTCAGCGCGCCGTCATCGTTCACACGGTACGGCGGGAGGCGGCGCAGGAGGCTCTCCCATTTCGGGAGGCTCTCCCCCTCGGCGCCGAGCGTCCGGCACGCCGTCAGCAGGTTCGTGAACAGCTCGCGCGCGACCGCGAGGTCCATCGTCGCGTCGACGCACGCCTGCGAGCCGGTGTTGGCCGGGGCGTTCTCCGGCGAGTAGGAAGGCGTGAAGTGGAGGAAGCCGTCGTCCCCCTCGACGAGGAAGTCCTCGTAAAACAGCGCGGCCTCGCGCAGGAAGGGCAGGCCCTTCTCGAGGAAGAACGCGTCGTCCCCCGTGTAGAGCCAGTGATCGTAATAAAAGCGCGCCGCCCAGCCGGCTCCGGCCGTCCAGAACGTCATCGGCCACGTCGAGTCGAAATGGTTGTTCAGCCCGTGCGTGCTCGAGCGGGACGCCAGGTGAATCCCCCGGCAGCCGTAGAGCCGCCGCGCGTTCTCCTTCATATCGGGCAGCATGAAATCCAGATAGGAAAACCAGCTTTTCATGCACTCGGCCATGTTGCCGGAGAGCAGGGAGGCGATGGCCGTCTGGACGTTGCCGTTGTTCGTGTAATCGGACGACCACGGCACGGCGTACGTCCCCGTCCACACGCCCTGCAGGTTCGGCGGCCAATCGCCGCAGGAGGAGAGGATCTCGTACCGTCCGGCGTCGAAAATCTTCTCGTAAAACGCGTTCGGCACGCTGCCGGAGCGGGACTTCTCCCAGAGCGCCTCGGCGGAGAGCTCCCGATCCGCGCCGCCGTGAAGGTCGAGCCGCACCCGCCCGAAGATGCCTGTGTGCAGCGGCTTGTGGCGGCGCAGCAGGTGGGAGAAGGAGGGGGTCATGCCGTCCGTACCGGCAAGGAAGCCGCGCAGCAGGCTCTCGCCGCCCTCGAGCGGCCACAGCCCCACGCAGACGACCGCCTCGCTCGTCCCGCGCAGCCGGTAGCCGCGCTCCGAGACGATTGCCTCGCCGTCCGCGGCGAGCACCCGCAGGCAGCACTCATACTTTTCCTCACAAAAAGAGGGCGCCTGTTTTTGGGGCGGAACAGGATGCCCTTCGCCGGGCGGCGGGAACGGCACGCGCATCGAGACGGCGCGCTCCGCCCAGAAGTAGGCCGGCTTCCCCAGCAGGGCCGCGTGCCGCGGCCCCTGCCAGTACGATTCCCGCCCCTGCTCCGCAAACGGCATAAGCTCGAGCAGGATGTCCCCAGGCTCCTCGAGCGTCAGGCGCAGGAAGACGAGCCCGTCCGCGCGGGAGACGAACGCCTCCTCCCGGACGGCTTTTCCGTCCGCCTGATAGCTTGCCGACGCCAGGCCGGTCTCAAAACTGAGGCTGCGCGCATAGCCGGACCACTCCCGCGCGCCGCACAGGGAAAGGCGCAGCTCCGCCGCCGGGAAGAAGGGATCCGTCCACCGCTTTTCGCCGTAGCCCTCCCGCTGGGAGAGCTCCACCACATAGTCCGCCGCCCGCTGGTACTCGCCGCACGCGAGCATCGCGCGGATCTCCCCGAGGTGGGAGGCCATATCCACAGGCGGCAGCTTTTCGTGCAGCGGCAGGAACAGCTTTTCGTGCGTCAGCACGACGCGCTCCCTGAGCGGCGTCCCCATCACGAGCGCGCCGAGCGTCCCGTTCCCGCACAGCATGGCCTCCTCCCACGAGGCGGCGGGGGCGAAGCTGCGGTATCCCTTTTCGTTCATCGATTGCACTCCTCTCCGCGCGGACGGACGCCGCGCCGCATTGCCAAATGGGGCGTCATCCCATTTCCCAGCTCTCCCGCAGCAGCGCGTCCATCTCCTCGATGGTCGCCACGCGAGGATTGTTTTTATAGTCGCTGAGCACCTGGCCGCAGCGGGCAATCTCGCCGAGTGCGTCCTCCCGGATGCCAAGCGAGGAGAGGGAAATCCGCAGGCCGATCGCCCCGAGGAACGCCTCGATCGCCGCGCACGCGCCCTGCGCCGCCGCCTCGTCCGAAGCCGAAGCGAGAGAAGGGGAGAATATCCTGCCCACGGCGGCAAACTTCGGCACGGCCCACGCGGCGGTGTACCGCAGAAAAGCGGGGTAGATCGCCGCGAGCGCCTGCCCGTGCGTCACCCACGGGCAATGGCCGCCGATCTGCATCCCGAGCCCATGGGGAAGCGTCACCCCCGCCGAGGCGTTCGCGAGACCGCCGAGCGTGTCCGCCCACGCCATCTTGTCGCGGGCCTGTGTGTCCGTCCCATCCCGCACCGCGCGCGGCAGGAACCGGGCGGCAAGCCGGATGCCCTCAAGCGCAAGCACCTCGACCATTGGATTGCAGCCGGCGGAGAGGTACGCCTCAAAGCAGTGGCAGAACGCGTCGAAGCCGGTCTGCGCCGTCACGGCGGGAGGCATCGAATCCGTCAGCGACGGGTCGACGATGGCGGCGCGGGGGAAGATGTTCCGGTGCCAGATGGCCGACTTGTCCTTTTCCTCCGTCTTCGTAATGACGGCGCACGGCGTCACCTGCGAGCCTGTGCCGGCGGTGGTGCCCACGGCGAGGATCGGCAGCGTCTTCTCCGTGGGGCCCGCCGTGAAATGCAGGTAGTCCCAGGCCGTGCCCTCGTGCGACGCCTCCACGGCGATCGCCTTGGCCGCGTCGAGCGCGGAGCCGCCGCCCACGCCGATCACAAGCTCCGCCCCGAACGCGCGCGCCAGCCGCGCGCCGGCCGTGACCTGATCGGTCGTCGGGTTCGGGCGCACGCCGTCAAAATGCGCCGTCTCGACGCCCGCCTCCCGAAGCAGCTCCCGGAGCCTTCCGTACAAGCCGCCGAGAGCGGGCGAATCTCCCGGGCCTGTCGTCAGCAGCGCCCTTTTCCCGTACCGCGCCGCCAGACGCCCGAGCTCCTCCGCCTTTCCCCGGCCGTACACAATCTCCGTCGGGGCAAAATACGAAAACCCTTTCATTCCCATTCTCCTCCGTTCTCCACCAGCCTCTTGACGAGCAGCGTCGCCGCTCCGATCGCCGTGCCGTCGTCTCCGAGCACCGACTCCACAATCCGGACGTGCCGGCCTGCGTGCTTCATCCGGTGCTTGTTCATATAGCGGGTGATCGTCTCCCGCACCATCCGGCCGTTTTTGACAATACCGCCCGAGAGGACCACCAGCTCCGGGTCGAACAGGTTGACGATCCCCGCGAGGCCAATCCCGATGTATTCGAGCGCCTTCTCCACAATCTCCGCGGCGGCGCGGTCGCCCGCCTTCGCCGCACTGTATACAGCCTTCGCGTCGACGGCCTCAATCTCCGGCCTTTCCGCATAGGACAGCGCCGAGCTCTCTCCGCCCTCGCGGAGAACCCGCTGCATCGATTTGGCGACGGCGTTGCCGGAGGCCAGCGCCTCGAGGCAGCCTCGGTTGCCGCAGTCGCATTCCGGGCCGTCCCTCTCCATCGTGACATGGCCGAACTCGCCGCTCGTCCCCGAGTGACCGCAGTACAGCTCGCCGTCGATCATCAGCGCAGCCGCAATGCCGTAGCCGAGATTCAGGCAGATGAAATCGTCCGCCTCCGCCGCGGCCCCGAACCATTTTTCTCCCATGGCCTTCGCGCGCGTGGAGTTTTCCAGCATCACCTTCATGGAGAAGCGCTTTGACAGAATCTCCGCGACGCGGATATTTTCCCAGCCGAAGTCGGGGGAGAAAAGCACCTCGCCGTTTTCGGAATCGATCAGCCCCGCCGCGCCGACGCCGATGCCGAGCAGGCGGCCCGGCGGGAGCTTCGCGGCGTCGATGACCTCCTCAATCAGCTTCATGACGCGCTCGAGGAACAAATTCGGGTCGCGGACGTCGCCCGTCGGGACGGACTGCTTGACAATGATATTCGCCTGCAAATCCATCAGCAGGATCGTCGTCGTGGTTTTGCCGATGTCGACGCCCACGCTGCAGCGGGCGCCGGGGACAAACTCCAGCAGCTGCGGCGGCTTTCCTCCGGTGGATTCGCCCTTTCCGCACTCGCGGATCAGGCCTTTTTGGATGAAGCCGTCGGAAATCTTCATGACGGTCGGAATGCTCAGGCCAAGCTCTCTCGCGATCTCGGCCTTGAACACCCGATCCCTCGTGCGGACAATGTCGATAACCTGTTTCTTATTGAAAGCGTTCAGCACCTGCCGGGTAATTTTCATACGATTGATCCATCTCTCATTCAACTTTATTATCTTAGTTAAGTTATATCTTTACTTATGCATATTTCGTTTTGATTGTCAAGTATTTTGTCGAATTTTTTCAAAAAAAAAAGGAACGGCACGGCATCCCCAAAAGGGTTGCCGCACCGCTCCTTTTGCTTCGGTGTTTTGCAACGGGCCCTTCACTTTCCCAATCGCCAGCTTGCCGCCCTCACAGCGGCAGCACGGCAAACAGCGGCGAATTCAGGTACGCCTGGAACTCGTCCTCCGTGAGCGGCTGGCCGCCCGGCTTCAGACGGCCGTTGTCACGCAGGGCGGTGAGCACCTGGGTGCGCGTGTAGCCCATCTTGCCGAGCGCGCGCAGGATGGTGTCGAGGTTGAAGTTCGCGCCGCCCTGGCCGACGAAGTAGGTGTCGACGAACGAGTCCATGAGCACGTTCGCGGCGAGGTTGCCGCTGCGCTCGGCGACGCTGTAGCCGCCCGCCTGCTGCGTGGGGCTCTGGAAGCGCATGAAGTGCGTCACCGTGTTGAACATGACCTCCTTGAGGAAGGCCGCGTAGCGGCCGCGCCCGTCCTCCGTGGTGAGATCCACAACCTCCGAGCCCTTGATGTAGTCCTGCAGCGTCTTGAGGCGCTCGACGGTGATGGCCAGCGCCGGACGGGAGAGGTACGGGCGCAGCGTGGTGCGCAGCTGGTCGGGGGTGACGCTGTTTATCATGTCCCGCACCTCGGGCGTGATGACGCGGAAGGCGTGGCCGAGGGTCACGGAGTTGTACGCGCCCATGCGCATATCGGCGGAGTTGTCCTGCTCGACGCCGCGCGTGTGGGCGAAGCCGATGACGTTGTTGATGCCGGCCTCGCGGAACGCGCGGTCGTTGTCGATGCCCGTCACGAGCGCCTGCCCCGGCGCGGCGTCCGGATTGAGGAAGAAGTTGTTCGCGTGCCGGTCGGCGGAGGCCGCCACATAGTCGATGACCTGCAGCTTGAGCATCTCGCCGAGCATGGCCGGGTTGTCCATCAGGTTGTAGTACGGGCGGTCGGTCGTCGAGATGACCTCTCTCGTCTGCTTGTCGCGCTTCTCGTCCTTCGTGCGCAGCAGCACGTCCGCAAATTCCGCCTCGCTGCCGAGACCGAAGTTGAATTTCGACGCCTCCCTGCCCTTGGCGAGCGCCATCTGCGAGCCGTAATGCGTCTTGCCCGCGGCGTCTGTGTATTTCGCCACGGACGCCTCCGCGATGACGTGGGAGCCGAACAGCTTGTCCAGGACGCTCAGCGCCTCGTCGAAGTAGCTGTTGCGCGCGTTCTTTTCGATGTCCTCGCGCATCTGGTCGGGCGTGTTGTCCGTCACGCCCTTCGCGGAGGTGCGCAGGATGCGGTCGTTGTCAAAGTCGAGCAGCACCTTCGACGCCGCGCCGCCCGTCTGGTGCTTCGCGGGATCGAAGCCCGCGCCGAGCGTCTGCGTTTCGTCGAACAGCGCCTCCTGGCAGATCGCCGCGGCCTCCGCGACCGTCTTGCCCTCGATCTCCGCCCACGCCGGGCCGATCTCGGGATCGCTGTACATCGAGAGGATTACGTTCAGGCCGAAGAACGGCATCCGCGCGTTGGCGATGTCGTCGCCGTGGGAGCCGGTCTCGGCGACAAAGGTGGCGTTGTCGAGCGCCGACAGGAGGGAGGCGATCTCCGCTTCGGCGTACGGGCTGCCGTAGGGCGGGATCGTCCGCCGGAGAAG
>CASFAA010000262.1 GCA_949292505.1 uncultured Oscillospiraceae bacterium
AAAAAATTCGTGACGAAGAAGCGCATGATCGGCGTGTGCGGCATGATGGCCGACAAGAACGTCCGCGAGGCCGTGCGCAGGCTTGACGGCGTGATGGAGAAGGTCTACACCGCCGCGCCCGATTCCCCGCGTGCGCTGAGCGCCGCCGACCTCGCCGCCGAGTGGGAGAAACGCCGTATCCCCGCCGAGCCCTGCGCGTCGGTGGAGGAGGCGCTGCAAAAGGCGCTTGCCGCCGGAGCCGAGCGCGGCGTCCTGGTCTGCGGCTCTCTGTATCTCGCCGGCGAGGCGCGTCCGCTTTTGAAGAAACTGTTAAATCCTTCCTGAACCCCCTTCTTCGCGCAAATACGCGGCAGAAATCCCCTATCCTGAGAGAGACAGGCTCTCCGGGAGAGGGGATTTTTCTTTTTCCCCCAGAAAGGCGCATAGTTCGCCCGTGTTCGGGGAATTCTGAAACAAGCAGGAGGTATCAGCAATGGGAGTTCAGCTGCAAATGAAGCAGGGGGAGCTCATCGCGCTGCTCGACGGGGAGATCGACCACCACGGCGCGCGGGAGCTCCGCGAGGAAATTGACGCCGCGGCGCAGCGCACGAAACCGCGGCTTTTGACGCTCGATTTTTCCGGCGTCCAGTTTATGGACAGCTCCGGGGTCGGCCTCATCATGGGGCGTTACAGGATGATGAGCGAATGGGGCGGAGAGGTTTGCGTTGCGAATCTGCCGCCGCGCCTCGAAAAGCTCGTGTCGCTGGCCGGTATTCGGGAGCTGTGCACCGTTATCAGCGGAAAGGAGGGACAGGCATGAGGACAAACGCAATCAACGAGATGAAGGTAAGTTTTCCCAGTACCTCGGCCAACGAGAGCTTTGCCCGCGCGGCGGTCGCCGCCTTCGCCGCCCAGCTCGACCCGACGGTCGACGAGCTCAGCGACGTGCGCACCGCCGTCTCGGAGGCCGTCACGAACTGTATCGTTCACGCCTACCGCGACACCATCGGCGAAATCACGCTGACGGTGCGCATTTACGAGGGCAGACGGCTCGTTGTCCAGGTGAAGGACAAGGGCTGCGGCATTGAGGACGTGGAAAAGGCAATGGAGCCGCTTTTTACGACGGGCGGCGAGGAACGCGCCGGCCTCGGCTTCGCTGTGATGGAAAGCTTTATGAACCGGCTGCACGTCACCTCGCGCCCCGGAAAGGGGACGTGCGTGACGATGGAAAAACGCCTCTCAGGACGCTCCGGGCATGGACGCTGAGGAGCGGGTGCGCGCCAATCTGGGCCTCGTACATAGCTGTGCGCAGCGGTTTCGCGGGCGCGGCGTCGAGTACGACGATCTCTATCAGGCGGGCTGCGTCGGTTTGGTGGAGGCGGCGGAGCGCTTCGAGGAGAACCGCGGCCTGCGCTTTTCCACCTACGCCGTTTATCTGATCCTCGGCGAGATGAAGCTGTTGTTCCGCAAGGGCGGAGCTGTCAAGGTGAGCCGGTCGCTTCGCGAGCTGTCCGCCCGTGCGAGGCGGGAGAGCGACGACTTTCTCCAGCGGGAGGGACGCTCCCCCACGGTCTCCGAGCTTGCCTCTCTCCTTGGCGTCGAGCCGGAGCAGGCCGCCCAGGCGCTTGAGGCAGGGCAGCCCGTGCTCTCCCTGACGCAGGACGAGGAACACAGCGAGGGCCAGACGGACGTCGCCGTCGACAGCGGAGAGGACGACGCGATCGAGCGCCTTTCCCTGCGGCAGGCGATCGATTCCCTCCCTTTGCGCGACAGGAAGCTTGTCTTTCTGCGTTATTGCAAGAGCGTCACCCAGACGGAAACGGCGCGTTTTCTGGGCGTGACGCAGGCGCAGATATCGCGCAGAGAAAAGGTGATCCTGCATCAGCTTCGCCAAAAACTTGCAGAATAATGTATACTCGTCCTTATCGGTTTGTGCCAAAAAACCCATAAGACTGAGCAATATTCCTGTATGCAAATTTGTTTACTGGAAGAAAATGCGGGGAAAAATGCATGAATTTCCAGAAAGGACTTGCAGTCCGTATTGAAATGGGGTAAAATAACACTGCTGATTCGCGATGATTTGCTGCGAAGGCTTTTATATGAATTTTGCCGAAAGGCCAACAGGAGGGAATTACCCATGACCAAAGCGAAGAAGACCACGGCGCCGAAGACGGCTGCTGCCGAAGTGAAGAAGGAAGCGCCCGCTGCGGCGAAGAAGGAAACCGCTGTCGAGAAGAAGACGGAGGCTCCTGTCGAGGTGAAGGTGGAGGCTCCCGTCGAGGAGAAGAAGCCCGCTGCGAAGAAGGCTGCCGCGAAGAAGGCGGAGCTTGTGGAGACCGTTCATGTCCAGTATGCCGGCAGCGAGTGGACCGTGTCCGAGCTGCTTGAGAAGGCGAAGGCTGCTTATGCCGCCGAGGGCGGAGATGTTTCCGTACTCAGCGACGTTCAGCTCTATGTCAAGCCCGAGGAGCAGAAGGCTTACTATGTGATGAACGGCGGAGCTGCCGGCAGCATCGATCTGTAATTCTCTTTCTCGGAACCGGAACCGGAGCGCGTCCTATGCGGCGCGGCTCCGGTTCTTTTTTTGCTCGAAACTGGCGTGCCCGCTTGACAATAGTACGATTTCGTACTATAATACTGCGTGAACAGTACGATTTCATACAATTAGGAGGAAGCGGCATGGAAAACCAGTTCTGCGATCTGAAACGACTGAATCACCTGGTCGGCGAACTTGACGCCGTCTACCACGAGATGTCTCTGCGCATGAACCTCTCCGACAGCGCGATGAAAATCCTTTACACCATCTGCAATTACGGGGACGCGTGTCTCCTTGCAGACGTCTGCCGCCTCACCGGCCTGAGCAAGCAGACGATCAACTCGTCGATCCGTAAGCTCGAGAGCGAGGGAATCCTCACGACCGAGGCGGAGGACGGCAGGGCGAAACGCCTTTGCCTGACGGAGCAGGGAAAGCAGTACGCCTCCGGCACCGCCCTGCGCGTCCTCCTGATGGAGAACGAGGTGTTTTCCTCCTGGCCGCGGGAGGACGTCGCCCGGTATCTTGAGCTGACGGAGCGTTTTCTCCATGATCTGCGGGAGAAGGCGCAGACGCTGTGAGAGGCGCCGTATGATGAAGCACGAAAAGCGGAGCATTCAGCTTTCCGACCATTTTTCCTATGGACGGCTTCTGCGTTTTACGGCGCCCTCGGTCGTCATGCTGATTTTCACATCTATCTATGGCGTTGTCGACGGCTTCTTCGTCTCGAACTTTGTGGGCAAGACGGCGTTCACGGCGGTCAACTTCATCATGCCGTTTCTCATGATCATCGGAGCCGTCGGCTTCCTGTTCGGGACGGGCGGCGGCGCGCTGATTGCGAAAACGATGGGAGAGGGCGATCGCGAGATGGCAAACCGCCAGTTTTCGCTGGTGGTTTATGTCTCTCTGGGCATGGGTATTCTGTTCTCTGTGCTTGGCCTTCTGTTCGTTCGCCCCTGCGCCGTTCTTCTGGGCGCAGAGGGTGAGCTGCTCGAGTACAGCGTTCGCTATGCGCGGGTCATCCTGCTCGCTATCCCGGCGTATGTGCTGCAGTACGAGTTTCAGTGCCTGTTCGCGTCGGCGCAGAAGCCGAAGCTCGGCCTGTATGTGACGGTCGCCGCCGGCCTGACCAATATGGCGCTCGACGCCCTCTTTGTCGCCGTTTTTTCCTGGGGACTCGAAGGGGCCGCCGCGGCGACGGCTTTGAGCCAGTGCGTCGGTGGACTGCTCCCGCTTCTCTACTTCGCGAGGCCGAACACCAGCCTGCTGCGCCTCACGCGCACGCGGTGGATGGGGCGCGTCATGCTCCAGGTTTGCACGAACGGCTCCTCGGAGCTGATGTCAAACATCTCCATGTCCCTTGTCGGGATGCTGTACAACGTCCAGCTGCTGCGGTACGCGGGCGAGGACGGCGTCGCGTCGTACGGGGTGCTGATGTATGTCAACTTTGTCTTTCAGGCGGTTTATATCGGCTATTCGGTGGGCGTTTCGCCGGTGATCAGCTTCCACTACGGGGCGGGGAACAAGCCGGAGCTGCACGGCCTTCTGCGAAAAAGCGGCCTCGTAATTGCCGTGGCTGCCGTGCTGATGTTCCTCGCGGCGGCACTCTCGGCAGGGCCGCTCTCGGCGATTTTCGTCGGATATGACGCGGAGCTGTACGAGCTCACAATCCATGCGTTTTCGATCTATTCGTTCTCCTTCCTGTTCGCGGGCTTCGCGGTCTTCGGTTCCGCCTTTTTCACCGCGCTCAACGACGGCCTGACTTCGGCATTGATCTCCTTTCTCCGCACGCTTGTCTTCCAGGTGGCCGCTGTGCTCGTTTTCCCGATACTCTGGGGCGTGGACGGGATATGGCTCTCCATCGTGGCGGCAGAGGCGATGGCCGTCGCGGCCGCTGGCTTTTTCCTCGTCTTTAAACGAAAGAAATACGGCTATTGATCAGAACAGCCCGGCAGCCTCCCGATGGGGGCGCTGCCGGGCTGTTGGATTCTTGTGATTATGCGCCGGTTCTTCCTGTGACGCTGGGAAGATCGTCGAGGTCGTACGGCGTCGACTGGTAGACGTAGTAGTTGAGCCAGTTGGAGAACAGCAGATGGCCGTGGCTGCGCCAGTTGAAGAGCGGGCGCTGCGTCACGTCGTCGTTCGGGAAATAATTCTGCGGTACGGCGGGGTTGAGTCCCTTCTTGACGTCGCGGAAGTATTCGTTCGCGATCGTCTCGCGGTCGTATTCCAGGTGTCCGGTCACGAAGAACTGCCGCCCGTCGCTGCGCGCGATCAGATGGACGCCCGCCGCGTTCGACGAGGAGAGGATCTCGAGCTCCGGATGCTTTTTGATGTCCTCGCGGTGGACCTCCGTGTTGCGGCTGTGCGGCGCGAAGAACTCGTCGTCGAAGCCGCGTACCAGCGGGTGCGTCGGCACGAGCAGCTTGTGGCGGAAGACGCCGGAAAGCTTTTGCGCCAGTTGATATTTCGGCACGCCGAAATGATGGTACAGTCCGGCCTGTGCGCCCCAGCAGATGTGCATGGTCGAGTAGACGTTCGTGAGGCTCCAGTCCATTACGTCGCAGAGCTCCGGCCAGTAGTCGACCTCCTCGAACGGCATATTCTCCACAGGCGCGCCGGTGAGGATCATGCCGTCGAAGCGCTCCCTGCGAAGCTCGTCAAAGGTTTTATAAAATGCCTGCAGATGCGAGGGGGAGACGTGGCGGCTGACGTGGCTGGCCATCTGCATCAGCGAAATATCGACCTGCAACGGTGTGTTGCCGAGCAGGCGCAGCAGCTGGTTCTCCGTCTCGATTTTGGTGGGCATCAGGTTGACGATCACGATCTTCAGCGGGCGAATGTCCTGCGCGACGGCGCGCTGGTGCGTCATCACAAAGATGTTTTCGCTTTCCAATACTTTATAGGCGGGAAGATCGGCGGGAATGCGAATCGGCATGGAACAGGTACCTCCGTTTTCTTTTCCGTCACGGAAAAACTCTGCCTTCTATTATATAGCAGGAGCGAAAGTATGCGCAACGGGTTTTTGCATAGAAAGCAAAGGAATGGCAATGATAAAGCTGTACAGGTAGGAAAAAGGAAAAAGAAAATGAAGATTTTTGAAAAAACCTGTTGACAAGGGTATTCCGCTGTGGTATGATAGTCAAGCCGTCGAGAGAGACGGAAAAAATCTTGACAAAGTACCGCGCAAGTGATACAATGTCGGGAGCTTCCCGAAAAAAGGATGAAAAAAGTGCTTGACAAACACGCGAAAACGTGATAAAATGTAAAGCACGCTCCTCGATGAGGGAAGCGGACAGAACCTTGAAAATTAAACAACGAACGATGGCAAATTCGTTAAGAATTTGCACGAAGTACCCGTAATTACTTTGAGTATCGGGCGACTGATACGAGAA
>CASFAA010000263.1 GCA_949292505.1 uncultured Oscillospiraceae bacterium
TCCGGCGAGAGCGACGAGAGGGCCTCCCAGTCGACGGAGCCGACGCCGAGAGAGCCGAGCGCGCTTCTCGTCTCCTCCGGGAGAGCGTACGGGAGCTCGTCTGCGCCGCTCGCCTCGAGCTGCTCCTCATAGACCTCGGAAAAGCCCTCGTACGGCTCCTCGGCGGCGGCGGGAACGGCGCAGAAAAGGCAAACGGGGACGGAAACGGCGAGGAGCAGAGCCGTCAGCCGCCGCCGGCGAGCTCGAGAGCCGCCGCCGCGACGTCGGAAAAGAGCGGCAGCGAGAGCAGGAGCACCGCCGTCTTTCCGGCGAGCTCGACCTTCGAGGCGAGCGCGCTCTCCCCCGCGTCGCGGCAGGAGTCCGCGGCAAACTGCGCGAGCCAGCAGACGCCGAGCGCCTTGAACAGGATGACGGCGTACTTCCCCGGCAGCCGCGCCGCGTCCAAAAGCGCCGTCACCTCGGCGAGGACGTCCGGCAGGACGGCGAGCAGGGCGGCTAAGATCCCCACGCCCGCGAGGAGCGAGAGCAGCATCCCATATTCCGCGTGATACCGGCGGAGCGTCACGGCCAGAATCGCCGTGACGACGGCAGCGGCGGCAATCGCCGCGATTGGCACCATGGTCAAAACCCCTTCTCATCGCTTTCACAGCCCAAATATGGATTTGATGGACTGGAACAGGGCGTCGATCTCCTGCACGACCATCATCAGCACCACAATCAGCCCGGCCAGCGTCGTCATCATCGCCTGCTCCTCGCGTCCGGATCGAATCAGCAGCTGGTTGAGCACCGCCACAATGATGCCGATGGCGGCGATTCGGAAAATCAAATCCACATTCATATGTTCCATTCCTTTCTTCAGCAGAACAGGAGCGCGGCCCCGACGCCGCCGAGCACGCCGAGCGTGCGGCAGAGCCTGCCCTTTTTCTGCTGTTCCTCCCGCGCCTCCGCAAGGCGCTGCTCCGTGAGCGTCATGGTGAGCCGGCAGAGGGCCTGCTGCCCCTCTGCGTCCGACGCGCCGAGCCCCTCCCCGAAGCGCAGGAGAAGCTCTCTGTCCTCCGGGGAAAAGCCCTCCGCCCCGCGCACGGCGGACGCCCACGCGTCGGAGAAATCCTCGCCGCCGCGGCACCGCGCCGCGCAGTCGAGGAGAAAGGGCAGCTCCCCGCCGTGACGCTCAAGCAGGCGTACGACCGGAATCGAGGAGAACAGAATTTCCGTCTGCGCGTTCTGCAGGAAGCGCAGAAACCGCTCGAGACGCCTGACCCGGCCCGTCAGCCGGAGCGACGCGCGAAGCCCCGCGAACGCGAAGGCTCCCGCGAGCAGCACGAGCCCCGCGGATTTCAGCAAGCAAATCACCCGCCTTTCGCCACCCGGCGAGGCGGCCGGGCTCCTCGCGCGACCGCAGCAGCGCGACGGAATCGAAGGCTCCCGTCTCGAGGAGGGTCTTCGTCTGCGGGCGGCGGATAAGCTCCTCCCACGTCCCGGCGTGGATGGTGGTGACGATGGCCGCGCCCGCCCCGCAGCCCTGCACGGCGGCGGCAGCCTCCGCCGCGCCGCCGAGCTCGTCGCAGAGGATATACGCCGGGGACAGGCTGCGCACGGCGAGGAGGATGCCCTCGGCCTTCGGGCAGGAGGAGAGCACGTCGGTGCACAGGCCGACGTCGAACTGCGGCACGCCGCCGAGGCAGGCGGCAATCTCGCCGCGCTCGTCGACGACGGCGACCTTGTGGACGCGGCCTGTCTCCCCGCTGCCGAGCTTGCGCGCGAGGTCGCGCAGGAGGGTGGTCTTGCCGCTCGCCGGAGGCCCGGCGAGGAGCAGCCCGCCGCGCGGGAAGGAGAGGCAGCGGCGCAGCAGCTCGCCGGAGCAGCCGCGCGCCTCCCGGGCAATCCGGATGTTGAGAGACGAGATATCCCGCACGGAGACGAGCTCCCCGCGCTGCATGACAGCCGTCCCGGCGACGCCGACGCGGTGTCCGCCGCGCAGCGTGAGATAGCCCTCGCGCAGCTGCTCCTGGCACGCGTAGACGGAGTACCCGCAGAAGCGCCGCAGCGCGTCGGCGAGGTCGGCGGC
>CASFAA010000264.1 GCA_949292505.1 uncultured Oscillospiraceae bacterium
AAAGCATATTTTGTGGGAAAACAGATTGACAAAAAAAATAATTGTGTTATTGTTAAAATAGACAAGAAGCTGTTTGACTTGATTTCTTTTGTGAGCAATAATAACAATACGAGTTATGGGAAGAGGTAAGTCCGATGGAGAGTTTATTGTATACGATCTCATTTCCCAGCTTTTCTTTACAACGCAAGGCCCCCGATTCTTCGCTTCCAATCATCATTCCAGCTTACGCAAATACCTGAGGATTTATTGGCAAGTATACTTTTTTCTTGGGAAAGCGATTCGTTTTTGAAAGCAGAATTGAGGTGATTCGCCATGAAGCCTTCCGGAAAGAAGCTTCTCGTCCGTTCGCTGATTGCCGTCTGGGCAGCCGCCTTCGCGGTGTCGGCCGTGTGGATCGCCGCACCCTTCTTCTCCCCGCCGAGAAAGCTCTCCGAGGTCGTCCCCGAGCTCGCGGACGTCCGGCTCACCCATGCGGCGGCGGCGCAGGTCACCGGCACGGGGAACGGCACGGCCAACCGGGAGATTCTCGCGGAGTGGGAGTCGTTTCTCAGCACGGCGACCGTCACGGTTTCGGGCTGGGGGCCCGGCCACCATTTTCTCGGGCAAACGCTCCCCAACCGCATGATTTTCGTCCGCGACGGCGGCGATCCCCTGCTGCTCTGG
The DNA here is from genome assembly GCA_949292505.1 of uncultured Oscillospiraceae bacterium. GTDB lineage: Bacteria > Bacillota > Clostridia > Oscillospirales > Acutalibacteraceae > Caccousia. The sequence goes on from CASFAA010000264.1 coordinate 664, forward strand.
TACTGGCCGGATTTCCGGTACGGAGATTACTTCTACCAATTCAGCGACGCGGATCGCGAAAAGGCGGAGGAGCTGTACCGCCAGCTTCTGCAGGACGGCCTCCTGCTTTCTCATCGAAACGACCTCTCTTTTTATTATTATACTGTGAAGAATAAATAAAGTCAAAGATAAAATTTTTTATTTTTGGAAAATTTTTATTGAATAAAATAAGTAGTTGTGTTATTATAAAATAAACAAAAATTATTTTCAGATAATTTGTTATTGTGAGCATTAATAACATCATTGGTTATAGAAAGAGGTGAGTCCGATGGAGAATTTGTTGTATACGAACAAATTACATGAAATACAACAAAGGAGAATTTTTCATGAAAAAAATAATTCAATCATTCGCTTTGTTCATGTGTTTTTTTGTCTTCTCTAACTGCACAGTCCCTACATTTGCCCTTGTTATGTATGATTCGGATGAAGAAAGTGTCACTTTACAGCAAGCCTGTGAAAGCTATGCTGAATCTTTTATACGCCATGTAGAAGACGATGACAGTTTTGATGTGTTGGGAAGCACAGAAGTTTACAATGTATTCGATGAATTAATCGGATACGATGTATCATTTGAAAAAAATGGAACGCCTTCCGGTCATGCTTTCGTTGATTTTACAAGCGAAAACAATTTGGTAACTGAATACTCAGTAGAAGGCTATGATGTAGCTTCTATCATAGAGGAAAACATCAGCATCGCTACTGCAACTTCTGCGCGCACAGCAAATACATCGACGCCAACTGTGACAAAGTTATATCGAACACTCCCTATGTGTTATTCGGCTGAATTATCAAATGCGGAGGGAAACGTATATTACGACACCAATCAGGGTATTATTTCACAAAGCAAATTTGCACAACAAAAAACGGCAAGCCAACAATCTTTAGCTTCGCAAACGCTTACTTCGCATCCTAATAATGCTGAAACACTTGACAGCAACATTATACAAGATATTATTATAGAAGAAGATGAAATCGACAGCACATATGAGCTTTCTGCAGAAGATTACATTCCAGATGGCAGATTAGTTGGTTATGTGGGGCAGTTAGAGCCGTACGATTCATACTTCGGAGGAGACTCAGGCAGAACCTATGGATGTACTCCTGTTGCTGTCACTAATGCTATTTACTATATGGAAAACAAAAGGGATTGTGATGGTATTCTAATCGAACACAACTGGTTTAAAACATACGATGTAATTTACCAACTTCTCTTTACACAGCAAGGTGGAACATTTGCTCCTAATTCTTCGCTTCCAATCATCATTCCAGCTTACGCAAATGCCCGAGGATTTATTGGCAATTATATTACCTTCAATGCTTATTCATTTGATAACATCAAGTCTCAGGTTTCATTAGACAGGCCGATCCTTTTCCATTACAATACAACTATTTTTGACGGCCACTCTATCTTTGTTCTTGGATGGAGAGAATACACTGACACCAACGATGATCTTCATCGGTATATGACCTGTGCAAATGGTTGGAATCCTTATGTGACAGCTTTCTCATATGATGACATTCCTCCTGCTATGCTTTGCCTGGCCGGAGCCATGTTAATCTACAAATAATACGGAAGCGATTCATTTTCTAAAGCAGAACTGAGGTGATTCTCATGAAGCCTTCCGGAAAGAAGCTTCTCGTCCGTTCGCTGATTGCCGTCTGGGCAGCCGCCTTCGCGGTGTCGGCCGCGTGGATCGCCGCACCCTTCTTTTCCCCGCCGAGAAAGCTCTCCGAGGTCGTCCCCGAGCTCGCGGACGTCCGGCTCACCCATGCGGCGGCGGCACAGGTCACCGGCACGGGGAACGGCACGGCCAACCGGGAGATTCTCGCGGAGTGGGAGTCGTTTCTCAGCACGGCGACCGTCACGGTTTCGGGCTGGGGGCCCGGCCACAATTTCCTCCGGCAAACGCTCCCCAACCGCATGATTTTCGTCCGCGACGGCGGCGATCCCCTGCTGCTCTGGTACTGGCCGGATTTCCGGTACGGGGATTACTTCTACCAATTCAGCGAAGCGGATCGCGAAAAGGCGGAGGAGCTGTACCGCCAGCTTCTGCAGGACGACCTCCCCGATCCCATCGGCTACAGCATCAACACAGGCGACGTGTTTGATCGGTGAGAATTTTGTGAGAGGAGGCGTGCCGGTATGTTTCTCAAGCGTTCCTTTGTGCTCGGCGTTCTCTGGTTCGCGTGCGGCGTGGTGTTTCTGCTGCGCGCGCTTTTGGGCGGCGGGGTCGTTTCCATTCCCCTTCTCCTGCTCGCCGCCGTCTGCCTCGGCGGCGGGGCGGCGGAGTGCGTGCTGTCCGTCCGCTGCAGGCAGGCTGCCGCTCTGGCTCTCCTCATCCTGCTGGCGGCGCAGTTCTCCTTCTGCGCGCTTTTCGCGCTCAGCATCATCTTTACGTCGGGCTACGGGGCCAGCGTCATCTGGATGACGGCGCTCTGCGCCGCTCCCCTGCTCGCCCTCTCCGGCTCGGCAATCCGGCTTCTCCACCGCCGGTTTTTCGCGAAGCGAAACAGCTCCGCCCCGGATGCGGCAGGCTTGCAGAAATAAACCCTCGTTCCGAAACAAAAGCAGACAGAATACCCCCCGGCGCAATGGCCGGGGGGCTGTTTTGTCCGCAATATCGGTTACGCCTGACGGTTGACCATCACGTCGAGGAGCTTCTGCTTGAGCTCGTTCTCGATGCGGCCGAGCTCGACCTCGGCCTCGCGGCGCTTCTGGCGTCCCTCGTCCTGAATGTGGATGACCTCGTCGAGCGTGGAGATGAGCGACTCGTTCGCCGCCTTGAGCGTCTCGATGTCGACGACGCCGCGCTCGGACTCCTTCGCCGTCTCGACCGTCGCCATCTTGAGCGTCTGGGCGTTGCGGCGCAGAAGCTCGTTCGTCATGTCCGTGACCTCGCGCTGCGCCTGCGCGGCCTGCTGCGAGTGGGTGATGCCCATCGCGAGCACCATCTGGCTCTTCCAGAGCGGGATGGTGTTGACGAGGGTGGACTGGATCTTCTCGCTCATGAGGGTGTCGTTGTTCTGCACGAGGCGGATCTGCGGCGCCATCTGGATGGAGACCATGCGGGTCAGCTCAAGGTCGTGCAGCTTCTTCTCGAAGCGGTTGCACATGGCGGCGAGATCGTTCGCGGCCTGCGCGTCCTCCGGCAGGCCGGAGGCCTTCGCCTTCGCGGCGAGGGCGGGCAGATCCTCCTGCTGCACCTTCTGCAGCTTCTTCTTGCCCGCGAGGATGTACATGGAGAGCTCCTTGAAGTAGACCTTATTGAGCTCGTACATCTTGTCGAGGAGGGCGACGTCCTTCATCAGCTGCATCTGGTGCTGCTCGAGGCTCTCGCAGACCTTGTTGATGTTGCCCTCGGCCTTCTCGTACTTCGCGCGCATCGTGCTGAGCTTGTTGGAGGTGCGCTTGAAGAAGCCGAAGAAGCCCTTCTCCTCCTCGTCGACGTCAAAATTCCGCAGCTCGCCGACGACGCCCGTCAGAAGCTCGCCGACCTCGCCGAGATCCTTCGTGCGGACGTTATCGAGCGCCGAGCCGGAGAAATCGGCCATCTTCTTCTGCGCGCCCGCGCCGTACTGCATCACGAGGGAGGTGTTCGTGAGATCGATCTTCTTCGCGAAATCGTCGACCATCTTCTTCTCCTCGGGCGTGAGGCTCGAGTCGTCGAGGACGGGCGCTTCCTCCTTCTTCGGAGCCGTCTGCAGCTCCTGAGCGGGCTGCTCCGTCTCGAGCGTCAGGGTCGGGGCCGGGTCCAGTTCCAGCGTCACCTGGGGCATTTTCTCATCCATCTTGCAAGTCCTCCTTCGTTTTGGGGATCGTCGGTTCAGAGCTTGAGCTCAATCTTCTCCTCGTCCTCCGGCGGCTTTCCGGGCTGGAAATCCTTCCCGGTGAGCCCCTCGCGCGCGAACATGGCGCGCAGGACGGAAATATCGGCGGACACATCCATCGCGTCCTTCTCGTACAGGCTGTCGAGCAGGTTTTTGAAGGCGAGGTTGATCATGTCGAGCGTTTCCTCAATCTCGCGCTTCGCGTTTGCGAGCGTCTCGCCCTGCACGGGCTGACGGTCAAACTCGCGGTAGGCGTCGAGCAGCTTGAGCGTGGTGGGCAGGTAATAATTCATGAAGCGCCGGATCTCGGGCAGCTTCTCCGGGCGGTGCTCCACGACGGCGAAGATGCGGATGGAGACGTCCTCAATCTCGTCGAGGACGCGCGAGAGATCCGCGTCGGGGATGGCGTCGTTCGCCTCGTTGATGCGGCGGATGTACGAGCGCCCCTCCTCGATGGCCTCGTCGAGCTCCGGGTTGCCGGTGTCGGCCTTGGCGCTGCGGGCGGCCTCGCGGCGCTCGCGCTCCATGCGCGACTGCTCGGCGCGCAGGTACTGGCGGTAGGTGGCCTCATCGGCCATGAAGGTCGTCCCGGCGCGGTCAACGTGTCCGTTCGGGAACCAGCCGCGCTCAATCATCTTGTTGAGGTCGCGCACGACCTTTTTCTTTTTCAGCCCCACATGGGCGGCGAGCTGCTCGACCGGAATGAAATCCGCCTTGCCGAGGCTCTCGCAGTAGAGGCGGAAGCGCTTGTGAAAGCCGCAGCCCACGCCTCCCGCAATGATGCCGACGCCGCACACGCCCGTGAGGACGGTGAACAGCATGGCGGGGAACAGCATCGGGAACGCCCCGAGCGCCGACGCAAGCCAGAAGGCCGCGGCGAGCAGGCCGAAAATCGAGCCGAAAACGATGCCGAGCACAAAAATCGAGAGCACGCCCGCCCGGGACGGGACGGGGAAGCGCGGCTTCTCCTTCTTCCTCGGCTTGAACTCGGTGCGCACCGCCGTCTGAGGACGCGGCGAAGCCGGCCGCGCGTCGTATACAGGCGGCCTCTCCGGCTCCGGAGGCTTCGCGTTCTTCGGCGTGCCGAACTGGTCGACCGCCGATCCGACGCCGCGGCGGATCTCGTCGACATTCCTTTTGATCTCGTCAAACGTCCGGGAATGGGTGAAGTCGTCCATGGCGTCGCGCACGGCGCGTCCGACGTCCCTTCCCAGATCGATAAAATCGTTGTTGTTGCTGTTCATCTGCTGCCGTCCTTCCTTCACACTGCTCCGGGACGGCGCCCGGCTGGTATCCTTTATTATATCCTATTCGGGGGGAAAGCACAAGACCCTCACGCCCCGGCCTTTTCCGCGACGACGGTGCCGCTGTCGAGCCATTTTTTCGACCGCAGGCGGAAAAGGAAGACGATCCCCTTGATCGTCAGCTCGCTCGCCATCGCGATCCACATCCCCGTCAGGCCGAGCGAGCCGATGAGCAGAAGCGCAATCGGCAGGCGGACGCCCCACATGGACAGAAGGTTCGCGGCGAACGACCACTTCGTGTCCCCTGCGCCGGAGAACGCGCCGGACGCGACGATCGACGCGGCGAAAAACGGCTCCGCGAACGCCTCGATCCGCAGCACGGACGCGCCGAGCGCCACGACGCCCGCGTCCGGGGTGAACATCCCGATGAGCGGATAGGCGAAGAGGAACATCAGAAGCCCGGTGCCCGTCATGATCGCCATGCCGAGAAACGTGCTCGTGCGTGCGAAGCGGACGGCCAGATCGCGCCGCCCGGCTCCGATCGACTGGCCGACGAGCGTCGTCGCGGCGGTGGCGACGCCGTAGCCCGGCTGGTAGCACAGCGCCTCCGCCGTGACGGCGAGCGAGTTCGCGGCGACCGCCTGCGTACCGAGTCCCGCGACGATCACGGTAACGGCGATCTGCGCGCCGCACGAGGCCGTATGCGCCATCGCCTGCGGGATGGCGATGCGCACCATCGCGGAGAGGCAGTCCCGCGTGAACGGGAAGCCGCCCGAAAGCCGGATGCGCAGCGGGAAATCGCGGCGGAAGAAGCGCCTGAGAAACAGCGCCGCGACGAGAAGCGCCGCCAGCGCGGAGCCGATGGCCGCCCCCGGCACGCCGAGGCCCGCGCCGGGCAGAAAGACCGTCATGCCGAAGAGCTGCGCGTCCCGCGACGGATAGATCAGAAGGAAATTGAAGCAGGTATTGAACACGTTGAGCAGGATGTTGTACGCCATCGGGGTGCGCGTGTCCCCCATGCAGCGCAAAAGCGACGACAGGAGAGTGCTGATCGTCGTGAACGGCATCGCGCAGCCGACGATCAGGAAGTAGGCGGACGCGTCGCCCTGCACGGCCTTTTCCGCCCCGAGCAGGCCGGGCAGCGGGAACGACAGCCCCGCCGCGAGCCCGCCCATGAACAGGCCGAACAGCGTGCAGAAATAGAGCGACTGCCGTGCGACGTCCTTCGCCCTCTCCATCCCGCCCGCCCCGACGTGCTGGGCGACCTGCACGGCGAAGCCCGTCGCCGCCGCGCCGAGCAGGCCGTTGAACAGCCACACGGAGCTCGACACGACGCCGATCGAGGCCGTGGCGTTCGGCCCGAGCGAACCGACCATGGCCGTATCGATATATTGAACAAGCGTGAGCATAAGCTGCTGCAGAATCGCGGGCCACGAGAGCGAGAGCACGGCGGAGAGCTCCTCGCGCCGCGTCGGCGCGCGCCCCTCCTGCAGCAGCGCGGTGAACGATGCCATGAATACGCCTCCTGCGCCGAAAACTCCCCGTTTTTGCGGGACAGCTCCATTATAGCAAGCGCGGCGGCGCGGCGCAAGGGAGAGACGCAAAAGAGCGCGGCCTCCGGACTGCGCCGGGCCGCGCCCCTTTTTTCGTTTTGCCTCCGATCAGCCCCTGAGACCGGCCAGAAGCTCCTCCACGAGAACGCCGTTCCACGAGCCGCCGCACTGCTCCTCGTCGAAGGCCGAGAGGACGAAGCCCTCCGGCGTGACGTAATAGGCGCCGCAATAGGAGGTGTCATACCGGCCTTCACTGCCGTACGCTGCGGCGGGAAGCACCGCGCGCATCCCCTCCGTCAGCTGCGGCCCGTATTCCGCCAGGCTGGCGTCCGTCCACAGGGAGATTTCCTCTCCCTCCCCGAACAGGCCCGCCGTGTCCTCGATGACGCGCAGCGTGAGCACCTGGAAGCTCACCTCGCCGGCGTCGGCCCCCTGCCGCTTCGCGTCGAGCGACTCGTTCCCGGTGGAGAGAACCTTCTCCACCGTCTCCACGCCGGCGACCTCTCCGTAGACGAAGGTATCCGAGCGCTCCATCACCTCGCTCAGAGAAGGCGGCACAATCATGACCAGGGGGGACGCGGCGGGATTGGCAATCGGGTACTGCTCCCGCAGCGCGTCGATCTCCTCCTGCGTCAGGCGCGCGCCGCTTGACGCCTCCGCCTCCCCGGAGAAGGTCTGCACGCCGTTCTGCACATCGCGCGCCTGCGCCTTCCCGGCGCTTCCGGCATCATTCGCGTCTTCCCCCTGTACGGCAGAGGCGGCATCCCCCTCGGCGGGGGCGGCATCCGCAGCGCCGTTCGCGGCCTTCGCAAGGCCGTTCGCGTCCTCCGCGGCGGCGGGGGCGGCGTCTCCCTCGGCGGGAGCGGCGAACATAGCCGCCGCGGCGCTCTCATCCTCCGTCACGGCGGTCAAGGCAATGCCGTCCGTCTGCGGCTGGCTGCGCAGCGCGAAGACGGCGGCTGCGCCAATGACCAGACAGCAGCACACCGCCGCGGCGGGGCGAAGCACCCGCGCGGCGGTTCGCCGGGGCGCGGGGGCAGGCTGGAGCTTCTCGAGCAGGGCGTTTTTCGTTTTCGCGTCAGGCGTCCAGGAGGAGGCGGCAGCGCGGTATTTTCCGCGGAACCGCTCGTCAAATTCATGATCGGTCATCACTCGTCCTCCTTTTCCATCATTTCCCTGAGCATCTGCCGCGCCCGCATGAGCTGGACGCGCACGGTCGTCTCGCGGCGGCCAAGCGCCTTCGCGATCTGCGCCGTGGGCAGATCCTCATAATAGAACAGGTGGACGACCGCGCGGTACTGCTCCGGCAGACGGCGCAGATAGGACTCCATCACCCCGTCCTCGGGGCGGTCCTCCGCGGGAAGCGTTTCGTCAAGCGGGACGCTCCGCCTTCGGAACGACGAGCCCCAGAAGCTTTTCATGCAGTTCATCGTCACGCGCAGAAACCACGCCTTCGCGTGCTCCTCGCTCTCGAAGGCCGGTCTTTTCCGCAGATAGCGCAGAAAAACCTCCTGATAGACGTCGTCCGCGTCCGAGCGGCTGCCGAGCTTGGCGTAAGCCAGGCGATAGACGAGATCCCCGTACTGCCCGACGGCCTCCTCCGGCGTCGGGGAGCGGTACGGCTGCTCCATGGCTTGCCGTCGCCTCCTTCCCGCGCCGCGGGTTCCTGTTCTCAATAGGAATACCGCGGCGCTTTCATTTTTGTTACACGGTCAAAAAAGAAAACAGCCGGAGCCGCCGCGCGGCGGCTCCGTCCGTCAGAGCTTGAAATCGTCCGGGTCATACTCGCGCAGCGGCGGCGGCGCGAACGGCTTGCGCTTGAGCGGATCGTAAGAAAATTTCCGGCAGGAGCCGTCCGGCTCGAGGTTCAGCCCGGCCTTGCAGACGACCGCCCCGTCGAAATCAGAGCCGAGCCTGCAGTAAGCGCAATCGACCTCGATGTTCTCGTCAAAATAGTCCTTGTTCTTCCTGTGAAACAGCACGGGACCTTCCCTCCTTTTCCGGCAATCCATATTATAGCATTCCCCCGGGGGAATTTCCAGCCCCATTTCTCCTCTTGCGGGGGGCGTCCGCTTGTGGTACGATGCAGGAGAAAGGAAGTGACGCCCATGGACTATACGCTGGTGCGCTCCCGGCGCAAAACGCTCGAGCTGCGCGTCCTGCCGGACGGCTCCGTCGAGGTGCGCGCCCCGCTGCGCGCCGCGAAGGGCGCGATCGACGCGTTTGTCCGCTCACGGGAGGGCTGGATCCGCGAGAAGCAGGCGGTGCAGGCCGGACGCGCCGCGCAGCGGGAAGCCGCCGCCTCCGCCCTGCCCGCCTCGATCCCGCTGTTCGGGAGAGAGCTGCCCCTCCTTCTCCCCGGCGCGCCGGAGCCCGGCGGCAGGGCGCTGCGGCTTTCGTCCGCCGATCCCGCCGAAATGCGGGCGCTCGCAGCCGCGCTCTACCGCGAGGCCGCCGGGCGCGTCCTGCCGGAGCGGGCGGCGTACTGGGCCGGG
>CASFAA010000265.1 GCA_949292505.1 uncultured Oscillospiraceae bacterium
CCCTCCGTCGCGGCGTTGCGACGCCGCGCCACCTCCCTTCCACCAAGGGAGGTTTAAAACCATCAAATCATGAGCATAATCTCCCGACTCTCCCCTTCACCCCCCAATCCCAAACACCCACAAAATCAGTCCATACGCCACACTGGAGGCGAGGGCGGCGGAGATGACGGGGCCGGCGATGGTGAAGATCTTCGCGCAGGTGCCCGTGATGAACTTCTCGCTTTTGAACTCGATCGCGGGCGAGGCGACGGCGTTGGCGAAGCCGGTGATCGGCACGAGGGTGCCCGCGCCGCAGCGGCGGGCGAGCTTGTCGTAGACGCCGAGAGCCGTCAGGAGGGCGGACAGGCCGATGAGCGTCACCGAGACGAAGCCGCGCGCCTGGGGCTCCGGCAGTCCCGCCGCGAGGTAGAGGTTCAGCAGCAGCTGTCCGAAGCAGCAGATCGCGCCTCCTGAAAGATATGCGAGGGCGGCGTTTTTAAGAACGGGCGAGCCGGGCGAGGCGCGGCGCGTCATCTCCGCGTATTCCTTCTCCGAGGGCGTTTTGTGCATCCGAAATTCCTCCCAATCGTTTTTTACGGTTAGCGTTCCGCCGAAAAACCGTTTCATGCATCAAAGGGCGGAGAAACTTGCGCCAAAGGGCGTTTTTTGACGTTTTAATCAGTTTCTCCTGCAAAAATATGCAAAAATGCTTGTAAAAAAACAGTTGTACTTTTCGCGGTTTTCTATTAAACTAATAAGGATATAGGCAGTTACCAGTGTCTACAGAAAGGCGAGGCGAGGGATTTATGAAGAGAAACGATATTCACAAGGTTCTGATTATCGGCTCCGGCCCCATCATCATCGGTCAGGCGTGCGAGTTCGACTACTCCGGCACGCAGGCGTGCAAGGCGCTGCGCAAGCTCGGGTACGAGATTGTGCTCGTCAACTCGAATCCGGCGACGATCATGACCGACCCGGAGACGGCGGACGTCACCTACATCGAGCCGCTCAACGTGGAGCGCCTGGAGCGCATCATCGCGAAGGAGCGCCCGGACGCGCTGCTTCCGAACCTGGGCGGCCAGTCCGGCCTGAACCTGTGCTCCGAGCTGAACAAGGCCGGCGTGCTCGAGAAATACAACGTCAAGGTCATCGGCGTGGACGTCGACGCCATCGAGCGCGGCGAGGATCGCATCGAGTTCAAGAACACGATGAACGAGCTCGGCATTGAGATGGCGCGCAGCGAGGTGGCCTACTCCGTCGAGGACGCCCTCGCCATCGCGGAGAGACTCGGCTACCCCGTTGTGCTGCGCCCGGCGTACACGATGGGCGGCGCGGGCGGCGGCCTCGTCTACAATGTGGACGAGCTGCGCACCGTCTGCGCGCGCGGCCTGCAGGCCAGCCTCGTCGGCCAGGTGCTTGTCGAGGAGTCCATCCTCGGCTGGGAGGAGCTTGAGCTCGAGGTCGTGCGCGACGCGAAAAACAACATGATCACCGTCTGCTTCATCGAGAACATCGATCCCCTCGGCGTGCACACCGGCGACTCCTTCTGCTCCGCCCCGATGCTCACCATCAGCGAGGACGTGCAGAAGCGCCTGCAGGAGCAGGCGTACAAGATCGTCGAGAAGGTCGGCGTCATCGGCGGCACGAACGTCCAGTTCGCCCACGATCCCAAGACCGACCGCATTGTCGTCATCGAGATCAACCCCCGCACCTCCCGTTCCTCCGCTCTCGCCTCGAAGGCTACGGGCTTCCCGATCGCCCTCGTCTCCGCGATGCTCGCCTCCGGCCTCACGCTCGACGAGATCCCCTGCGGCAAGCACGGCACGCTCGACAAGTACGTCCCCGGCGGCGACTATGTCGTCATCAAGTTCGCCCGCTGGGCGTTTGAGAAGTTCAAGGGCGCCGAGGACAAGCTCGGCACGCAGATGCGCGCCGTCGGCGAGGTCATGAGCATCGGCAAGACGTACAAGGAGGCCTTCCAGAAGGCCATCCGCAGCCTCGAGAACGGCCGCTACGGCCTCGGCTTCGCGAAGAACTTCCACGACATGACGAAGGAGGAGCTGCTCCACCT
>CASFAA010000266.1 GCA_949292505.1 uncultured Oscillospiraceae bacterium
GCTGGCATCACGGTTTTTCATCAGCAAATACCATCTTTCGCACGAGTTCAACCGCCTGGTTGGCACGAGCGTGTACCGGTACATCATTCAGAAGCGGCTCGTCATCGCGCGGCAGATGCTGTCGAACGGACTTCCGCCGACGGACGTCTACCAGCACTGCGGTTTCGGCGACTACGCGAATTTTTACCGGGCGTTCAAGGCGGAGTACCACATCAGCCCGAAGGAATATCTGAATTGCGCCGCGCGCGGGGAGTGAATCCCCGGCGCGGTTTTCCTTGAAAGACGAAAAGCGTGCGGCCGGGAAGGCCGCACGCTTTTCGCTTGGTAAAGAAACTGTTGTGAGATGTAAACGGTAAGCGCTAATTACCGTTTATTGGAGAACTTAGCGCTGCACACGGCCGGAGGCGTTGCCGGCGGCCAGCTTCTCGACCTCGTCCACGGTGACGAAGTTGAAGTCGCTCTCGATGGAGTGCTTCAGAGCGGAGGCCGCCACGGCGAACTCCACGGCGTCCTGCGTGCTCTTGCCGTTCAGCAGGCTGTAGATCAGGCCGCCGCCGAAGGAATCGCCGCCGCCGACGCGGTCGATGATGTGCAGATGATACAGCTTCGAGAAGCAGTACTCGTCGGACGCGACGTCGTACAGCATGGCGCTCCAGTCATTGTCGAACGCGGAAATGCTCTCGCGCAGCGTGATGGCGACCTTCTCAAAGCCGAACTTGTCGGCCAGCTGCTTCGCAACGGACTTGTAGCCCTCTTTGTTCAGCTTGCCGCTGGTGATATCGGTGTTCTCGGCCTCGATGCCGAACACGTCCTTCGCATCCTCCTCGTTGGCGATGCAGACGTCAACATACTGGCACAGCTCGGTCATGGCGACACGGGCTTCGTCGCGCGTCCACAGCTTGCCGCGATAGTTCAGGTCGCAGCTGATCTTCGCGCCGGCCGCCTTGGCAGCCTTGCAGGCCTCGACGCACAGAGCCACGACATTGGGGCCCAGCGCCGGCGTGATGCCGGTGAAGTGGAACCAGTCGACGCCCTTGAAGATCTCTTCCCAGTTGAAGTCGCCCGGCTGCGCGTCCGCGATGGCGGAGTGCGCGCGGTCGTAGATGCAGACGCTGCCGCGCTGCGAGGCGCCCTTCTCGAGGAAGTAGATGCCCAGACGGTCGCCGCCGCGGACGATCTTGCCGGTGCCGACGCCGTACTTGCGCAGGCTGTTCACGGCGCACTGGCCGATGGCGTGCTTGGGGATCTTCGTGACGAAGTCAACGTCGAGGCCGTAGTTGGCCAGCGAGACGGCCACGTTGGCTTCGCCGCCGCCGTAGGTGACCTCGAAGGAATCGGCCTGCACGAAGCGCAGGTAATCGTACGGCTGCAGGCGCAGCATGATCTCGCCGAAGGTAACAACTTTCTTGGACATGTCGATCAATCTCCTTTGTTTATGATGTCAGATGTCTGCTTATTTCTGCACGAGGTGCACCGCGAAGCCCGCGATCTCCTCTTTCAGATAGATGGCGATGGGCTTGCCGTTCTTGACGGTCAGGGACTCGTCGTCGAACTCGATGCCGCGGTCCTTCAGGCGCGCGATGGCGCGGGGCAGGGTGTTCGTGGCGATGGCGATGTGGCCATACTTGCCGCGGCCCGGCTTCTTCATGATCTCCATGCGGCGGCTGCCGGCGAAGATGGAGGAATTGCCGACGGTGTAATCGAGATTGAACAGCGCGGCGAACGTCTTGGCGGCCTTCAGGGCCTCCTCTTCGTTCTCGGTGTTCAGGCCCATGTGCGCGAACTCGAAGCCCAGCATCGTGTCGACGGCTTCCTTCGTCAGGCGGGTGATCTCGTCCCAGTTGCCGGCGTTGATGAGGTCCTTCTTGACCATCCACGTGCCGCCGCAGGCGATGATCTTGTCAAACGACAGGTAATCCATCAGGTTCTTGGCGTTGACGCCGCCCGTCGGCATCCAGCGCAGATTCGTGTACGGGCCGGCGACAGCCTTCAGCTTCGCGACGCCGCCGTTCTGCTCGGCCGGGAAGAACTTCACGATGTCGAGGCCCATGCTCATGGCCTGCTCCATCTCGCCCGGCGTAGCGGTGCCCGGCATCATCAGGGCGCCCTTCTCCAGCGCGTACTTCGTGATCTCAGGGTTGAAGCCCGGGCTGACGATGAACTTCGCGCCCGCGTCCATCGCGCGGTCGACCTGATCCTTCGTCAGGACGGTGCCGGCGCCCACGAGCATCTCGGGCACTTCCGCGGCGATGCGGCGGATGGATTCCTCGCCGGCGGCGGTGCGGAACGTGACCTCCGCTGCGGGCAGACCGCCCGCGACAAGCGCCTTGGCAAGGGGGACAGCCTGATCCGCGTCGTCAATGGCGATGACGGGGACAATACCGATCTCATAAATTTTTTCAACAATCGCGTTCATGTTCGATCTCTCCTTTTCGGTGTGAACAGACGTTCTGCATTGTGGAATCACGTTCCACTTTCTCGCTGAATCCATTATATTCATACTGCGGGCATTGTCAATGCATTTCTTGTGGTTTTTGGTGAATCCGCTGCTTTTTTCGCAATAATTTGTTTGCTGCGCCCCTTGCTTTTTTGGTCCGGAGGGGGTAAAATGCCTGTAGAGATGTTTCGCATCGTGGAACAGAACAACGTTTTGGGAGGGTTCTTTGTGGAAAACGCGAACGGCGGCGTGCAGAGCGTTGCGCGCATCTTTTCCATCATTGAAGTGCTGGTGGCCCACCCCAAGGGCGCGTCGCTGCAGGAGATCAGCCGCGAGGCGCACCTGCCCAAGAGCACGACGCACCGGCTGCTGTCGAGCCTTGTGGCGCTGGGGTATGCGATCCAGGACAACCTGACGACGCAGTACCGTCTGACGCTGAAGATGTTTGAGCTGTCGTCGGGCATCGTCAACGAGATGGACATCCTCTCGGTGGCGAAGCCGCATCTCGATCAGTTGTCGCGCCGCACGGGCGAGGCGGTGCATCTTGTGATCCAGGACGGCGTGGACATCGTGTACATCTACAAGGCGGACGCGGGCGCGGCGGCCGCGGCGCACATGGCCAGCCACGTGGGACAGCGCGCGCCGATGTACTGCACGGGCGTGGGCAAAGCCATCCTCGCAACGCAGAGCTACGGCGAGGCCGAGCGCGTGTGGCGCAAGAGCGCCGTCAGGCCGCTGACGCGCCACACGCTGACGAGCTTTGACGCGCTGGTGGAACAGCTGAAGGAGATCCGTCTGCGCGGCTACGCGACGGACGACGAGGAGAACGAGCCGGGTATCCGGTGCATCGCGCTGAGTCTGCCGGTGATCTCCGGCCGCGCGGAGGCGGCGTTTTCGATCAGCGGGCTCGCGCCGCAGATGACAGGCCCCCGCCTGACGCAGCTGACGCGCATGGCGCTGGAGACAAAGCAGGACATCCTGCGCGACCTCGGCTGGCGCTGAGGCGGAACAGAAAAGCGCGTTCAGCACCTCGCCTCAAGGGGGGGGCACAGAAGCTCCCCATTGAGGGGAGCTGTCGCGGCGCAGGCCGCGACTGAGGGGTGAGTTCCACGGGCGTGGACCTTCGCACACTCTTTTACAGTTTCCCAAAGGAAGGCTTCGAAGGTTTGTGCGAACGGCCACGCCCTGCCGCCACCCTTCCGGCCCTTCGGGCCACCTCCCCTCAAGGGGAGGCAAGAAAGTGCCTCTTTTTGGGGGGTTACTGACAAGCGGAAGGCCGCCGCCTGGGGGTCCATGCGGCGGCCTTCTTTGTTTTGTCTCAGCCCGCGTTCGCGATGAACGAGCGGTTGTCCCAGAGGTATTTGACGCCGGAGATGAGCGTGACGGCGGCCACGAGCCAGCACAGCACCCAGCTGATGACCTGCGTCGTGAACACGCTGGCCGCAGGGTTCGGTGCGAGGGCGGCCTCAGCGGCGTAGCCGATGTAGTAGAAGATGATCGTCAGCATCTGGAGCACGGTCTTGACCTTGCCCCACATGTTGGCGGCGATAACCTTGCCGTCCTTCGCGCCGGCGGCGACCATGCGCAGACCGGAGACGGCGAACTCGCGCGCGAGGATGAGCACGACGACGACGGGGTCGCAGATGCCGTCCACGATCATGTACACAAAGGCCGTCGTCGTGAGCAGCTTGTCGGCGAGCGGGTCGGCGAACTTGCCGAAGTCCGTCACGAGGTGATACTTGCGGGCGATGTAGCCGTCGAGAAAATCGGTGAAGCTTGCGGCGGCGAAGATGAGGCCGGCGGCGAGCATCCAGCGGTTGGCGGCGCACACCATAAACACGGGCACGAGCACGATGCGGGCGAGCGTCAGCTTGTTGGGCAGATTCATCATCATTCTCCTCTCATCAAATGCGGGCGGCGTAGAGGTCGTAGACGTCGGAGTCCTCGACCGTCACGTCGTAAAACCGGCCGGGATACATCGTGTCGTCGCTGCGCACGCAGACGACGGCGTCGATGTCGGGCGCGTCGGCGCGCGAGCGGCAGAGGTAGAGGTCGTTCTCGTCGTCGTACTCGTCGCAGATCACGGTCAGCGTGCGGCCGATC
>CASFAA010000267.1 GCA_949292505.1 uncultured Oscillospiraceae bacterium
ATGAGCAAAGCACGCTTTGCACTATTTTTAAAAGCTTGCTTTTAAATGAGCAAAGCACGCTTTGCGCTATTTTTAAAAGCTTGCTTTTAAATGAGCAAAGCACGCTTTGCGCTATTTTTAAAAGCTTGCTTTTAAATGAGCAAAGCACGCTTTGCACTATGTATAAAAAACTTACATCAGCTTGCGGAACAGCGCAATCAGGTCCTCGACGCAGGTGTCCTTCGGGTTGCCGGGACGGCAGGCGTCGGCGAAGGCGGACTCGGCGAGGAAGGGCAGGTCCTCCTCCTTGAGAGCCGGGAGCTTCGCCGGGATGCCGACGTCGGCGGAGAGCTGCGCGACAGCCGCGACGGCGGCCTTGCGGTACTCGTCCTGGCTCATGGCGTCGACGCCGGGAACGCCCATCGCGCGGGCGATCTCACGGTACTTCTCGCCGGTGCACTCGGCGTTGTACTCCATGACGATCGGGAGCATCATCGCGCAGGCGACGCCGTGCGGGGTGTCATACACCGCGCCGAGGGTGTGCGCCATCGAGTGCGCGATGCCGAGGCCGACGTTGGAGAAGCCCATGCCCGCGATATACTGGCCGAGCGCCATGCCCTCGCGGCCTTCCTTCGTGTTCTCGACAGCGCCGCGCAGGGACTTCGAGATGATCTCAATCGCCTTGAGATGGAACATATCCGTCATTTCCCAGGCGGCCTTCGTGATGGTGCCCTCGATCGCGTGGGTCAGGGCGTCCATACCGGTCGCGGCGGTGAGGCCCTTCGGCATCGAGGACATCATGTCGGGGTCGACGATGGCGACGACGGGCATATCGTGCGGGTCGACGCAGACGAACTTGCGCTTGCGCTCGACGTCGGTGATGACGTAGTTGATCGTGACCTCGGCGGCGGTGCCGGCGGTCGTCGGGACGGCAAGAATCGGGACGCAGGGCTTCTTCGTCGGGGCGACGCCCTCAAGGCTGCGCACGTCCTCAAACTCGGGGTTGTTGATGATGATGCCGATCGCCTTGGAGGTGTCCATCGAGGAACCGCCGCCGATGGCGATGATGTAGTCCGCGCCGGCCTTCCTGAACGCCTCGACGCCGTCCTTCACGTTCTCGATCGTCGGGTTCGCCTTGATGCCGGAATAAATCTCATACGCAAGACCGGCCGCGTCGAGCAGATCGGTGATCTTCGCCGTCACGCCGAACTTGATGAGGTCGGGGTCGGAGCAGATGAGAGCCTTCGAGAAGCCGCGCGCCTTCGCCTCGTTCACGATCTCCGCGATCGCGCCGGAGCCGTGGTAGGACGTCTCGTTGAGCATAATACGGTTTGCCATGACAAATCACTCCTCATTCAATTTACAAATTCCCGGGCGGACACCTCCGCCCGCTTCTACCTTTCATGGTACAGAAATCCTATAAAAAAGTAAAGTGACAGTTGACGAAAAGTGTCTACTTTCCCAGCATTCCGTGGGCGCGGAAGAGCTCCGCGAGAGGGGCGGGGAGACTCAGCTCCATGCGGCGCGCGAGGACGGCGGGCGTCTCCGGCATCCCGCCGAGCACCCAGCGCACCGTCATTGCGATAGCGCCCGCACAGTACGCCTCGAGGAGAAAGGACTCGTCCGGCGTGGGGGGAGAGCCCGTCTTCTTCTCCATCAGCTGTGTGAAAAACTGCACAATCAGCTCGAGGTCGTGGTCGCGCAGGGAATTTTGCGCCTCGGAGCGGAACGCCGCGCGGAAAAACACGCTCTCCTGCCGGATGAACTCGAATTTCCGCTCGTAGCCCTCGCGCACCGTGCGCCCGCTGCCCATGTGCTCGAACGACTCGAGCAGGAGCTTGTCGAAATACCAGTTGACGAGATCGTATTTGTCCGCGAAGTTGCGGTAGAACGTCTGACGCGTCACCCCGGCCTCGCGCGCAATGCGGCTCACCGTCAGGCTGTCGACTGTGCCGTCGCGCAGGCTGCGCTTCGCCGCGTCCGCAAGGCGGTATTTGATGTCTTCTCTCTGCGCCACCGCGCGTCCCTCCCTTGAGCATAATCCTTCCATCTCACGATACCACACGGGACGGGAAATGTAAAGCGGAAGGAGGCGCGGCGCTTTATGAAGGAAAATAAAACTTTTTTGTAATAAATTACTAATATTCCAAGGAAATATTCTCTCTCTCTTCTCCGTTTTTTTCCGAAAAATTATCCTGCTTTAATGCAATTTTGGAAATGACGGTGTATAATGTAGATGTTGTACCCGGTTTCCGGTTTCCATGCTCAGCCGCCGGACGGGTGCGGAACGCAGAGAAGCAAAAGAGGGTACCCTCTTTTTTGGCAGACCAGGTCTGTCAAAAAAGAGCCCGTTCGCAGGAAGGGAAAACGGCGTCCCGACCGCGAGGTTTCCCGCAGTCTGCCGCCAGAGGATTTCGGCGGCGTCATTTGTGCCCGAAAGGAGGGACGCAAGGCGATTCTTCTATTATTCCGGAACACAGGGAAAGGAATTCATTTAAGACAGGAGGAAAATTTGATGAAAAAGAAATCATCCCGCATCGTCGCGCTTGTGCTGACGCTGTGCATGGTGTTCTTCGGATTACCTGTCGCGGCGATGGCGGAGACGGCATCGGTTGACACGGAAGTAGCGTTGGATGCTGCCATAGCGGCAGGAAGCAGTGTGACGCTTTCCGGCAATGTAACTACGACAGATCAAATTGATGTTAGAGCAGAAAATATTGTTCTGGATTTGAACGGATTTACACTGACAACTCCCAGAATCAACGTCCATGCTGCTGCTTCCTTGACCATAAAAGACAGCTCCGCTGACAATAAGGATACTTCATACAGCGGAACCGGAAAAGTAAAAAGCAACAATCCAAACACATATTTAATTGCTGTTTGGCCTGATAAAACTGAAAAGGCAGGCTCTCTCCTCGTTGAAAGCGGAACGATTGAGACAACTTCTACCCAGTACGACGTGATTTTCAATGGCGGCACGGTCAATATAACGGGCGGAAAGATAAAGAGCCAGGGAAATGCCAGCCCAATTTACGCGACGTCAAAACCGTCTACCTTTGGAGAAACCAGTCTTTCGGAACCGGTTGTTTGCAACGTTTCGGGCGATGCTTTGCTCGAAACAGGATATTATGGGATTGCTCTGCTTGGCAAAGGCCCGGATAAGCAGGGAAACTATGACTATAATGCGCTGCAGTTAAATATCAGCGGGAACGCACGGATCGACGTTCTTGGAGAGGGAGGTCAGGGTATCGCTACGAACTCCAGCGGCGATAAACACGCCGGTTTTACAATTAACATGACGGGAGGCAAAATCAGTGCTGCCAACAACGGATGCGGGATGTATTTACCCGCCATTGGCAGAACCTACATTTCCGGCGGCCGTGTCTACGGCCAAAATCAGGGCATTCGAATTGCTGCTGGCGAGCTGAACGTTTCAGGCAATGCAGTGATTGAATGTGCGCAGCCCCGGACCATGAACACGGATCTGATCAACGGAGGCAGCGGCGGTACTGCTGGCGCAATTGTTGCAGGAAAGGCAAGTGCGGCTTATTATGGCAGTGTGGTCGTTCGTGTAACAGGCGGAACGGTTCAAAATACCGACGATAACGGAGATGCGATCGTCGTGTCTGACAAAAACATGGGAGATGACAGTTTTGCAAACAATGTCCTGACCGTGTCTGTCACCGGCGGAGAGGTTTCTGGAAACGTATACTATATCTCCAACAAAGAAAGTGAAACCACTACTTCTGATGGCGGAAATACCAACTTTACTGTCAGCGGAGAAAATACAGTGATTACGGGCGATGTTGACAATGAAAGCACAAGCCTGCTGAGTATCTCCGAAGCGAAGATTAAAGGCGACGTGTCCAACAACGGCAAAGGAAGAATTTCAATTTATGATTCTGAGGTAACGGGTAAAGTATCAAAGGGCACGGGTGCTGGCGATGTGACAGTAGTTGACAGCTCTGTTGCTGGCGGGATGGACGGAGTCACGGAAACGCAGAAGTACACTTCCATTGCGGATTACAATCAGGCGGTACAGAATGAAGCTCTCGACGGCAAGGATGTCTATTTGACAATTGAAAATGGGAAGTTTGATGAGAACAATCTGTTTAATCTTTTCAACGTTCAGAAGAGAGAGAACCCGCCGAAGCTGCATCTGAGAATCATCAATTCCACCTTTACTGGCAATACGTCAGGGGAGAATGCAGAGACCGGGAATCCTTCTTTCATGTATCTGCCGAACTGCCAGGAGCTTGTGCTTGATGGCTGCACGTTCGACGCGGGGACAGACCCCGGCCTGAAATATGGCATCAACTGGAATCTCTGCGGCATCACCGGCGCGCAGGTATCAATTACAAACTGCACCTTCAAAGGAACGTATGAGAAGAACGCGCTCAAGCTGAATCAGAGAAACGGCGCGGATGACGTGGCGGATGACGTGAAGCCGGAACCGGGGACCGCCAAAGCGGCTTCCATCACCTCCGCGCTGATTGAAAACTGCTCGTTCTCCGGAAAAAACGCCGTGATTTCCCTCGGCAGTCAAGGCAAGGGAACAGACGGAGCGGTAAGCCCGTCCACGGGTAACTTCCCCATCACGCTGCGGAACAACAAGACCGACGTGAAGGTCGAATTTGCCTATGCGGTGGCGAGCGGCAACGATATTCCGGCACTTACGGTCAATCGCGGCGGCTCTCTGGAAAAGATGAGCCATAAAACGTCGGCGTTGAATGCGATCATTTCTGTGGGCAGGGTGGAGGCCACCTCGAGCCGCGACGGCAACATTGCCTATTGGGTCAAGACGAATGCGGACGGCACGCTTGCATATTTCACAGACGAAGCCTGCACGCAGGTGGTTAGTGCAGAGAATGTTGTGATTCCCGCGAAGAAGTCTTCCACCCCCACCGACGACACCCCCTCCCTCGGCTATCGTCTGCCGTACATCGGCGAGTCGACGGGCGGGAAGAACTTCGTCAGCGACACGACGAGCAATCTGACGGTCAACGGGAAGTATCAGTTCCGCATCACGAGCACGGACGGGCACAAGCCGGTCATGACGGTGAGCAACAGCAACTTCACGGTTGAGCTTGCGAGCCAGAGCGGGAACGATTACTTCTATGTGATCCGCTGCGCGGGCGCGGCGGGGAGCACGGCGAACGTGCTGGTCGACGGCATTCATGTCGTCACCGCGACGGTCGGGACGGCCGGCGTCGTCTCCGACACGACGCATCCGTTCACCGTGGCGCAGGGCGCGACGTATCAGTTCAAGCTGACGAGCGCGTCCCGCCCGACGTTCACGGGCAATAACGCGAACTTCACGATCGCGTATGTCTCGAACAGCGGGAACGACTGGTTCTTCAAGGTGACGGCTGCCGGCGCCGCGGGCGCTTCGACGACCTTCTCCGCGAACGGCGTTGTTGTCACGACGGCGACGATCGCGTAACCGGCTGACTTCTTTTCCAAGTACACAGCGGCGGAGCCGCCTTCGGCCTTCCCCTTGCGGGGAGGCGGGGGCGGCTCCGCTTTACTTTTGCCCTGTTTTATGCTATTCTGAACACAAGACCCGCCGCGATTGGGCGGCGTTTTTTCATGCGGGAGGAATCAGATGACACTCAGGGAATTTTTCACGGAACATCCGGAGGCGGCGGTGGCGTTCTCGGGCGGCGCGGACTCGGCGCTGCTCGTGTGGGCGGCGTCGCGGTACGCGAAGCGCGTCCGGGCGTATTATGTCAAGACGCCGTTCCAGCCGGCGTTTGAGCTCAGAGACGCGCGGCGGCTCGCCGGGGAGGCGGGCGTCGGGCTGACGGTGCTTGAGTTCGACGTGTTGGCGGCGCCGGAGGCGGCGGCGAACGGGCCCGAGCGGTGCTATTTCTGCAAAAGGGCGCTGTTCTCGTGCATCCTCGGGGCCGCGCGGGAGGACGGGTTTTCGCTCGTCCTCGACGGGACGAACGCGTCCGACGACGCGGGCGACCG
>CASFAA010000268.1 GCA_949292505.1 uncultured Oscillospiraceae bacterium
GATTCGAACCAGCGGCCTCTACGTCCCGAACGTAGCGCTCTACCAAACTGAGCCACACCTCGAAATGGCTGCGGAAGAAGGATTCGAACCCTCACAAACAGAGTCAGAGTCTGCCGTGCTACCTTTACACAATTCCGCAATGTCTGCCAGTTGTTTTGCGCCGTTTCTGTCGGACAACGATATTTATTATAGCAAAAACTTTCCGTTTGTCAACACTCTTTTTGAAAAAAACCAAATTTATTTTTCCGGAAACGATTGCGTCTTTCCGGCATACGATAAAGGGAGAACGCAGCGCCCCCTTCGGCCTGCTTGTTTGGGGAGGAGCGTATGATTACCATCAGCCTGTGCATGATTGTCAAAAACGAGGAGGACGTCCTCGAGCGCTGCCTGAAAAGCGTCGGCGGCGCCGCGGACGAGATCATCGTCGTCGACACCGGCTCTGAGGACGCGACAAAGGAGATCGCCCTGCGCCTTGGCGCGAAGGTTTTTGACTATCCGTGGGCGGACGATTTCGCCGCCGCGCGAAACTATTCCTTCGCCCAGGCGACGTGCGATTACCTGCTCTGGCTCGACGCCGACGACGTCCTGCCCGAGAACACGCGCCGCGGCCTGCTGCTGCTCAAGGAAGAGCTTGACCCGGAGGTCGACATGGTGCTGCTGCCGTATCACACCGCGTTCGACGCGGCGGGCCGTCCGACGCTGACCTTCTACCGGGAGCGCCTTCTGCGCCGCGACAAAGGCTTTCACTGGGAGGGGGAGGTGCACGAAATTATCCCGCCGGCGGGAAAGCGGGTGAGCCTGCCGCTTCCCGTCGAGCACCGAAAGCTGAAAGCGCCGGAGTCCGGGCGGAATCTGCGTATTTACGAAGGACTGCTCCGCAAGGGGAAAATCTTTACGCCTCGTGAGCAGCTTTATTACGCCCGGGAGCTCTCCTTCAGCGGGCGCAGCGCGGAGGCCGCCGTCTGGCTGGAGCGCTTTCTCGCGGAGCGCGGCGGCTGGCTCGAGGACAACATCCGCGCCTGCCTCGATCTCGCGGCCTGCCGCGAACGCCTCGGCGACACAGACGGCGCTCTCGAGGCCGTGTTCCGCAGCTTCGTCTTCGACGCCCCGCGCGCGGAAGCGTGCTGCGCGGCGGGAGGCATCCTGCTGCGCCTGGGAGAGTACGAGCGCGCGGCCTATTGGTATGAGCTCGCGCTCACTCGTCCCGTGCCAGAGTCGGGACTCGGCTTCTCGAGTCCCGACTGCGCAGGCTTTCTTCCGCTTCTCCAGCTTTGCGTCTGCGCCGACCGCCTCGGCGACCGGGAGAAAGCGCTGCAGTATCACCGGCGGGCGAAAGCGCTCAAGCCGGAGGACCCTGCCGTACAATATAATGAACAGTATTTTAATTCCCTTGCCGCTCCTTGCAATGAGGAGCCGGAACCGGTATAATAGGGAACAGAAAAACCGGCGGTATGCCGGAGGAGAGGAGAAAGCGCCCCATGGAGCTGACAGACCTGCGCACAGGTTTCCGCGGATACCGCAAGGAGGAGGTGGCGCGCCTGATCGGAGAAAAGGATCAGCGCTGCGCCTGTCTGGAGGAGGAGCTGGCAGCGCTGCGCGCGCGTTTTGAGGAGAAGGAGAAGGCGGAGCGCGAGGCGTCCGGCGAGGCGATCGCCGCCGCGCTGATCCGAGCGGAGGAGATGGCCGCAAAGACGCGCCTCGAAGCCCAGCAGGAGGCCGACGCTCTGCGATCGGAGGCGGAGACCGCCGCCTCAAAAGCGCGTCTGGAGGCCCAGCAGCTCCTCGAGCAGGCGCAGCAGGAGGCGGAGGCCGCCGCCCGGCAGGCAACGGAGCAGGCGCAGCGGGAGGCGGAGCAGCTTCTCGCTGCGGCGAGGGCCGAGGCGGAGCGCGTCCGCCGCGAGGCCGAGGAGGAGATCCTCGAGAAGAAGAAGGACGCCGTGCGCGTCCTTGCCACGGCCACGCAGCGCGCCGAAGCGGAAACCTCCCGCTATGAGGAAGCACGCGCCCGCATGGAGGAGGTTCGCGCCTGCGTGCGCGAGGCGCTCGGCTCGGTGGAGGCGCTGATGGCGCGCTGCGAACCGCTGCGGGAGGAGTGCTCCTCCGTCGTCGAGGCGCAGGAGGAGAGTACGCCGGAGCCGTGGAGCCCCGCCGTGCCCCAGGAGGAAAATGCAGAATGAACGGAGCCGTCCGGCGAGCGATTGCCGGGCGGCTTTTTGTGTCTCTGCGCGGTTGATTTTTCCGATTTCACAGTTTACAATGATAACATAGTCCGGATTGGCGGCCTTCAGACGGAAGCTGCCGCCGTATTTGAAGGAGGATTGAACCATATGAGAGCGTTTCTCGACGAAGATTTTCTGCTGCACAGCGACACGGCAAGGGAACTGTACCACGACTGCGCGGCCCGTCTGCCCATCATCGACTACCATTGCCACATCAACCCGCAGGAGATTGCGGAAAACCATGTCTTTTCGGATATGGCCGAGGTCTGGCTCGGCGGCGATCATTATAAATGGCGTTTGATGCGCGCGAACGGCGTGCCGGAGGACGAGATCACCGGCAGCGCGCCGGGCGAGGTCAAGTTCCGCCGCTTTGCAGAGGTCCTGCCCCGCGCCGCCGGCAACCCGCTTTACCACTGGAGCCATCTGGAGCTCCGGCGCTATTTCGGCTATGACGGCGTCCTCAGCGCGAAGACCGCGCCGGACGTGTGGAAGCTCTGCGGAGAGAAGCTTCCCTCCCTCAGCGTGCGCGAGCTGATTCTCCGCTCGAACGTCGAGGTGATCTGCACCACCGACGACCCGGCGGACGACCTGCGCTGGCACCGCGCCATCCGGGAGGACGCGTCGTTCCCCGTGAAGGTGCTCCCGGCGTGGCGGCCGGACAAGGCCGTCAACCTCGAAAAGCCCGAGTTCCCGTCGTACATCGCCCGCCTTTCCGAGGCGGCGAAGCGCCGCGTTGCCTCGCTGCCCGACCTGCTCGACGTCCTGCGCGCCCGTATGGACTTCTTCCACGCGGAGGGCTGCCGCGTCAGCGACCACGGCCTCGACGAGCTCCCGCCGCGCTGCGCGGACGCGGAGGAGGCGGACGCGTCCTTTAGGAAGGCTCTGCGCGGCGAGCTGCTTTCTCCCGCGGAGCGCGACGGGTACAAGGGCTTCCTGTTGCGCTTCTTCGGGGAGGAGTACGCGAAGCGCGGCTGGGTGATGCAGCTGCACTACGGCGCGATGCGCAACGTGAACACGGAGGCCTTCGCCGCCCTTGGGCCCGACACCGGCTACGACTGCATCCGCACGAAGGACAACAGCGCCGCCCTCGGCGCGCTCCTCGACGCGCTCGAGCGAAAGGGCGCGCTGCCGAAGACAATCCTCTACTCGCTCAATCCGAACGACAACGCGATGCTCGACGCCCTCGCAGGCTCCTTCCAGGCCGCCGGCGTCCGCGGCAGGGTGCAGCACGGCGCCGCCTGGTGGTTCAACGACACGAAGCGCGGAATGGAGGAGCAGCTTGCCGGCCTCGCGTCCGCGTCTCTCCTCGGCAATTTCGTCGGGATGCTGACCGATTCGCGCAGCTTCCTCTCCTACACGCGCCACGAGTATTTCCGCCGCATTTTCTGCAATCTGCTCGGGTCCTGGGTCGAGAGCGGCGAGCTTCCGTTTGACCGCGACCTCCTCTACGATCTTGTGCGCGGCGTCTGCTACCAGAACGCGAAGGATTTCTTCGCGTTCCCGTGAGGATGCGCCGCATGAATAAGACGCAAAGCGTCCCGCAGGCGCCGATCCGCGTCGTCCAGTTCGGCGAGGGGAAGCTCCTGCGCGGCCTGATTGACGTCGTCCTGCAGCAGGCGGCGGACAGCGGCCGTTTCGACGGCGCCGCCGCCATCGTGAAGCCGACGGACAGGGGAGACCTCGCCGCCTTTGCGCGGCAGGACTGCCGCTTCCATGTGGTGCTGCGCGGCCTGCAGCACGGCGAGCGCTTCGACCGGTCGTTTCCC
>CASFAA010000269.1 GCA_949292505.1 uncultured Oscillospiraceae bacterium
CAATTCTCCGGTGAGACCGGAGAATTGCGCGTGAAACATCAATTTGCGGTGCACTGCAACACCTGGCGTGGCCAGGTGTTGCGTCTGAAACATCAATTTGCGGTGCATGGCACCGGAAATTGACGTTTCAGCGGCTGAGTGTGGGTCAGAAGCCCGGAAATTGACGTTTCAGCAGCTGAGTGGAGGTCAGAAGCCCGGAGGAATTTTACTGCGAGGCCGATTAAAAACCAGTGCCAACGTGTACACAGCAGCAAAGAGCAGGAATGGCCGCTGCCGTGACGGCACGTTGTGCCGCCCTCTTAAACGACCTGTCGGAAGCATCCCCCCGGCGCTGAAATTTAATTTGCCGGGACGCCGCCCGGCAAATTGAATTTCAGACGCAGAGCCCGAGTCGTCCCCGTTGAACCGCCGGGGCGGTTCGATCTTCTGAGGGAGAAGCGTCATCTCATGACAGAGGGGGGTGCTGCGCGCTGCCGGAAAGAGCATGTTTCCCCACACTCCACCCTTACAAACGGAAAACGCCGCCCGCTTTCGCGGACGGCGTTTTCCTTGCAACGAACTATCCCCAATGGGCCAAGGCCCGGAACATAACAGTCGGGTGTGAAAATCAGGCCTTGCCTGCGCAGCCGAGAACGGTGTTGATCTTGTGGGCAACCATGTTCTTGACGGCGTCGCGGGCGGGCGACAGGTACTGGCGGGGATCGAAGTGGCTCGGGTTCTCCACCAGATACTTGCGGATCGCGGCGGTCATGGCCAGACGGATGTCGGAATCGATGTTGATCTTGCACACAGCCATGGTCGCGGCCTCGCGGAGCATCTCCTCCGGAATGCCGATGGCGTCGGGCATCTGCCCGCCGTACTTGTTGACCATCTCAACGAACTCCGGAATAACGGAGGAAGCGCCGTGCAGGACGATCGGGAAGTTGGGCAGGCGGTTGGCAACCTCCTGCAGGATGTCCAGACGCAGCTGCGGCTTCTGGCCGGGCTTGAACTTGTAAGCGCCGTGGCTGGTGCCGATGGCGATGGCGAGGGAGTCGACGCCGGTGCGGGTCACGAAATCCTGAACCTCGTCGGGATCGGTGAACTGGGCCTTGTCGTCCTCGACCTTGACGTCGTCCTCGACGCCGGCGAGCTTGCCGAGCTCGGCCTCGACGGTGACGTTATACTTGTGAGCGTACTCCGCGACGCGGCGGGCTTCCTCAACGTTCTCCTCATAGGGCTTGGAGGAGCCGTCGAACATGACGGAGGTAAAGCCGCCGTCGATGCAGGCCTTGCAGATGTCAAAGCTTGCGCCGTGATCGAGATGCAGAGCGATCGGAATGTCGGGGCACTCCTTCACGGCCGCCTCAACCAGCTTCACCAGATAGGTGTGGTTGGCGTACTTGCGCGCGCCGGCGGAGACCTGAAGAATGACGGGAGCCTTCAGCTCCTGGCAGGCCTCGGTGATGCCCTGGACGATTTCCATGTTGTTCACATTGAAAGCGCCGACAGCATAGCCGCCTTCATAGGCCTTTTTGAACATTTCCTTCGTATTTACCAACGGCATGGGGGGTCACGCTCCTATTCTATGATTTGATCTGCCTCTATTATACTGCAAAAGTGTCCGTTAGAAAAGCATTATTTCCAAAAAATTTTGACTTTCCGGCCCCGACCGGGATCTTTTTCTGATATACACAGATATCTTGCAGGTTTCGTATGATGATTTGTCAGGATTTTGACAATCACCGGAACAGCTCGGGATGGCGGCGGCTGTAGTGGAACAGATCCTGCTGGGCGACGCCGGCGTACGGGCCGAGCGATTCGGGGCTGACGCCGGGCAGAAGCGCGTCCATCGCGCGGCGCATCCAGACGTCGACGGGAAACGCGTCGAGGCGGTGCAGGCCGTAGAGGAGGACGCACTCGGCCACCTTCGGCCCGACGCCGTCGATTTCCTGCAGCGCCTGCCGCGCCTCGGGAAGCGGCAGCCTGCCGGCGGCGGCGAGGTCGAGCCCGGAGGAGACCTTCCTGGCCGCGTCAAGGACGTACCGGGCGCGGAAGCCGCAGCGCAGCGGCGCGAGGTCGGAGACGGAGAGCGGCGCGAGGCGCTCCGGCGGCGGGAAGGAAAAGCCTCCGCCCGGGAGCGGATCGCCGAAGGCTTCGCAGAGCCGCTCGACAATCCCCATGATGCGCGGGATGTTGTTGTTCTGCGAGAGGATGAACGAGCACAGCGCCTCCCACGGGTCCTGCCGCAGGATGCGGATGCCCGGCGCGAACGCCGCCGCTTCGGCGAGGACGGGGGAGAGTCCCGCAAGCTCGCGGCGGATGGAGGCGTAGTCGAGCGAAAGGTCGAAATAGTCCCGCCAGAACATATCGTCCGGCGCGGCGTCGGGGGAGACGGTCAGGCGGCGTCCCGACGCGACGCCGGTAAACGTGCCGTCCGCGTTTTCGCGCCAGCGGAAGCACTGCCCGCACGAGAGCGTCGCGGCGAGGTCGAAGGCGTCCGGCCAGGCGGTCAAGCGTCCTCCTCCTTCGCGCCCTCGTAGAGGCGGCTTGTCAGGTAGGCGATGGCGCGTTCGATAGCGTCGCGGGAGTTGCCCCAGTCGGCGTCCTTGTTTCGGTAGTCGAACATCCGGCAGAAGTGCGTCACGTCCGCCTCGAGCGTCTGCAGGTACGACTGCGAAAGGCGGCGCACCTCGGCAGTGAACGGCTCGGCGGCCTTCTTCGGCAGACGGGCGGCGGCGCGCTCGAGAAGCTTCGCGTGGGAGAGGCACAGGTATTCCTGCTCGGAAAACAGCGTGCGGAACTCCTCCTCCTTCGCCCAGAGGTGCAGGAGGCTGTCGACGAGGTGCGTCTCGTTCTTCTCCATGTTCTCGCAGATGAAGCACGTCTGCTTTTCCCCGGCGGGCGCGCCGCCGAACAGCTTCTTTTTCGCCGGAGCCGCGCCGAACGCGCGCTCCTCGACCTCCTTGAGATGGCTCTCGAGAATCAGGGCGATCGAGAGCCGCGGGCCGACGGCGCGGATCTTGTCAAAATGCTTCGGGCAGAAGCCGAGGCGGTTCGTCTCGATGCGCACGTCCGGCTCCATCATGGCCGCGCCGGTGATGTAGTCGGCGAGACGCTCCTCGAGCATTTTCTCCATCCGGCAGATGGGACAGCCCTTCTTCGGCTCGAACAGCTCGCTGATCGGGATGCTGCAGATGTCTTCTCTCATGGATTTCGCGCCCTCCTTGCGTGTCCTTTTTCTGTCATTTTAACACAGCGCTTTCCCTGTGTAAAGCAAAGGCGCGGGAAAGAGGTCTCATTACTGCCTGTACTTTTCCGGTCGTTTACATAATTTTTACGATTTCTTGTGTTCTGTGGAAAGCCGAGACCTATTTCCAGTGGTTTTCCACTTTTTCAACCGAGTTTTCCACATGGTTTTGCGCGGGACGCGTGGAAAACGCGGGGAAAGTAAATCTGAATTATGTAAACTTATGTGATTACGCATCGTATAAACGCGCTTTGTGCCGGATTTTGTGAATTCCTTTTGAATTTCGCGCATTTGCTCTCCTCTTTTGCCGCCCTGTATGATATAATATCAGGGAGAATACCCAGGCGCGGGCCGCTCAGCGACCGAGAGCTCACAGCCGGGCGACCGGAGGGAGCGTGCGCGAAGTGCTCACCGCAGGTGTGATATAATAATTCTAAATGGCCTGAAAATTGCCTGAAAAAGAAATGGTAAGGATTTTGAAATATGAATGAAAAGAGAAACGACAGGGAAGAACGAAAAGAGGAAGGAAGAAGCCGGGAGCGGGACGGCGTGCCTTTCGACCCGAAAAGCAAAGCTTTTGCCGAGTCGAAAGGCATAATTGCCGGGCGCAACGCGGTGACGGAGGCGCTGCGCAGCGGCCGGCCGATCGACACGCTGTTCGTGGCGCGCGGCCTGCCCGAGAAGGGCAGCGTCGCCGCCCTCGCGGCGAAGGCGCGCGAGGCGGGAGCCGCCGTCAAGGAGGCGGACGGACGAAAGCTCGACGCCATGTGCGGCGGCGCGGTCCATCAGGGCGTGGTAGCCGTCGCGGCGGTGCGGGAGTTCGCGTCGGTGGACGAGCTGTTCGCCCTCGCAGAGGAGCGCGGCGAAGCGCCGTTCTTCATTCTCGCGGACGAGCTTGCCGACCCGCACAACCTCGGAGCGATCCTGCGCACGGCGGAATGCGCCGGGGCGCACGGCGTCATCATCCCGAAGCGGCGCAGCGTTGGCCTGACGTACGCCGTGGGCAAGGCGAGCGCGGGCGCGGTCGAGTACGTCCCCGTCGCGCGGGTGGCGAACCTGGCGGCGTGCATGGACGAGCTCAAGCGGCGCGGCGTGTGGATCTTCGGCGCCGACATGGACGGCACGCCGTGGTGCGAGGCCGATTTCACGGGCCCGGCGGCGATCGTCATCGGGTCGGAGGGCTTCGGCATGAGCCGGCTCGTCAAGGAAAAGTGCGATTTTATCGTATCCCTGCCGATGAAGGGGAAAATCAACTCGCTCAACGCCTCGGTCGCGTGCGGCGTGCTGGCCTACGAGGCCGCCCGCCAGCGCGCCGGACTCAAGGCGCGCTGACGCTTCCCCGGCGGGAAAGGAGCAGGTGAACAAATGACGGATCGATATACCGGTTCGCAGGACTACTCCCTCGAGGAGATCCTCGCGGACGTGAGAACCAGCCGGCAGACGCCGGACGAAGCAGAAAAGAAAGCGCCCGCCGCCGCGGCGGACAGCGCGCCCGAGGACAGCGCGCCTGAGGAGCTTCCAGAGGAGGAAAAGCCCGTCACGCGGAAGGTTCCCCTCTGGCCGGAAAAGGAGGAAAAGCCCGCGGCGCGCAAGGTCCCCCTCTGGCCGGAGAAGGAGGAGCAGCCGGCGCGGCATCCGCTCGCCCCGGAGCCGGACGAGGAGGACGACGAGTTCATCACCGCCGAGACGCTTGCCGGCCTCGAGGAAGAGGAGGAGGACGAGCGCCCGCGCCGCGCCTTTTCCCTGTTTTCCCGGGGAAAGAAGGAGAAATCGCCGAAGGAGAAGCCGGCAAAGCCCGAGAAAAAGCGCGGCAGAAAGCCGGAACCAGAGCCGGAGGAGCCGTACTACGGCCTGCGCCTCAAGACGCGCGAGGAGTATAAGCGCGATTACGAGCAGACCATGGCCTTCGACAGCGTCGCAAAGGGAGACGGCGAGTCCCCCTACAGCTATCTGTTCCACGACGAGGGCGAGACGCCCGACGACGGCATGGACGAGCAGATGAGGAAAATGCGGCAGGAGCGCGCCGCCCGCGTCGCGAAGGTGATGCGCCAGGCCGGCCTCGACGAGGAGGAGGACATCTTCTCGCTCTACCAGCGGGAGGAGGCGCAGCGCCTCGAGAAGAATTCCCGCGACGCGAAGGCCGCGGCCCGCGTGCTGGAGAAGGCCGGCGGCGAGCCCGTCCCTGAGGAGGACGAGCCGGTTCCCCCGCAGGAGAGCCCCGCGCCCCGCGCCGCCGCCCCGCAGCGGCAGGCAAAGCCTGCCAGGCCTGAGCCTGCGCACGTTTCCGCCGCGGAGCCGGAGCCCGAGGAGGACGCCATCCCGGTGCCGGAGGCGCAGGACGATCCGGGCGACGGCGTCATGCGCGTCAACCGCCCGCAGAAGGCGGAGCAGCCGTCGTTCCGCGCCGTGCCGCCGCCGGTCTTCGTGGAGGAGGAGCCCGAAGCGTCTGAAAAGCGCCCCGCCGCGAAGGATAAGCCCGCGCAGGGAAAGCCCTTCCGCTGGGAGGAGCCCGAAGCGCCCGCAAAGCAGCCTGCCGCAAAGGCGGAGCCTGTAAAAGAAATTTCCCGCGAGCCCGCCCCCCTCGCGGAGGAGGAGGCAGCGGAGGACGAGCGCGTCCTTCCCGACGAAACGCCCCGCGCCGACGCGGAGCCGGACGGGGAAAAGGTCG
>CASFAA010000270.1 GCA_949292505.1 uncultured Oscillospiraceae bacterium
GCCGGTGGCAGTTGTGGGCAGGCCGTCACTATCTTTTGACTGCGCATAGATGGTGAGGCTGTTCCCCTGCGCGACATGAATCCCGCCGTTGACGGTGAGATTGCGATTGTCCGCGAGAATCAGGCGCACGTCGCCGGAGACGGTGACGCGGGAGGGAATTTCAACAGTGCCCTCCGCCACGTACCAGCTTTCGGTATTTTCATTGCCCCATGAAACATCTGTACTTTTAACTTCCGTATACTCGCCATTCGCTTTGCTTTTGCTTGTCCATGTAACCGTATTTGTAGCTTCATCCCAGCTTCCTTCCCAATACGTTACATTATCCCCCGCCCAAACGCTCGTCACGCACGGCATGGCGAACACGAGCGCGCACGCGAGGAGGAAGGAGCGCAGCGCCCCGGCGCCGGGCGCTGCGCTCCTTTCTCCCGCTTGCTTCCCGCGCTCTCCCATGCTACAATATTACCAACCAGGCTGGGCTTCGGGGGGTGTATGATGAAAGGCAAAAAAATACGAATTGCGCTGACGATATTGTTTGCGGCGGTGTTCTGCGTCTCGGCGGGGATGGTGCTGTCCATCTGGCTGCGCGGGGAGCGCGAGGAGGCGGCGTTCGACGAGCTCGCGGCCATCGTGCACGGGACGAGCGCCGTCTCGGGCGGGACGGGCGCGTCCTCCTCCGTGCAGAGCGCCGAGGACGCCCCGGCGGCGGAGAGCGCGGGCGGCAGCGCGCTGCAGAGCGGCACTGCGGGGACGGCGGACGAGCCGGAGCCGGGCCTCGCCGCCCTGACCGCCATGAACCCCGACTGCTTCGGCTGGCTCGAGATTCCGGGGACGGGCGTCGACTACCCCGTCATGTTCACGCCGGAGGACCCGGAGCACTACCTGCGCCGCGCCTTCGACGGCTCGTGGGCGCAGAGCGGCGTCCCCTTCCTCGATGGGTCGTGGACGCCCGAGGGGAAGCAGTACATCATCTACGGCCACAACATGGACAACGGCACGATGTTCGCCCCGCTGCTCCGGTACGCGGACGCGGACTTCTGCCGGGAGCACGGGACGCTCGTCCTGGAAACGATCTATGAGGCGTCCGCCGAGTACGAGATCTTCGCCGCCTTTCGGTCGAAGGCGTACGACGTGGACGACGAGGGCGTGTTCCGCTATTACCGCTACACCAATTTGAGCGCGCAGGAGGATTTCGAGAGCTTCGTCTCGCAGTGCCTCGCCGCGTCGCTCTATGATTTCGGCGTGACGCCGCAGTACGGCGACACGATCGTCACCCTCTCGACGTGCAGCTACCACACGGACGAGGGGCGGTTTGTCGTCGCTGCGCGGCGCGCCGGGCAAAAAGAATAAGGAGGAGTATCATTCATGCTGTACACAGAGGGA
This sequence comes from uncultured Oscillospiraceae bacterium, assembly GCA_949292505.1. Lineage (GTDB taxonomy): Bacteria > Bacillota > Clostridia > Oscillospirales > Acutalibacteraceae > Caccousia. The sequence continues at coordinate 1,381 of CASFAA010000270.1, forward strand.
AGCCGGCTGCTGCGCCGGTACGACGAGGAACTGCTCTGCATCGAGCCGTGGGGGAGGAACAGCCTGCGCGTCCGCGCGACGCGGGGGAACGCGCTGCTCGCGAACGAGGACTTCGCGCTGCTGCCCGCCGCCCCGATCGAGCCGGAGATTGTCATCAACGGGACGCGCGCGTCCATCGTGAACGGGAAGCTGCGCTGCGACGTGACGCCGTCCGGCAAGCTGCGCTTCTCGCGCGCCGACACGGGCGAAGCGCTGCTCGAGGAATACGACCGCAACCGCTTCCGCGCGGAGGACGAGGGCTTCAACAGTGCGCTCGAGATCTGCCCGCGCACCTTCACACCCCTGCAGGGGACGGACAACTACCGCCTCGAGGTGCGCTTTGAGGCGAACCGCGGCGAAAAGCTGTACGGCATGGGTCAGTACCAGCAGGACACGCTCGACCTCAAGGGCTGCATCCTCGAGCTGGCCCACCGCAACTCGCAGGCGAGCGTGCCGTTCGTGCTCTCGAACCGCGGCTACGGCCTGCTGTGGAACAACCCCGCCGTCGGCAGGGCGGTTTTCGGCAAGAACCTCACGGAATGGACGGCGGAGTCGACCCGCCAGATGGATTACTGGATCACGGCGGGGGACGAGCCGGCCGAGATTCTCGAGGCGTACACCGCTGTTGCGGGGCGCGCGCCGCTCATGCCGGCGTACGGGACGGGCTTCTGGCAGTGCAAGCTGCGCTACCAGACGCAGGAGGAGCTGCTCTCGATTGCGCGCGAGTACAAGCGCCGCGGCCTGCCGATCTCCGTCATCGTGATCGATTACTTCCACTGGCCGCATCAGGGCGACTGGCGGTTTGACCCGGAATACTGGCCGGACCCGGACGCGATGGTCAAGGAGCTCAAGGAGATGGGCATCGAGCTGATGGTGTCCGTGTGGCCGACGGTCGAGGCGAAGAGCGAAAACTACGAGGAAATGCGCGAGCGCGGCCTGCTCACGCGCAATGAGCACGGCACCCGGATGACGCAGCTCGGGAACGCGTGCTTTGCCGACCTGACGAACCCGGAGACGCGCGCTTATATCTGGCACAAGCTGCGCGAGAACTACTACAAGCACGGCATCCGGGTGTTCTGGCTCGACGAGGCGGAGCCGGAGTTCACGCGGTACGATTACAGCCAGTACCGCTACTGGCGCGGCAGCGACCTCGAGATCGGCAACCTCTACCCGCGCGAGTATGCGAAGATGGCGTACGAGGGCCTGAAAGCCGAGGGCGAGGAGGAGATCATGAGCCTCGCGCGGTGCGCGTGGGCGGGCAGCCAGCGGTACGGCGCGCTCGTGTGGAGCGGCGACATCGACTCGAGCTTCCTCTCGCTGCGCAACCAGTTCGCGGCGGGGCTGAACATGGGCATCGCGGGCATCCCGTGGTGGACGACGGACATCGGCGGCTTCCACGGCGGCGACATCCGCGACCCTGCCTTCCACGAATGTCTGGTGCGGTGGTTTGAGTTCGGCGCGTTCTGCCCCGTCATGCGGCTGCACGGCGACCGCGAGCCGCACAAGGCCCCGATCGGCGCGTCCGGCGGCGGCTCGACGCCCTCCGGCGCGGAGAACGAGGTCTGGAGCTACGGCGACGAGGTCTACGAGATCTGCAAAAAGTACCTGTTCCTGCGGGAAAAGCTGCGCCCCTACCTCGAGACAGTCATGCGCGAGACGCACGAGACGGGCGCGCCCGTGATCCGGCCGCTGTTCTTCAACTTCCCCGGCGACGCGGCCGCGTGGGACGTGGAGGACGAGTTCTTCCTCGGCGGGGACGTGCTCGTCTGCCCGGTGCTGTACGAGAACCAGCGCGAGCGCCGCGTCTACCTGCCCGAGGGCAGCCGGTGGAAGAGTCTGTGGGACGGCTCCGTCCACGAGGGCGGCGAGAGCTTCCTCTGCCCCGCTCCGCTCGACGAGATTCCGGT
>CASFAA010000271.1 GCA_949292505.1 uncultured Oscillospiraceae bacterium
CCGCCGCGCGTCGGATCGCGCAGAATGCGCACCCCGCCCGCCGCGAGGACGGCCTCGCTCAGCTCGTGCAGCGGGCGGCAGTCGGAGAGCAGATCGCCCTCGCACGGCAGCTCGCCGCGCGCCATGAGCACCGCCGCCCCGTGACAGCCCGCGCTCCCGCTGAGCAGGACGGCGTCGCCGGGGCGGATGGCGTCCCGCGAGAGACCCGGCGCGCGCAGGAAGCCGACGCCGGACGTGTTGATGTAGATCCCGTCGCCTTTGCCGCGCTCGACGACCTTCGTATCGCCCGTCACGACGGAGACGCCTGCGCGCTTCGCTTCCCGCGCGATGGAGGCGACAATTTCCTCCAAATCGCGCAGCGGAAAGCCCTCCTCGATGACGAGGGACAGGCTCAGGTAGCGCGGCGCGCCGCCCGCCATGCAGACGTCGTTGACGGTGCCGCAGACGCAGAGCTTGCCGATGTCCCCGCCGGGAAAGCGCCACGGCGTCACGACGAAGCTGTCCGTCGAGAAGACGAGCGGCGCGCCGCTGTTCTCGAGCACCGCGCCGTCGCCGAGAGCGGCGAGCGCGTCGTTCTGAAAGGCGGGGACGAGCAGCCGGTCGATCAGCTCCGCCGTGCGCAGGCCGCCGCTGCCGTAGTCGAGCGTAATGGTTTCCTCCATGGTCAGTCCTCCTTCACAGATTGCGGTACCGGTACGCGGCCGCGCACGCGCCCTCGCCCGAGACCATGCACGGCCCCACCGGGTCGGCCGGCGTGCAGAGCCTGCCGAACAGCGGGCAGTCCTGCGGATGGAGCATTCCCCGGATTACGTCCCCACACCGGCAGCCCTCTGTCTCGGCGGCGGGGGAGGGGAAGAAGCCGAACTTCTTCTCAGCGTCCCAGGCGGCAAACTCCGCTTTCGGCGTAAGGCCGCTCTCCGGGATCTCTCCAAGTCCGCGCCATACGGCGGACGACGGCTCGAACACCGCCTCCATCGCCGCGAGGGCGGGCCGGTTCCCTTCGTCTGCCACGACGCGCGTGTATTCGTTCTCGAGCGCCGGCTCCGCGTCCCGCACCATAAAGGCAAGACGCCAGACGGCGAAGAGCAGATCCCCCGGCTCGAAGCCGGCCACGACGGCGGGCAGGCCGTATTCCTCCGGCAGGAAGGCGAACGCCCGCGCGCCGGTGATGGCCGCGACGTGTCCCGGGCAGAGGAAGCCCTTCACCGCGAAGCCGGGCGCGGCGATCAGCGCGCGCAGCGCCGGTTCCGTCCGCTTCAGAAGGCTGAGGACGGAGAAATTGGAAAGGCCGCGCTCCCGCGCCTCGAGCAGGCACGCCGCCGTGCCGGGGGCCGTCGTCTCGAAGCCGACGCCGAGAAAGACGACCTCGAGCGAGGGATTCTCCTCCGCAATCGCGAGCGCCTCCACGGGGGAGTAGACGGTGCGCACCTTCGCCCCAAGCGACCGGCGGCGCAGCAGCGAGTCGCCGCGCGCGGAGCCGGGGACGCGCAGCAGATCGCCGTAGCTTGCGAGCAGGACGCCCGGCTCCTCCGAGAGGCGCAGAATCGCGTCGATCGCCCCGGCGGGCGTCACGCAGACGGGGCAGCCCGGCCCGGAGAGCAGCTCGAGTCCCTCGGGCAGCAGGGCGCGCAGGCCGGACTTCGCAATCGCCATCGTGTGCGTGCCGCAGATTTCCATCAAGCGGATGGGACCCGTCCCGCGGACGATGGCGCGAAGCGCTTTGATGACGCCGTCCACGTTCGGCGGGCGGTTAAATTCACGGTCAAAGCGCATCGAGAGCCTCCCGGATGGCTGCGAGATTTTCCTTTGCCTGCTCCTCGGTGAGCTTCTGGATCGCGAAGCCCGCGTGGACCATCACATAATCGCCCGGCTTGAGAGCGGGCAGAAAATCGACGCGCACCGTCTGCGA
>CASFAA010000272.1 GCA_949292505.1 uncultured Oscillospiraceae bacterium
CCGCTGCGGCGGATTGTGTCCCGGCTGCGCGCCCCGGCGGAGCCGAAGCGGGAGCTGCCCGCCGCCGCGCTCCGCTTTTGTGCCGCAAAGGACGCGCAGGGCTCCTCCGGGGACGGCTGGTACCGTCTCGGCAGGCAGACGGGAAGCCTTCTGCCGTTCGTGCTCTCGGGGCTGACGAACAACTTCGCGCCGCCCGTCTCGGCGCTGCGCTTCTTCGAGGAGGACGGGCGGTTCTTCGTCTCGTTCGCCCTCGGCGGAGAGGGGGAGCCCTCCGCGGGAACGGTGACGCTCGAGGCGGGCACGGACGGGACGTTCGCGCGCGGGACGGCGGCGGTAAACGGCGAGCCGTACGCGGCGGCCGCGCGGGCCTCCTTCCGCCGCGACGAGGACGACCGCGACGTGCTGCTGCTCGACGTCTGCCTCCTCGAAGCGCCGTGCGTGCGGCGGTTCAAAATCATCCGGACGGGGGCGGACAGCCTGTATGTGCGGCTGTACGAGTTCCCGGGCGTGATGGAGTGCGCGAAGATGCTGCTGTCGCTCGTCGGCGGGGAGGAGACTCCCGGCACGGGCTGGCGGCAGCTTGGGCAGGACATCCTGAGCCAGAAGCTGATGGACCGCGTCAAGGAAATTGCGCTGCCGAAGGCCGCGGCGAAGCGCCGGGGCGCTGAAGAGAAACCCTAGCCTCCGCGAGGCCGGCGCGCAGGACGGCGCCTTTCCTCACATCCCGAAAGGCAAATGAATCCGGAGGCCTGCTTGAAAGCATCGTGCACTGTCAACTGCGCGGTCGGAAAATCGTCGAGATTTTCCGACCGCCGCTTTTTTGAATAAATGTTCCCAAGGTGATCTCATCACAGACATAATTCTATTCTGCTGATAAGATAAAGCTGTACAAAGGAGCCCGTCGCATGGGGTTTCCGCCGCATACATTGGAACAGTACGCCCACCGGTTTTACGGGTTCAAGGGAGAGGCTCAGTATCTCCACGGACACACAGGCGTCCTGACCATTGAGGTGGAGGACACCGTCGAACCCGGCGTTAATATGGTGTTTCCCTGCAATGAGATTCAAAAAACCGCCTGGTCTGTGCTGAAAAATTTTGACCACGCCCTGATTCTTCGGGAGGATGATCCCCTGCTGCCTGCTGTCCTGAAGGTCTACGAGGAGCAGGGAATCCGCGACGGCGCGCCTCAGAACAAGATGAAGGGACCTGCTTTTCAGACGGAGCTCGCCACCGCCTACCCGGATTGCCGCCTGGTGGTAACCAAGGAGACCATGACGGTGGAAGGCATGATCAAAATCGTTTACGAGCTGCTCAAGGATAAGTTGAATATTGCCAAGCTTACCTTTACCAGCGGCGTCAACGCAGCGTCCGCCGAGTTTACCACGCAAAACCGGATTGAACGGTGCCCGCTGTGCGGTATCGCCCTGAATGAAAACGGCGTCTGCCCCAAGTGCGGCTACAAGAAAGGATAACTGCAGGGATACGAAAAAGGGAGCGTTGCAGAATGAAAACCTGCAGCGCTCCCATTTTCGTTTTTCGGTGGAAGCCTGAGACCGGGAAAGCAGAGAAAAACGCGGAGTTTTCCACAAAAAAGGGCGCAAATCAACAGACCCTGGGGCGATCCCA
>CASFAA010000273.1 GCA_949292505.1 uncultured Oscillospiraceae bacterium
GGCGCTGGGATCGCCCCAGGGTCTGTTGATTTGCGCCCTTTTTTGTGGAAAACTCCGCGTTTTTCTCTGCTTTCCCGGTCTCAGGCTTCCACCGAAAAACGAAAATGGGAGCGCTGCAGGTTTTCATTCTGCAACGCTCCCAAGGGCAGCATTTTTCCGGACGATTTGCACCAGGCCGAAAGCTTCCGATTTTATGCAGCCTGCCCTTTTTCAACAAGCTCAAGCCACCAGCCTCGCGGCTGGTGGTTTTTTTCATGCAGTATCCTTCAAAAAACGCTGACCGCAGACCTCACGCGCGGCAGGAGGCGGCAATGGCCTCGGCGAAGGCGTCGAGCTCGGCCTCGCGGTCGGCGGGGAGGGCGGACTTGATGGTGAGCTTGTCCGGGAGGACGGTCATATTCTTCATCCCCTCGAGCTCCTTCGCCATGAGCTCGCCGGACTTGATCGCCCAGGTGCCGTTCTCGACGAGGGCGACGGTGCGGTTCTGCAGGGCGAGGGCCTTCATGTCGGCGAGGAAATTGTGCATCACGGGATAGATTCCGAGGTTGTACGTCACGCTCGCGAGGACGATGTGGCTCAGACGGAACGCGTCGGCGATCAGATACGAGACGTGCGTGTTCGACACGTCGCGGACGACCACGTTCTTCACGCCCTTCTCGTACAGCTTCGACGCGATGGCCTGCGCGGCCTCCTCCGTGTTGCCGTACATCGAGGCGTAGGCGATGAGCACGCCCTTCTCCTCCGGCTCGTAGCGGCTCCACTTGTCGTGCTTGTCGATGAAATAGGCGAGGTTCTCTCTCCACACGGGACCGTGCAGCGGGCAGATGAACTTGATCCTGTCGAGCAGGCCGGCGGCCTTCTTGAGGAGCGCCTGCACCTGCGGGCCGTATTTGCCGACGATATTCGTATAGTAGCGGCGCGCGTCGTCGATCCAGTCGCGGTCAAAGTTGACCTCGTCCGCAAAGAGCGCGCCGTCGAGCGCGCCGAAGGACCCGAACGCATCCGCCGAGAACAGCGCGCCGTTCGCCGTGTCGAGCGAGACGAGCACCTCCGGCCAGTGCACCATCGGCGCGGCAAGGAACGTCAGTTCGTGCGTCCCGAGGGACAGCGTCGAGCCCTCCTTGAGGCAGACGCACTCGTGCCCGTCCGTCGAGAAGCCGAACTGGCGCATCATCTCAAACGCCTTCGCGGACGCCGCCACCTTCACGCCCGGATAGCGCAGCAGTACCTCCTGAATCGACGCGCCGTGATCCGGCTCCATGTGATGGATGACGAGCCAGTCAAGCGGACGCCCGGCGAGGACGTGCTCCATGTTCTCCAGCATCTGGCGGCAGGCAGACCAGTCCACCGTGTCGAGGAGAGCCGTCTGCTCGTCCGTCAAAAGATAGGCGTTGTAGGAGACGCCGCGGGGAATCGGATGAATATTCTCAAAAAGGGAAAGCCGATGGTCGTTCGCGCCGACCCAGTAGAGATCCTTTGTCACTTCGCGCACATTGTACATGGCTGTTTACCTCCTTGTTTTCTCTGCGTTTATCTTATCACGCACGTCCTGAATTGTAAAGCGCGGCGCTTCCTATTTATATAGGAAAAATTCTGCGCCTTTCTGCAGCCGGACGGGTATGCCGAATTCCCAAAAAAACCAGGCGCAGAGCGGTCTGCGGGGATCTTCCAAAGAGAAATTGCGCCAGTTGAAACAGGTTTGTTACAATGGTTACGGCGCTGTAACATTTAAGTTCTTGCAATCTGCACAGATCCGCCGGTTTTTTTCCGGACAGAAAACGCCGAATCCGGGCGAAATGATTCCTTAAAAGAAATAAAATGAAAATCAGCTTCGGCATAATGGTCAAAAACCAGCCCCGTCAAAATTTTGACAGATTTGTAACCGGCGCATATAATAGCCACATCAGCGCAGCTCCCGGATTGGGCGCGGCGGCGGTGGCCCCGGTTTTCGGAGCGAATATGAACCGCCGCGGCAAGAAAGGTGAAGCAATGAATACGAAAAACAATCAGAACGCGATTCTGCGGATTCTCAGCAAGGTTTGGGGCAGATCCCCGATGAAGAAGGCGACGGCGCTGGCCGTGATGCTCGTCATCACCGTCAGCTGCGTGACGACCGTCATGGCTGACTCCCGCAGAGCGACCGTGTATTACAATGACGAGCTGTACAGCGGTACGCTGCTGACCTCCCTCGCGACCGTGCAGGACGCGCAGAAGCAGCTGCTCTCGATGGGCCTGAACGTCGGCGAGGGCGACATCGTCTCCTTCTCCACGAATCAGGAGACGGGCGCGGTGTCCATCTACCTGACGAGCGCGCATGAGGTCGTCGTCATCGCCGACAACATGGCAAAGACCGCCGTCGTCTACGAGGGCCAGACGATCGCCGACGCGATGAAGCAGTGCGGCGTCACGGCGGACGCGAACGATATCCTGAGCGTTTCCGCCTCCGCGAAGGTCACCTCCGACACGGTGATGGATATTCAGCGCCGCCATGAGGTCACGCTGACGGCTGACGGCAAGACGAAGAAGCTCGTCGTGTTCGACGGCGAGACGGTCGAAAGCCTCCTCGCGGCGCAGGAGATTACCCTCGGCGAGGACGACATCGTCACCCCTGCCCTCGAGACGAAGATCACCGAGGGGATGCAGGTGAAGGTGCAGCGCGTGACGTACGAGGAGGTCACGGCGGACGAGACCATCGCGTTCACGGAGACCGTGACGAAGGACTCCTCCCTCCCCCGCGGCGTCCGCAAGGTGGACGTGCAGGGCAAGGACGGCCTGCAGACCGTCACCCGCCGCAATAAGCTCGTCGACGGCGTGGTCGCCGAGAGCGTCATCCTCGAGAGCAAGGTGCTTTCCGAGCCCGTGAACCAGGTGGTCCGCGAGGGCACGAAGAATCCGAACGGCTGGGCCACGATTGAGAGCGACGGCACCGTCTACGACGCGAACGGCAACGAGGTCGTCTACACGAAGCTCCTCACCGGCAAGTGCTCCGCCTACACGGGCGGCGGCATCACCGCCACGGGCGCGCCGGCCGCGTTCGGCCGCGTCGCGGTCAACCCGAACGTCATCCCGTATGGGACGAAGCTCTATATCTGCTCGCCGGACGGCAAGGTCGTCTACGGCTACGCCGTCGCCTCCGACACCGGCGGCGCCTGTATGCGCAACACCATCATCGCCGATCTGTACTATGATACCCTTTCCGAGTGCTATCAAATCGGCGTGCGCAACATGAACGTGTACATTCTCGGATAAGCTGCACCCAAAAAGCAGCGAATCGCCTCTGAACAAGTGCGAAAAGGACACCTTCCCCGTGCGGGGAAGGTGTCCTTTTCGCGCTTTGCTCCTTGGGGAAAAAAAGGTCATTCTCCCATCCCCTCAAAAAATGTTCGATCTCTGTTCGAAAAAGTGCTTGCAAAACAAGAACATTTGTGCTAAGATAAGAACACAGACGAACAAACGGTCTGATTTTGTCGAACAAATGCTTGCTCTGCGGAGCGCTTGGAGGAACGGAACATGATGATTCTCGGCGTGCTGACGTTGGCCGCGGCTGCGGCGCTCTTTTTCCGGTATCGTCCCGCGTGGGGGGACGGCGCGAAGCTCTGCGCGCTCAGTGCGGCGATGGGGCTGGCCGGTCTTGCGGCAGGCGAGGCGGGCGCGCTCTTTGTGGCTTTGGAAGCCATCCTGGCGCTCGTCGTCCTGACGTGCGCGCTGTTTGTCCTGCATCGGGAGAAGGTGCTGCGCGAGCGCGCGGCGCGCCGCAGCGCGGAGAAAAGCCCCGCTCCCCGGGGGAAGGTGATTCTGCTGAGGGGAACGGCAGCGCCTGGCGCGGCCAGGCGCTGCGTCTGAAACATCAATTTGCGGTGCATGGCACCGGAAATTGACGTTTCAGCGGCTCGGTGCGGTACTGTGGAACGCCGTCACGGCAGCTTCCGTAAGCGCCGTTCTTTCAACCTCCCTTGGTGGAAGTCCGGGGGTGTGCTCCGCCGCAGTGGCGGCGGCGCAACCACCCCGGACCTTCCACCAAAGGGGGCTAAGAACGGCAAATCGTGAGCCGAATTCTTCTGATTTTTCTGCGCGGTAGGAGGGCAGAGTCCCTCCCTCCGTCGCCTGCGGCGACACCTCCCTCGTGCTGAGGGAGGTTTAAAGCATGGCGCTCCAGTGAGCGGAGCGCTCTGATTTTCCCCCGCGCCAAAACGGCGCGGCGGCGCTTGACAAATGCCCCGCGCGGGCGGTATGATACAAGGGCGGCGGCGTGCTTTCTCCGCACACGGAAAGCGCGCAGGCCGCCTGATTTTTTTGGAGTCTGATTTGCGCAAGGAGGGCGTTGCGATGCAGGAAATTTTATATGCTGTGCTGTGGTTTGCCGTCAGCCTGCTGTTGCTGTT
>CASFAA010000274.1 GCA_949292505.1 uncultured Oscillospiraceae bacterium
CCTCGCCGCCGACGGGACGGCGCTGATCCCCTGGCCCAGCGCGGGGACGTACTCCTTCTGCGCCATGGACGCGGCGGGCAACGCCGCGATCGTCTATGTCAAGCTGTGATACCTCAAAAGGTGCATGACACAATGAAGAAAGGGAGAACGCCGCGCGGCGCTCTCCCTTTTTTTCATCCCTGTTATTCCGGCATTACAGCTTGACATAGACGACCGTGGCGTTGCCCGCCGCGTCCAGCACGCAGAAGGAGTACGCTCCCGCGCCTGGCCAGGGGATCAGCGCCGTCCCGTCGGCGGCGAGGGTGACGGCCGTCCCGGCGGACGCGTCGCGGAACTCGGTCAGCGAGAGCGTCCCTGCGCTGTACGCGACGCGGACGAGATCGCCGTTCGGGTCAGAGGCCTGCACCTTCACATAGGAGACGCCGCCGGACGTGACCGGCTGCACCGTCAGCTGCGGCGCGCTGCTGCCGGAGGAGCCCGCGAGCGCGCCGCCCTCCCGCAGCGCCGCGGCGAGGTCGAGCATCCCGCCGGTGGCCGTCAGCCCCTTGAGGCTGTCAAGCGGCTCGGCGGTGGAGAGAAGAATCTGGCGCACCGCAGAGAGCGAGGCAGCGTCAAAATAGGAGTAAACCATCGCGGCGGCGGCCGTCACCATCGGGGCGGCCATGGACGTGCCCGTCATGTACGCGTACCGCGAGCCGGTGATCGTGCTGAGGATGTACGTCCCGGGGGCGGCAAGATCCACCGAGACGGGGCCGGTGTTGGAGGTCGCGTGGAGCGTGCCGTCAAAGCTGAGGTTCGCAACGGAAATGAGGTTCGTCAGGTTATAGCTCGCCGGATAAGACGGCAGCACGTCATTGTTCGTCCCCTCGTTGCCGGCGGCGGCGACAAACAGCATCGGCGAGGCGGCCATCGCGGCATAAAGCGCGGGGTCGTGCTGCGAGCCGCCGAAGCTCAGGTTGCAGATCGACGCGCCGTTCGCCTGCGCGTAGCGAATGGCCTCAATGACGGAGGACGTGGCTCCCGTCCCCTTCTCGCCGCCGAGCACCTTGAGCACCATCACCTTGATATGGCTGCCGCGGACGAGACCCGCCACGCCGACGCCGTTGTTCGCCGAGGCGGCGATGGCGCCGAGGCCGTGGGTGCCGTGGTTATCCTCCGTCCCGGTGTACAGGACGCTGCTGCCGTGGTAGAAGTTCCAGCCGTTGACGTCGTCGATGTAGCCGTTGCCGTCGTCGTCGATTCCGTTGCCGGGGATCTCGTCCGCATTCACCCAAAGAGAGCCGGAGAGATCCGCGTGACTGACGTCGGCTCCCGTGTCGATGAGCGCGATCACGACGTCGCGCTTCCCCTCGCCGAACAGGCTCCACGCCTCCTCTGCGCCGACGTCGATGCCCGCCACGGCGGAGGACGATGCTCCGGCCGCGGAAAGTGCGAAGCTCCCGACGCCGGAGGCGGAGAGCTCGGGCGAGGCGGTGTATGGGATGCCGGACGCAGAGAGCGTGAAGCTGCCGTCGTTTGACAGCGCCCACTGCAAACCGGCGTAGGTATCGTTGACAGAGATCGCGTCGTTCTCATACGAATAGTTCGGCTGCACCAACAGAATGTCGTCCCGCGCGGCGAACGCTTCGAGCGCCGCGGAAAGCTCCTCCTCCCCGTACGTCTCAACGGCGCACGTTCCGTCGCGGTAAAGGACGAGCACCTCGCCGTTTTCGTAGTCCGCCGGGTCACAAGACGCCACGGTACAGCAGGCGGCGGCCGGCTCCGCTGCGAAGGCGGCCTGCGTCCCCCAGCAGAACAGCAGCGCAAAGCTCATGACGAGCGCGAGAAGTCTTTTTTTCACGGGAATCCCTCCAGTCCGGACAGTGAAAACCAATTTTTTACCGCGTTTCAGTGAACGCCGCGTGAACACGCCGAAAATTATACTGAAATGCAGCCGTCACGAAAGGCCAAGCA
>CASFAA010000275.1 GCA_949292505.1 uncultured Oscillospiraceae bacterium
CGATTCCTTCGCCCGGGCGCGGCAGTGCTCGAGGAAGGCGAGGGCAAGCGGCGTGAGATACTTGTCGCGGTGCCAGACCATGCGGAAGCGCCGGGAAAACGAGAGCCCCTCCACGTTCACGGAGACGGCGCGCCCGCTCGCGATCGCCTCCTCCGCCATCCGCAGCGGCAGCACGGCGACGCCGAGGCCGCGCATCGCGGCGTGCAGGAGCGCCTGCGTGCTCATCGATTCCCACACGGGCGTGACGGAGACGCCCGCCGCCTCCATCACGCGGTCGAATTCCTCGCGCGTGCCGCTGCCGGGATCGCGCAGCAGAAAATTCTGGCGGCTGAATTCCGAGAGCGAGATTGTTTCCCCGCTGCGGTACGGCCCGTCCGGCGCGCAGACGACGGCGAGGCGGTCCGTCCTGTACTCGCGCGACGTGAGAACGGGGGAGTGCGCGACGCCCTCCATCAGCGCGACGTCGAGCGAGTCGTCGAGCAGGGCGCGTTCGAGGTACTTCGAGGGCATCACCGAGACGCGGAGCTTCACGTCCGGATGCAGCTCGAGGAACGTTTTCACGTCGTCCGGCAGAAACCGCGAGCCGATGGTAAAGCTCGCTCCGACGCGCAGCAGCCCGAAGTGCTCCCAGTCGCGCACCGCGCGGTCGCTCTCCTCGAACAGAGACGCGATGTGCGCCGCGTAGCCGTGCAGCCGTCGCCCCGCCTGCGTCAGAACGAGGCTCCTGCCGAGCCGGTCAAAGAGAGGCGTCCCGTAGTAGTCCTCAAGCTCGCGGACGGCAAGGCTCACCGCCGGCTGCGTCATGTGCAGGTTTGCCGCCGCCTTCGTCATGCTGCAGCCCTCATGGCAGACGGCGAGAAAGATCCTCATATGGCGGATTGTCAACGTGTCCCCCTCCTGATATAACGATTTCCTTATAGTTTTGATTTAATAATATTATTTTACTAATTAAAAAGCAAGGCTTATAATAGGAAGCAGAAAAGAAACGGAGGAGAGTACATGGCACCAAACAGGAAGAAATACCTGACGCTCTTTCTTGCGACGCTTCAGCTCAGCGCGTTCACGTTCGGCGGCGGCTTCGTGATCATCCCGCTGATGCGCAAGAAGTTCGTCGAGAAGCTCGGCTGGATCGACGAGCAGGAGATGCTCGACTTCACGGCGATCGCGCAGTCCTCGCCGGGAGCCATCGCGGTCAACGCCTCGATTCTCGTCGGCTACCGCGTGGCGGGCGTCCCCGGCGCGCTGCTGACGGTGTGCGGCACCATCCTGCCGCCGCTCGTCATCATCTCGGTGATTTCGCTCTTTTACGCGGCCTTCCGCGACAACGCGATCGTCAGCATGGCGATGGCCGGGATGCTCGCGGGCGTCGCTGCCGTCATCTGCGACGTCGTCTACACGATGGGGAAGGCGGTTTTCAAGCTTCACCGCATCCTGCCCGTCGTCGTGATGCTCGCGTCGTTCGTCGCGGTGCGCTTCCTCAATGTGAACATCATCCTCATCATTCTCGTCTGCGGCGTCGTGGGCGCCGTCGACTCCTTCCTTCGCGGAAAGAAGCAGGGGAAGGGGGAGAAGGCATGATTTACCTCGAGCTTCTCTGGAGCTTCTTCCAGATCGGCCTGTTCAGCATCGGCGGCGGGTATGCGGCCATGCCCCTCATTGAGCACCAGGTGGTCGAGCTCCACCCCTGGCTCACGATGACGCAGTTCGCCGACATCATGACCATCGCGGAGATGACGCCGGGCCCTATCGCCATCAACTCCGCCACCTTCGTCGGCATTCAGGTCGCCGGGCTTCCCGGCGCGCTTGTCGCGACGATCGGCTGCGTGGTGCCGTCGTGCATCATCGTGATGACGCTCGCGTACGTCTACTACCGCTTCAAGAATCTGACGATGGTGCAGGGCGTGCTCTCCGGCCTGCGCCCGGCGGTCGTCGCGACGATTGCGTCGGCGGGCCTCTCGCTGCTCCTGATGGCCTTCTTCGGGCAGAAGGAGCTGCCGCAGGATCTCTCGACGGTGCAGGTTATCCCCGTCGTCATTTTCGCCGCGGCCTTCTTCGTGCTGCGCCGCTTCAAGGTCAACCCCATCTGGGTCATGTGCGGCGCGGGAGCGGCGGGCATCCTGCTGTTCTCCGTTTTCCCCGTGGCGGCGTGAAAAAAGCTCCCGAGCCGAGGCTCGGGAGCTTTTTTCGTCACGGGATGACGCCGAGGAGCATGATGTCGAACCGGCTTCCGGCGCGCATCTGCGCAGGCCGCACGACCTCGAGCTCGATCACATGGTCGCCGCGCTCCAGCGGGTAGCCGAGCTCCATCGCCCGCACCCAGCCGGAATCGCCGCACCAGTCGGGATAGTCGAGCCGTGCGGGGATGGGATCGCCGCCGTCGACGCGGTAGCAAAAGTCCGCCGACGTCTGGCCGAAGTCGAGCACAAGGCTCAGCCCCGTGCCGGTAAACGGGATTTGCAGCTTTGCGCCGAGGCACGTCGTCACGAGCATCAGGTCCGCCCACGGCATGGTGTGCGAGCGGCAGAAGCGCCACTGCTCGCCGGGGCTGAGCGAGAGAGGGTCGAGCAGCGCCGCGTTTTCCCAGTTTTCCGGGTCGATCGGAGTGGGCAGCGGGCGCTGCGGCGCGCCGTCCTCCGAGAGAGCGGTCAGCCAGTCGAGGATTTTCGCGGCGTAAAGGCTGCTGCCGTACGTCTGCGGGTGCAGCCCGTCCGGGAAGACGAACTCGAGCCCCGCCGATCCGCTCTCGACGGTGCGCAGCGCGTGCAGGCCGACCCAGATCGAGTCGGCGGCGTACCGCTCCGCGATCTCCTCGAACTCCGCGACGCTCGCCGGGACGCGCCCGGCGGCGATGTCCTCATACCAGTCCGGCATATTCGTGTAGACGAAGGCGACGTCCGCTTCTGTGCGGGCGAGCAGCTTACGCGTGAGGCCCTCGCGCGTCTTGCGCCGGACGGCGGTCGGGATTGTCTGGTCGTTGACGGCGTACTCGACGAAAATCAGGTCGCAGCCGCGGCCGATGAGGTCGCGGTCGGCGCGGAACACGCCGGAATTGCTCGCCGTCGCGCCGATGGCGACGTTCTCGAGCACGATGCGGATGCCGGGGAAGGCCTCGTGCAGGCGCGCGGCCAGCAGCTCCGGCCAGTTCCAGCGCACGCGCGCCTCCGTGATGGAGCCGCCGATGCAGCCGATGGTGATGCTCCCGCGCCGCAGCGCCTCGAGCGTCCGGCGGTAGCAGCCGCGCCGGCGGATGACGGGAATGGATTCGAGCAGCATGAATTTCTCCTCTCCTTTTGCCCTTCCCAAAGCGCGGCGGATGAAAAAGCGGCGCTTTGGAGAGAAATGTGGATGAAATTTCCGGGATTTTGTGCGATACTATGAGTGTAATTCGCGCATCCGAAAATTGCAAGAGACAAAAGGAGAGAAACGTAAAATGGCAGGGCTGCAGTTTGACAGGGAAAAGGTTCTGGCGGCGATGGACGCCGCCGCGGAGCGCACCATGCACATGGATCTCACATGGGATTGGCCGTGCGGCGTCGCGTATTACGGGATCTGCGAGGCGGCGCAGGCCTCGGGGAACGACAGGTATCTCAGCCTCGTGCAGGAGCGCGTCGACGAGCTGATGAGCCTCGGCCTCCCGCCCGTGACCGTCAACACCTGCTCGATGGGGCATTGCTGCCTGACGCTCTTTGCGCGCACGGGCGAGGCAAAATACCGCGAGGCGGCGGAGCGGCTGCTGCGCTATCTCGTGCACGACGCGCCGCGCTTCGGCGAGGGGATTCTGCAGCACACGGTCTCCGCAAAGGACGATTTCCCGGAGCAGTGCTGGGCGGACACGCTGTTCATGGCGGCGTTCTTCCTCCTGCGCGCGGGCGTTTTGTTCTCCGACGAGGCGCTGGTGGAGGACGCGCTTCTTCAGTACGACGGCCACATCCGGTATCTCCAGGACGCGTCCTCCGGCCTTTTCTACCACGGCTACGACAACCGCAGCCAGAGCCATATGTCCGGCTTTTACTGGGGCCGGGCGAACGCCTGGGCGGCGTACACGATGTCGCAGGTCGGCGTCCGGCTGCCGGAGTGCTACCTCTATCCGAAGTACATGGACGTCGCCGGGAGCCTGAGCGAGCAGCTCTCCGCTCTGAAGCTCGTCCAGACGGAAAACGGCCTGTGGCGCACCATTCTCGACGACCCGGACTCGTACGAGGAGGTCAGCGCCTCGTGCGGCATCGCCGCCGCGATGGCCGTGAACGGGAATCCGCTGCACTACAAATATGTGAACCGCGCCGTTCCCGCGATTCTCGAAAACATCACTTCGGACGGACGCGTCCTCAACGTCTCCGCCGGGACGGCCGTCATGCGCGACCGCGAGGGTTACCGGCAGATCAGCCGCCGCTGGCTTCAGGGCTGGGGGCAGGGGCTGGCCCTCGCCTTCCTCGCCGCCCTTCTCGAACGGGGCTCGTGACGCTCACCAGCGCTCGTCCCGCGTCCGCGCCGTCACGAGAAAGCCGTTCTGCGTGGACTGCACCACGCTGTCCGGCAGCACCCGGACGAGCACGTCCGTCATCTGCCCGTAAAGCGCCGCGAGCTTCTTGAGGCGTTCCCCGCCCCTGCCGCACACGGCCTGCGGTTTTTGAGCCCGGAAATGGCGCGCCGGTTGTTCCTCTCCCCTCGGGTTGATCCTTTTTGCCGCAAAAAATAATTTTTGCAGTCTTGCACAAAAGCACAGCAGCCGTTACAATATACGGTAGGAAACCTGCACAGCCCGGGCGGTGTACAGGTTGGAACCTACCGAGGAGTGATATTTCATGTCGGCAAAGACGATCAACCGGAACTGGCGCTTTTCTCTCGGCGACGCCCCTTCCGCGTTTCAGAAGGATTTCGACGATTCCGCTTGGCAGACCGTGACCCTTCCGCACGACTGGTCTGTCACGCTGCCGTTTGACCGCGCCTGCTCGAGCGGCACCGGCTACCTGCCGGGCGGCGTCGCGTGGTACCGCAGACATTTCACGCTTCCTCCGCGGGAGGCGGGCAGACGCGTGCGGATTGTGCTTGACGGCGTATACAAAAACGCCCGCTTCTGGTTCAACAGCTACTATCTCGGCAGCCGTCCGTACGGCTATTCTGAGATCAGTTTCGATGTTACGGATTTCGCGAGCTTTGAGGAGGAGGAGGAAAACGTCCTCTCCGTGCGCGTGGAGCGCGAGGACCTCGCCGACTCGCGGTGGTTCACCGGCTGCGGTATTTACCGCAAGGTGACGGTGGAGACGATGCCGCAGGTGTGCTTTGCGCACCACGGCGTGTTCTTCTCCTGCGACGGCGCGAACGCGGCGGAGGCCGCCTTCACCGTGCGCGCCTCGGTCGAGAACCACACGGCGGAGGCGGCGGACGTCCCGGTGCGCCAC
>CASFAA010000276.1 GCA_949292505.1 uncultured Oscillospiraceae bacterium
TACAATCTCGAGCGCAATCCCTTTCCCGCCGAGCAGACGGGCATACCTTCTCACGAGTCCGGGAAGGGTGGGGTACTGCTTTCTGGAAAACGAAAGCAGCGCCGACGGCTTGAGTCCTGCCAGCACCGGCGCGGCGTGCGAAACGAGGACCTCCTCGAATGGAATCGGCTGCAACGACATCCCTTCCTCTTTAAGTTAGAAACAACTAACCAATAATGAAATAATATTGCGGCATTTGCCGCTCTGTAAGTTAGCATTAACTAACCACGCGCTAAAGGTATCATATTTTTTTCTTCCTGTCAACCCCCTTTTTTAATTTTCTCAGCAAATTCGTCCGAAAAAGAATAAAACCGGATTTCCCGGAGATGGCAGCGCGGCTGTGTTCCAAGGCGAAAAATGTGAATTCTTTCTGAAAAGGGTTGCAAGTTTGTAATCTTTGTATTATCATAAAAGACAGTGGTTACAATACTGTAACTTCTTATCCGCGGCAGACACATTTTTGCCGGGGAGAAGGGAGAGAAAACGATTGCTTCAAAAGAAATCCGGCGGCAGGCTGCTTCGGCTGTCCCGCACGCTGTATCTGGTCGGAATCCAGTCGATGCGCATTCTCAAGCGTCTTAGGCGCAGAGCGTCCCGCTTTTTCCGCCCGGCGGCGCGCTTTTTCGGGCGCGTCTGGCAGGCGACCGGCGCACGCTGGCTCCATCGCGTGGGGAAGGAGTTCTCCTCCGTGCGCGAAGGCTTTTCCATTGCGGGAAAGCGTCTCCGCCGTGCGCGAAAGGAGGGCGCGCTTTCGGCGGTGCGCGAATCGTTCCGCGTGGCGGGGCGCGGCGTCCTGCGCCACCGCCGTATCTGGTGCACGGCGCTTAATATTGCCGCTCCCGTGGCGGCTGTCTGTCTTCTTGTCGGGACGGTCCGATATTGGACGGGGCTGGAATTCGGCCTCAACCTGACGTATAACGGCGAATCCATCGGTGTGATTGAAAACGAGAAGGTGTTCGAGCAGGCGACCGAGATGGTCAGCCAGCGCATGATTCATGACGCCTCCTCGCAGAGTGAAAACGTTTCGATGACGCCTTCCTATACGCTTACGGCGGTAAATCTGACTGACTGCACGGTGGCGGACACGGTTTGCAACAAGATTATCGAGCAATCCGACGGGATCATCGAGGAGGCCACCGGCCTATATATCAACGGAGAGCTTGTCGGCGCCGTGAAGAGCAGCGCCGATTTGAATCATATTCTTGAAGGCATTCTCGACGAGGCGAAAGGCGACGACGAGGACGCGACTGCCGTCTTCGCGCAGACGGTTGAGAGCGTGACGGGCCTCTTCCCGACGTCGACGCTCATCACCGCCGGAGAAATGGAGGCCGAGCTCACACAGACCTCTCAGAAGGCTGTCACCTATGTGGTGCAGGAGGGCGACACCGCCGTCGACATCGCGGCGAAGAACAATATGTCGCTCGAGGAGCTTGAAACGCTTAATTCCGGCGTTGCGGACGGCCTTATTCATGTCGGCGACGTTCTGACGCTGCAGACCGCCGTCTCAAGGCTTGAGGTGCAGATCATCAAGACGGAGACGTACACGGAGTCGCTTCCCTACAGGACGGTCACGCAGACGGACGACTCGCAGTACACCGACTACAGTAAGGTGCTCGTCGAGGGCAGCGAGGGCGTGCAGGAGTGCGTCGACCGCGTCACCTACCTCAACGGCGTTGAGGTTTCGCGCGAGAACGTTTCGACGACGGTGATCACCCCGGCCGTCGACCGCGTCGTCGTCACCGGCACGCAGGAGAGACCGAAGAATTCCGGAATCGGCACGGGCACGTTCATCTGGCCTTGCCCGTCCCTGCACTATATCACCACCTATTTCGAGTACCGCTGGGGAGCATTTCATTCCGGCCTTGATATTTCCGGAAGCAGTGCCTACGGCAAGCCGATTGTCGCTTCCGATAACGGTACCGTGACGGCCGCGGGCTACTCGGGAAGCTACGGCTACCGCGTCATCATCGATCATGCAAACGGAATGCAGACGCTCTATGCGCATTGCAGCGAGCTGCTTGTGTCGGTTGGCCAGAAGGTGGAGCAGGGGGAGACGATCGCCCTCGTCGGAAGTACCGGAAATTCCACCGGAGCTCACTGCCATTTCGAGATTTATGTTAACGGAACGCGGGTCGATCCGCTGCCCTATGTCAGTTGAATCCAATTTTTCTTCCGCGGCGCTTTCTCTTTAGGGAAAGCGCCGTATTTTCGCTTTTTTTGAAATTATTCCGGCGTTCGGTTGACTTTTTCCTGCCGGTGTATTATCATCTAAAAGAATAAGGTGTTGTTTGTGCGAAGTCACATAAAACCTTATGTTCCAATGAGTTTCTGAAAAACCGCTCAGCGTATACGGTTTCTCTATAACGGAGGGGGCCGGTTGCGAGCCCCGGCGCGTGAGCGGGAAGAGAAAGAGCCGTGTTCCGGTCTTTTTTTCTTCATCAATTTGACATAAATATTTCTATCTTCCGTACGCATGATAACCCATGAATAACTTGAATGGAGCGTGCCGCATTGGATAAGTATGAGATTAAAGGTGGCAACCGCCTGACCGGCGAGGTTTCGATCAGCGGGGCAAAAAATGCCGCCCTTGTGATAATTCCGGCTGCAATTCTTTCTGACGGCGTCTGCCGTATTGATAATATCCCGAACATCACCGACGTTTCCTCCATCATCCACATTCTGCAGGACATGGGCGCCCAGGTGCGGCGCATCGATCGTTCCGCAATTGAAATCGACGCTTCCACAATTTACACCTGCGAGGCTCCGTATGAGCTTTCCCGCCATATCCGCGGGTCATATTATCTGCTCGGCGCGCTGCTCGGGCGGCATCGTCATGCGCTTGTGACGATGCCGGGCGGCTGCAATTTCGGCGTCCGCCCGATTGACCAGCATCTCAAGGGCTTCGCGGCTCTCGGCGCGAAGTACAGCGTCGACGGCGGTATGGTTGACGTGCGCGCTGACGAGCTCGTCGGCAGCAGCGTCTACCTCGACGTCGTCTCCGTCGGCGCGACGATGAACATCATGCTCGCCGCCGTCCGTGCGAAGGGCACGACGGTCATTGAAAATGCGGCGAAGGAGCCGCACATCGTCGACCTTGCGAACTTCCTCAACTCCATGGGAGCCGACATCCGCGGGGCAGGTACAGACGTCATCAAGATTTACGGCTGTGACAGCCTCCACGGCACGACCTATTCCATTATCCCGGATCAGATTGAAGCCGGCACCTACATGGTCGCCGCAGCCGCCACGTCCGGCGACGTCCTTGTCAAGAACGTAATTCCGAAGCATCTCGAGTCCATTTCCGCAAAGCTTGAGGAGATGGGCGTCACCGTCGAGGAATACGACGACGCCGTGCGCGTGACGCGCACAGGCAAGCTCAACAAATGCAACATCAAGACGCTCCCGCATCCCGGCTTTCCGACAGATATGCAGCCGCAGATCACGGCGCTGCTCTCCATGGCGGACGGGACAAGCATCGTCAACGAGAGCGTCTGGGACAACCGCTTCCGCTACGTCGAGGAGCTCAAGCGCATGGGCGCGCAGATCTCCGTGGACGGACGCATCGCCGTCGTGGAGGGCGTCGACCATCTCAACGCCGCCCCAGTGAAGGCGACCGACCTGCGCGCGGGCGCCGCCATGCTCATCGCGGCCCTCGCCGCGCGCGGCACGACGCAGATCGAGGAGGTACACCACATCGAGCGCGGCTACGAGGATGTGGTGGAGAAGCTGAAAAACCTGGGTGCAGACATCAGGCGCGTCCCTGTCCGCGAGACGGCGGTTCCCCGCGCAATCTGAACGATATCGGAAGGAAAGGATCCTGCTTTGCCATGGCGCGATTTTGTCCCCTGTTCAGCGGAAGCAGCGGCAACTGCTATTACGTCGGCTCTGCCGAACACGGCGTTCTGATTGACGCCGGAAAAAATGCGAAGCAGATCACGGAGGCGCTAGGGCGCTGCGAGATCCCCGTCGGCGCGATCGAGGGGATTTTCGTCACGCATGAGCACAGCGACCACGTCAGCGGCCTGCGCGTCTTTGCGTCCCGCCACAAGATTCCCGTCTACGGCTCGACGGGCACCATGACCGCTTTGCAGGACATGGGCATTCTCAACGGAAAATTCCCGGCATACGCCCTTTCCCTCGAGGGGATGGAGTGTGCTGGTATGTATGTTAAGCCGTTTCCGATTCCGCACGACTGTGCCGAGGGGTACGGCTACCGCCTGATGACGGCGGACGGCCGCGGCGTTTCCGTCGCGACCGATCTCGGCTACATGACGGCCGAGGTGCGCGATTCCATAACCGGCTCCGATCTCATCGTCCTTGAGTCCAACCACGATATCGGGATGCTGCGCAACGGTCCGTACCCATACGCGCTCAAGCAGCGCATCCTCTCCGGGATGGGGCACCTGAGCAACGTTTCGTGCGCGGAGGAGCTCTGTCGTTTTGTGCAGACCGGTACGACGCGCTTCTGGCTTGCCCATCTGAGCCAGGAGAACAATACGCCCGAGCTCGCGTACCAGACCTCCCTGTGCAGCCTTACCATGGCCGGCATGAAGGAGAATATCGACTATCAGCTTGCCGTCGCGCCCCGTTTCAACGATGCCGGAAGGGTGATGGTGTTCTGATGATGACCGTCCGTCTCGTCTGTGTCGGTAAGCTCAAGGAAAAATACTGGCGCGACGCCTGCGCGGAGTACGAAAAACGCCTCTCCGCCTTCTGCCGTTTCCAGATCGTCGAGCTTCCCGAGGCCCGTCTCCCGGAAGCCCCCTCCGCCGCCCAGATCGAGGCGGCCCTGCGCGAGGAAGGGAAGCATATTCTCGCCGCCGTCGGGAAGGACTGGCTGATTTCACTCTGCGTCGAGGGCAGGCAGCTCTCCTCCGAGGAGCTCTCCGCCGAGGTGGACAACCTCTCTGTGCGCGGCGTCAGCAGCCTCGCGTTCTGTATCGGCAGCTCCTTCGGCCTCGCGCCGGAGGTCAAAAGCGCGTCGCGGCTCCGCCTCTCGTTTTCGCCGATGACGTTTCCGCACCAGCTCGCGCGCGTCATGCTCTGCGAGCAGATTTACCGCGCGTTCCAGATTGGGCGCAACGGAAAATATCACAAGTAAGGATTCCGGGCCGCCCAAAGGGCGGCTTTTTTCATGCCTGAAGCAAAAAACGCCCGCCCCGGCGGGAGGCCGGAGCGGGCGGTCAGGCAATCGATCAGTGATACGCCGGCAGGTAATCGCCGTGCGCCTCGATGAGCTCGTCGACCATCTTCACGATGTCGTCGATGGAGAGCTCCGCGGCGGTGTGCGGCTCGAGCATGGCGGCGTTGTAGATGAGGTCGCGCTTTCTCGTGACGGCTGCCTCGATGGTGAGCAGCTGCACGTTGATGTTCGTCATGTTCATCGCGGCCAGCTGCACCGGCAGGCGTCCTACATGGCACGGCGTCACGCCGCTTCCGTCGACGAGGCAGGGCACCTCGACGCACGCGTCGGCGGGCAGGTTGTCGATGAGGCCGGTGTTGAGCACATTGCCGCCGATTTTGTACGGCTTGTTCGTCACGATGGCCTCCATGATGTAGGAGGCGTACTCGCGGCTTCTCTCGTGCGTCAGGGCGGCGTTGTGGACGAGCTCGTCGCGGCGCTTGTTCCAGTCCTCGATCTGATGGATGCAGCGGCGCGGGTATTCGTCAAGAGGGATATTGTACCGCTCGATGAGCTCGGGATACTTCGCCTTGATGAAGAAGGGGTTGTACTCGGCGTTGTGTTCGCTCGACTCGGTGCAGTAGTAGCCGAGGCGGCGGATGTACTCAAAGCGCACCATGTCGGTGTGCGTCTCGGAATCGTTTTTCGCGAGGGCGCGGCGGCGAATCTCGGGATAGAGGTCGTTGCCGTCCTTGTCGCGGATGTCGAGCAGCCACGCCATGTGGTTGATGCCGGCGATCAGCTCGCGCCGTCCCTCGAGCTTGTCCTTCATGTCAAGGCTTTCGAGGAGGTGCTGCGAGCAGACCTGCACGCTGTGGCACAGGCCGACCGTCTTGACGCCCGTGTACCGCTGCATGAAGCCGCTGAGCATCGCCATCGGGTTCGTGTAGTTGAGGAACCACGCGTCGGGGCAGACCTCCTCGATATCGTGCGCGAAGTCCTCCATCACGGGGATGGTGCGCAGGGCGCGCATGATGCCGCCGATGCCGAGCGTGTCGGCAATCGTCTGGCGCAGGCCGTATTTCTTCGGAATCTCGAAATCGATGATGGTGCACGGCTCGTACCCGCCGACCTGAATCGCGTTGACGACGAAGTCCGCCCCGCGCAGCGCGTCCCTGCGGTTTTCCACGCCGAGGAACGTCTTGATGGAGGCTTTTCCGCCGTTGCTGTTGCGGTTGATGTTGTCGAGCATCAGGAAGGATTCCTGCAGGCGCGCGCCGTCAATGTCATAAAGGCAGATCTCGCTGTCGGAGAAGACGTCGCACAGCATCGCGTCCCCAAGCACGTTCTTCGCGAAGACGGTGCTTCCCGCTCCAAGAAAGGTAATTTTCATTTCACAATTCCTCCTAAAATTTTTGAGGGCATCCTCCCTCTTTATGGGGAATCATACCATACAAATCTTGAAAAAAGAATTGCATAAAGGAATCCATTCATGGTATTATGTAACTAATGTGCAGCAGAAAGGGTGAAAGGGGGAAACGAACGTGGGAACGACTGTAGAGCGCTCTGTCCTCAATCGATGCTTTCCCGGCCTGAATCCCATCACCTACGGGGAAGAAAGGTGTGAGCCGCTGCATTCCTACGGCTACGCTTCCCGCGAATATTACCTCATCCACTATGTCATCAGCGGAAAGGGAATTTTCGCGCGCGGCGGAAAAACGCACGCCCTCTACCGCGGCTGCCTCTTTCTCATCCGGCCTGGGGAGCTGACGTATTATCAGGCAGACGGGAAAAACCCGTGGGAGTACGTCTGGATCGGCTTCGACGGTTCCCTCTGCCCCGAGCTGCTGGAGGCGGCGGGCTTTTCGGACAGCGTGTGCTGGAAGGAGGCCTCCCAGCTTGCGGGCGCGTTCGAGGAGCTTCGCGCCGTGCCCGACCGGCAGCCGTCGACGGAGCTGACGCTCTGCTCGCTTCTGTACGAAATCTTCGGGATTCTCTGCGCGCAGGACGCGTCCCCCCGGACGCCGCGCGACTATGTGGCGCGCACCGCGGACTACATCCGCGCGAACTACGCGCTCCCCGTCAGCATCGAGTCCATCGCCTCGATGCTTGGCATCGACCGGCGCTATCTGAGCCGCATTTTCCTGCGGGAGATGGGGGAGACGCCGAAGGAATTCCTCGTGCGCGTCCGCCTCAACCGCGCCGCCGAGCTGCTGAAGACGAGCGCCTGCACTGTGACGGAGACAGCCCGTTCCGTCGGTTACGACGACGTCTATAACTTTTCCAAAATCTTTAAGAAAAAATTCGGCATCAGCCCGGCGTATTATCGGAAGGCCGCGGCTGATCGCGATCAAAAGGAGTGACGCTTCATGCAGCTGCATGAGCTTCCCCCGTATGCGGTGACGCACGCGGGAAAATTTCACGCGGACGATGTGTTTTCCGGCGCTTTGCTGCGCCTTCTCCGCCCCGGCATCGGCATCACGCGCGCCCTGAAAGTCCCCGAAAACTTCGAAGGGCTTGCGTTTGATCTCGGCTGGGGAGAGTTTGACCATCACCAGCAGGGCGCGCCCGTGCGCGAAAACGGCGTCCCCTTCGCCGCCTTCGGCCTTCTCTGGCGCGCGTTCGGCGAGGAGCTTCTCCGCCGCGGCTGCTGTGCGGAGGACGCCCATCGTGAGGCGGTGCGGTTCGACGAGCAATTCGTCCAGCCGCTCGACCTCGACGACAACACCGGCTGCGGTACGCCGCTCGCCTCCGTCATCGGCTCGTTCAATCCCGCGTGGGATTCCGATGATTCTGTGGACGAGCAGTATTACAAGGCCGTGGAGTTCGCCGGCGTAATTCTCCGCAGGCGGCTCGAGGAGATCTGGGCCGTCTGCCGCGCGTCCGTTCTCGTGCGGGAGGCGCTCGTCAACATGAAGGACGGCGTCGTTGAGCTCGGCTGCTACTGTCCGTGGAAGGCCGTCTTGTCGCATTCCGACGCGCAGTTCGTGGTCTATCCCTCGCAGCGTGGCGGCTTCGGCGCGCAGGTGGTTCCCAGCGGGGAGGACGGAGAAGCCCCGATCGATTTCCCCGCCGCCTGGGCAGGAAAATCCGCCGCGGAGCTCAGCGCCTTGACGGGATTGAAAACGATTCGCTTCTGCCACAACGGCCGTTTCCTTGTCACCTGCGATGAGAAGGAGGACGCTGTCGCGGCCTGCCGCCTCGCACAGCAGGCGGGAGAGAAAAAACAGAAAGGATGATTCCCATGGGACTGTTTTCTAAATTCAGAAAGAACAAAGCGGAGAAGGAGCCGGCGCGCAGCGATTCCATCCTGACGCCCGAGGCGCAGGCCGACCAGGAAAAGGTGGCTCACAAGCTGAATCCCGAGATGGCGACCGCCGAGGAGAAACAGCTGCAGAAATTCGAGGAGCTCAAGCCGCGCATCTACCCGAGCATCCATCCTGCGAACACCCCCTCCGTGATGCCGTTTGACGCGGGCGGGCAGAAGATCGACGTTCCGCTGCCGTTCATTCCGTTCCACGCGGCGACGAAAATCTTCTTCGTGGAGGACACCGGCACGAAACTGCGCGTCCTGCAGAAGTCGGCGATCCCGGAGTCCGTCAGCCTGCTCGAGCTTTTGAACATCGCCGTCCGCAATCTGGCGCAGAACGTCAAGGTGGAGGTTCGCGCCACGAATTTCGGCGGGTACATTCTGATCGGCAACCCGAACCATGTGATTTCCTGCATCCTGATCAAGGGGCTGTGGAAGGAGCTTGCGAAGAAGCTCGACGATAGTCTCATCATTGCAATCCCGGTGCGCGAGGTCATTATGTTTATCCCGGCAAAGAAGCGAAACGAGCTTCTGCCGCAGCTGGCGAACGCCTGCGTCAGTCTCGTCAAGGATCCGCAGCACCGCACGCATCCGCTGACGCCGCTGCTGTTCTACTACGACCGCGACGCGGAGAAGCTTTCCACCTTCGCCGTGCAGAAGGGCACCGATAAGCCTGCCGCCGCCCCGAAGGAGGAGCCCGCCGTCTCCGAGGAGGAGTTCCCGTCAGAGCCGCTTCAGGAGGAGCTGCCCAAGGCGCCGGCCGATCGCCCGTCCGGCCCGCCGCACCTGCATATCGTCCCGAAGCCCGGCGAGGAAGAGGAGGACTGACGCGCCTTTTTCCTGACAACAGAAAAAACGAGAGGCCGGCCCCGAAGGGGTTGGCCTCTCGTTTTGTTTCCATATTCTTGCCCGGTCAGTCTTTTGGGAAGCGTTTGAGATTCTCAAAGGAGGGTTTCGCCTTGCCCGCCTCGATGTCACGGATGACGGCGACAGCCGCGTCGTTGTACGGCGTCGGCACGCCGCAGCGGCGCGCGGTACGGCAGACAGCCCCGTTGATGGCGTCGATCTCGCACGGTTTTCCCTTTTCGAGATCCTGCAGCATACTTGCGCGCAGCAGGCGGTGCGGCTTGACCATCGCCCGGACGACGGGACGCAGGATGCGCTTTTTGAGCTTGCCGCGGTACGAGAGCAGTGCGGGGAGAGAGACGCCCTTGAACTTCTCCATCGAGACGCCTGCCGCCTGCGCGGTGCGGATGCATTCGTTCGCGATCTCCTGCGCGCACGAGAGCGCTTCCGGATGCGCGGCGACCTCGCCGAACGTCGCGCCCGTCACGGCGGACATCCCGCTGAGCATCGAGTTGATGAGCAGCTTCGACCAGCGGATTCCCGGGAGATTTGCTGTCACGGCGGTCTCGCCCATCGCCGAGAG
>CASFAA010000277.1 GCA_949292505.1 uncultured Oscillospiraceae bacterium
AAAAACAAAATAGTTTTCCACATTTGGCGCTGGGATCGCCCCAGGGTCTGTTGATTTGCGCCCTTTTTTGTGGAAAACTCCGCGTTTTTCTCTGCTTTCCCGGTCTCAGGCTTCCACCGAAAAACGAAAATGGGAGCGCTACAGGTTTTCATTCTGCAACGCTCCCTTGCCAAACGCTCATTCATTTTCTTTTGCTCCGTCTGGCGCACGACGCGCAGTCCCCTGTGCAGCCCGAGCAGCCGCGGCTGCGAAAGCGCAGCGCGAGGGCGAGAAGGACGGCGAGCGCGGCGAGCAGGAGCCAGTCCGCCGGGCTCATGGGCGTGCCCCCTCCGGGCGCGGCGCGGCTGCTTTCATCTTGCCTTCCCCTCCTTTTTCTTTGCTTTCATTGTAAAAGGCGCTCAATGCATTGTCAAGAAGAATGAGCTTTTGGCAAAAATGCGAGAAGCGGCGTTCCGCGGGAAAACCATGTTGTTTTTTGCGCGCGCGAAGTGTATAATAATCAGATAGGCGGCGGCGGAAACGCCGTCCAACGATAACATGAGGAGGCGTCTCGTTTTGCATACGACGTCTGTTCCGGATTTTCTTCCGGTGCTGCTCGGCAGCGATATGAATGTGTACGGCATGGCCCGCTCCTTCCACGAAGCATACGGCATCAAGAGCGTGGCTGTGGGAAAGGGAATGCTCGGCGCGACCTCGCACAGCCGGATTGTCTCCGTCGAGGCCGTGGAACCGAATCTCGAGGACGACAAGGTGTTCGTCGACACCCTGCTGAAATTTGCGCAGCGCTACCCCGGCAAAACGCTCCTGCTCGTCCCGTGCGGGGACAATTACATCAAGCTGCTCGTCCGCAATCAGGACAAGCTTCGCGGCGCGTACCGCTTCGAGTGCATCGACGAGCCGCTGCTCATGCGGCTGAGCATCAAGGAGAGCTTCTATCAGGTGTGCGAGGAGCACGGCTTCGCGTTCCCGAAGACGACGACGTGCTCGTTTGAAAACTACAAGGGGATCGAGCTGCCGTTCGACTTCCCGGTCATCATCAAGCCGAGCAACTCCGTGGCCTACTGGAACTGCCGCTTTCCGCACAAGAAAAAGGTGTTCGTCGCGCAGAACCGCGGGGAGTTCGACGCGATTCTCGACGCGATTTACGGCTCGTCGTACAAGGATCACCTCATCCTGCAGGAATTCATCCCCGGCGACGACAGCGGGATGCGCGTGATGAACTGCTACTGCGGCCGCGACCGGAAGGTCAAGCTCATCGCGCTCGGCCACACGCTGCTCGAGGAGCACTCCCCCGAGGGGATCGGCAGCTACGCCGCCATCATCAGCACGCGGGACGACGCGCTCTCCGAGCAGATGAAAAACTTCCTCGAGGGGATCGGCTACGTCGGCTTCGCGAATTTCGACATGAAATACGACCCGCGCGACGGGAAGTACAAGCTCTTTGAGATGAACCTGCGCCAGGGACGCAGCAGCTTCTTTGTGACGGCGGCGGGGTACAATCTCGCGAAATGGCTCGTCGACGACGTGCTCCTGCAGAAGGAGCTGCCGCTGACAATCGCCGACAACCGCGTGCTGTGGAGCATCATCCCGAAGGACGTCATCTTCCACTATGTGAAGGACGAGTCCCTCAAGGCGGAGGCGAAGCGCCTCATCCGCGAGGGGAAATATGTGCAGTCGATGCGCTACAGAGGCGACACCTTCCGCAAGCGCTTCGTCCAGTTCCACCTGAGCCAGATCAATTACCGCAAAAAATACAAGCAGTGCTTCGGCAACAAGAGCCTTCGCGACTGAGGGCGGAAAGGAATCACCGCGTATGCAGCAGGATCTTCTGGGAATCATCGGCGGGCTCGGCCCGATGGCGACGGCCTATTTTCTCGAGCTGACCGTCAAGATGACGGCAGCCGGGCGGGATCAGGAGCATCTGCGGGCTGTTCTGATGGAAGCGCCCGATATTCCCGACCGCACGGCGCACATTCTCGACCGCTCCAGGCCCTCTCCCCTGCCGTCGCTCATCCGGTACGCGAGGCAGCTCGAGTCGCTCGGCTGCGGCCATATCGCCATCCCGTGCATCACCTCGCACTACTTCTTCCCTGAGCTTCAGAGAGAGCTTGCGGTTCCCCTTCTCAACATCGTGGAGGAGACGGCGCGCCATCTCAGGGAAAACGGCGTGCGCACCGCTGGCGTGATGGCGACAACGGGCACCGTGCGCACGGAGCTCTTCCAGAGCGCGCTCGCGCGCGAGGGGATTGCCTGCGTGCTGCCGGATGAAGCCCATCAGGCAATGGTGATGCGCGTCATCTACGACGACGTCAAGGCGGGGCTGCCCGTCGAGAAGGACGTCTTCGGGGAAGCCGCCGCCCATCTGCGCGAAAACGGGGCCGAATGCCTCATTCTCGGCTGCACGGAGCTCTCGCTCGCGAACCGCGACGAACCGCTCGGAGC
>CASFAA010000278.1 GCA_949292505.1 uncultured Oscillospiraceae bacterium
CGCAGAAGGGCATTGAGCAGTGGGCCGAGCGGAAGACGCCGTTCACGAAGCTCACCATGCGCGAATCCATGCGCCGCGCCGTGCAGGGGGATTATTCCGACTTTGAGAACCTCGACAACATCATGCGCGGCGCCATTGCGAAGCAGGCGCTCGACCGCTTCCAGGCGACGTACGGCGTAACGGCCCGCAGCGACCCGCAGGCCGTCTGCGACCAGCTGCGCCGCTCCGGCCAGGGCGTCAGCGGCCTGCTCGACCCGGCGCTGCGCCTCGCGCTCTCGCTCGCGCAGAACGACCCCTCGATTCCCGACGACATGAAGGCGTTCTATCTCGAGCTCGACGAGGCGATGAGCACCGCCGTCATGGAGGAGACGCTCACCCACACGGCGTCGGCCGCCGCCGTCGAGGCGGACTACGCCCGCAAGCATCCGCAGGCGCCGCCGCAGGAGGCGCAGGAGAAGGCGCGCGAGGCCGTCGCCGCGAACGAGGCCCAGCAAATCCAGATTGCGAAGCGCCTTCTGCTGATGCAGCTCTCCAATTTCCAGCAGGTCGACCAGGTGGGCAAGAACCTCGTCTCAACGCCGTGGAGCAAATCCATGGCCGTCGCGCTGAGCCACTGCTCCCGCGTTGTCCTGACGCTTCCGGGCGTCGACGAGACAATGGAGAACAGCGCCGAGATGCAAAAGGAGATGTGGTCGCGCATCTTTTACCAGTCCTCGCCTGGCGGCCCGGCGAACCCTGCCCAGGACAACCGGCGCGCCTCCTCGACGCACAGTTTGGGCCGCAGAAAGGTCAAGAAGGGCGGCGGGCCCAGCAAGGAGAAGAAGGTTCTGTTCAAGCTGCGCGGCCAGCGCGGCATGAACTGCGCCATCGGCGGCCTCGGAAACACCGGCGTGAGCGGCCAGATGATCAGCAACGACGGCTCCTGCGGCCATTTCTATTCCATGTATATGGAAGGAAGCAAGAGCAAGTTTGGAGCGATGCTCATGGGCATCGAGTCGGATGCGTACGGCACGAAAAACCACCTCGGCCACACGCACGACACGAAGGCCACCGGCGAGAAGGCGTCGAGCCTCGGCGGCCAGCGCACCGACGAGGTCGGCAAGAAATACGGCGGCCGCCAGTGCGACCTCACCTCGATGAAGGCGAGCGAGATTTCCGACTGGATGCAGACGCTCGAGGACGCGATGAAGCGCTGGCAGGGCCAGCCCGGCGGCATCGGCGCCTCCCCCGAGGCGGCGGAGGCGATGAAGCTGCTCGCCGGGAAAAAGCTTGACGCGCAGGGCATCGCGCGTCTGAGGACGCTGTGCGGCGGGCAGAATCCCGCCCCAGCGCAGTGAAAAAGGGAGAGTGAGGAACCATGGCTGCTGAAAACTATGACAGCCTGCCGGAGCTGGAGCTCTACTCGATTCCGCCGGAGCAGGCGAAGCGCCTTTCCCCGCTGCTGACGGGCGAGGCGCAGGAGCTGATAACCCGCGGCGAAGCGTTTTCCCTGTGCGCCGTAGAGGACGGCGAGGTCTGCGCGGCCATCTGCGCCGTGCTTTCTGAGGAGCAGATGGAGGTTCTGGAGCTCGTGAGCCTGTACGTCGCGCCGTCCCACCGCAGGAGGGGCGTCGGCATCACGCTGCTCCTTGAATTGATCGAGGACGCGTTCAACCTCACCGAGGGCGAGCTGCGCCGCGTGGAGGCTGTCTTTGCCGGCTCGGGAGACGGGCTGCGCGAGCTTTTCGAGGCGGCGGATTTCGAGCTCGAGCCCGTCGAGGACGCCTGCTCCTTCCGCATTCCGGTGTCGGAGCTGGCGGCGTCCCCGCTGATGCAGCTGCAGACTGGCGCGAAGCGTGCCGCCGTGCCGTTCGGAGACCTTGCCTCCTACCAGCTGCGCCAGCTCTTTTTGACGCTCGAGCAGTACGGCGCGGAGTATGTGACCTTCGCGGAGCTGGAGCAGGCCTCCCCGCAGCTCAGCTTCGCGGTGTACGGCGAAGACGGCGGGCTCGAAGCGTGCTCTGTGCTCGGCGAGCAGCCCGGCGGCTTCTGCCTGGTGCAGTTTTTCTGCCGGCAGACGAGGCTGAACGCTGCGCTCACCGCGCTCCGCGCGAGCGCCGAGGCGCTGATCGCCCGCGGGCCCGCGGACGCGGTGCTCGAGGTGCCCGTCGTGTCCGATTCCGCGGCGCAGCTCGCCAGGAAGCTCCTGGCAGGCGCCGGGACGTCCGGGCAGCTGACGAGGGCGGTCTACCTGCCGGGATAATCGATTCCGGTGAAAAAAGACAGAGGAAAGAATCAGAAAAGGAGTAAAAGGGTATGAACCAGAAAATCAAGCGGCGTTATGAGGAGCTTGCACGGGCGGCAGGGCTGTCCGTCGACGCGGAAAACGGCGCGCTGTACGGAAACAGAGGCGGCTACGACGTGATTCTCTATCCGGCGAACACGTCCTATCCCTTCGCGCTGACGGCTTCCGTCTCCGCCTTCCGGCCCAACGTCCCGCTGAGCCCGGACGAGGCCCGCGAATTCTGCAAGGCGTATAAGCCGGTCGCGAACCTCGCGCAGAACAAGTCCGTCATCGTGATGACGCTCAAGCAGATCCCGAACCAGCAGAAGCTGATCGACGGCGTGAACGAGGCTCTTAACGCGCTGACGGCCTTCCTCGCCTCGCGCGGCTTCCAGAACTGCTGCCAGTCGTGCGGCAGGCCCGGCACGGCGGACGCTTACTACGCGGGCGGCGCGTATCTGCATCTTTGCCCCGACTGCTTTACTCTCCTGCAGCAGAACATGACGATGAATCAGGCGCAGGAGAAGCAGAAGAAGGAGAACGTGCTCAGCGGCGCCGTCGGCGCGCTGCTCGGCTCCCTCATTGGCGTGCTCTGCATCGTGATTCTCAGCCGGCTCAATATCGTGGCGGCGATCTCGGGCATCGTGATGGCCGTCTGTACGCTCAAGGGCTACGAGCTGCTTGGGGGAAAGCTTTCGACGAAGGGTGTTTGCATCAGCGTCGTGCTGATGCTCGTCATGACCTTCTTCGGCGACTGCCTCGACTGGGCGATTATCATCGCCAGCGAGTTTAAGGTCGACCTCGGCCTTGCGTTCCAGTCTATTTTCTGGCTGCTCGAGGAGGGCGGCATCGATCCTTCGGTGTATTGGGGCAACCTCGCGCTGCTCTACGTCTTCCTGCTCATCGGCATGATTCCCACCGTGATCGCGTCGGTGAGGGGCCGCAAGAGCGCCGCGACGCTCTACCGCCTGAGCGAGGAGCCCTCGCAGCTTTAAGTACATCCTTTCCAAAGACCGGGAAGCCGCGTGCTCCCGGTCTTTTTCTTTCCCTCAAAATCCTTCTAAAAAACTAGAGATCTCACGTCAATTTCTAGGGATTGAGACGGGCGAACCTCCGTGTTACACTGAACTTGAACGGTGAAAAGCCGGAATCCGATTCCGCACGCAAACGCGCGAAGATAGAGACGCAGGGAGGGGTATCTCATGCAAATTACGAAAGAAGGAAAGGCAGTTTCCCGCATCATTCTCGGTAAATACGCGACCTGGCTCGAAACGCACGCCGCCGAGGAGCTGCAGCGCTATATCGAGCAGCTCAGCGGCGCGCGCCTCCTGCTGACATACGAGCAGGACGCCTGCCCGATGGAGGGCGGACGCATCCGCATTGGCCGCCCCTCGACGCACGAGGGGATCCGCCTGCGCGCCGAGGCCTGGGGCTTTCCGCCGGAGAGCGAGACGGAGAATGACTGCGTGATTCTCTGCGCGCAGGGGGAGGAACTGATTCTGAGCGGCACGAACGACCGCTCCGTGTACTACGCCGTGTTCCATCTGCTGCAGACGCGCTTTCACGCCGGCTTCTACTTCGACGGCGACGTCCTCGACCCGCAGCCCGATCTTGCCGTCCCGGACGGCCTGACGGTCGAGCGCTCCGCGTTCCGCTTCCGCCATACGGTCGGCCAGTGGGTGTACAACTTCGCCGCCTTCCTCACGGGGGAGGAACGCCGCCGCGAGCTCGAATTCTTCGCGCGGAACAAGGTCAACTCGTTCCGCTTCTACACCTGGAACAGCTACTTCCGCAAGCGCGTCTTCCAGAAGATGGGCGTCCCCACGGAGCCTATCACAGAGGAGGATCTTGAGCGGATGCGCGCTGTCCGCGAGACGTCCGAGTATGCGCGCCGCCTTGGTATGGAGACGATGGTCTACCTTCTGCCGCAGGAGACGAGCCTCGAGTTCCGCAGAGTGTACCCGAACGCCCGCTATTTCGGCTGCGAGTGGGTCAAGGACGACGAAGCCGCGCCCGACATCGTGCCGTACCTCTATCCCGACGATCCGCTCTACCGCCGCTTCGTCCAGACGAGCGTGGAGACGTGGATCGAGACGTACGGCCCGAGCCGCCACTTCTCCGCAGCCCCGCCGTCGGAGCACCATATCGCGACGGACATCGACGACTTCATCCAAATCAATCTGAACTTTGCGAAATATACCTACGACGCCATCCGCGAGGTCGTGCCGGACGCCCGCTTCTTCTTCGACGGCTGGGGCGTGCGCGCCAACACGCCGCCGTACATCTGGACGATGCCGGGCGTCATGGAGCGCTTTGTCGAGGCGCTGCCCGAGGAGGTCTATTTCCTCGACCTGTGGCCGAACCGCAAGGAGTCGGTTTACACCTTCCGCGAGCCGATGTACCGCGACACAAATTACGGCCCGCTGCGCCGCGCGCGGTACATCCTCGAGCCGATCAACGAGTTCGGCGGCGACGATCACCTGCACGGCTGCTTCGAGCGCCACATTGAAGCCGCCCGCGAGATGACGGATCCTGCCGTCGTGGAGCACGGCGAGGGCTTCGGCAACGCGACGGAGCTTTGCGGCTTCAGCCTGCATTTTTACGATCTTCTGTTTGCGCTCATGTGGGAGCCGCGGAACGTCTCTGTCGACGGCTTCCTGCGCGACACGGCCCTGCGCCGGTACGGCGCGCAGTATGCCGAGGCGGCGCTGCCCGCCCTGCGGAGCCTGCAGCGCGCCGTCTACTCCGAGCTCGACAGTTCTCACGCCCGGTATCAGAAGCGCTGCTATCTGACGCGCGTCCAGCGCCGCCTTGTTCCCGCGGAGGAATCGCTCGCGGTCGCCCGCGGGCTCGCGGAATTTGTCACAGCGATGCTCCGCCTGCCGGGCGCGGCGGAGAACCGCGCCATCGGCCGCGACCTGTTCGACGCGATGCGCCAGTACATCACAGAGTATTTCAATCTCCACCTGAACCGCCTGTTCACCCTGTTCCTGAACCGCGCCGGGAAAGAGAACGCCGAAGCGTTTGAGCGGCACGCCGCAGTTCTCGAGGAGCTGCTCTGCTGTCTCGAGGAGATGACGGCGGAGGACGCGGAGTCCTACGTTGAGACGATGGTGCGCCGCTACCAGGGCCGCGCGAGCGACCCCGACGTCTCCGGCGCCGACACGCGGATCACGGACTTCCGCGCCTGGATGCGCGACCTCGGCACCACCTTCGCCGGGACGATCCCGAACCTTGTAGACTATCCGAGCCGCGACTACGTCGAGCTGATCCGCGGCTATTACCATCCGCGCGTGACGGCCTGCGTCTCTGCGCTGCGCGCCCTTCTCTCCGACGGCGGCGCGGCGGATCCCGCCGGGATCGACGATGCGCTCGAGGAGCGCTACCACGAGATTGAGCAGCGCTGGGTGCGGGAGGGCTATCCCGTGACGGACGACTGCGCGTCCCCGCACCTCCCGCTCGGGGAGACGGCGCGCCGCGCGATGGAGCGCCTGACCGCCCTGCCGATCGACGAGGATCTTACCGCGGACGGGGATGCCCACGCCGTCTCCGAGCGCGCCGACGTCTTTGCCAGCTACTCGGAGGACACCGACCTCAAGCAGGAGCGCTCCTGGACGACGGATAATCCGTTCGCGAAGAAGGAGGAGGACGCATGAGCATCTTTGAGGAGCTCGGAGTGCATTGCTATCTGAACGCGGAGGACACCTTCACGTCGAACGGCGCGAGCTGCATGGGGGACGAGACGTACCGCGCCATGCGGGAAATCTCCTCCTCCTGGGTTGACCTCGCGGAGCTGCAGCGCGCCGCGGGCGAGGCGCTCGCCCGCCTGACGCACAACGAGGCGGCGTACGTTTCCGCCGGGGCGGCGAGCGCGCTGACGCTCTGCGCAGCCGCCGCCGTGAGCGGCGGAGACCGGGACGCCTTTCTCGCCCTCCCTGACACGACGCTCTGCGGCCGCGACGAGGTCGTCCTTCTCACGCCGCAGCGAAACCCTTACGCCCGCAGCATCGCTGCCAGCGGGGCAAAGCTCCGCTGGGTGGGAAGGGAGGGGCGCGGCGTCTCCCTCGGCGAGCTCGGCGCGGCGCTGACGCCGCGCACGGCGGCCATCTTTTACTTTGTGTATCACGGGGCGGCGCTCTGCCCGCCGCTTGAAGACATTCTCGTCCTCGCGTCCGCGAACGGGATTCCTGTCTTCGTTGATGCGGCTGCGCAGCTTCCGCCTGCGGAAAACCTCTGGAAATACACGGAGCTTGGGGCGGAGCTCGCCCTGTTCAGCGGCGGGAAGGGCCTCGCCGGCCCGCAGGATTCCGGCATCATCGTCGGGAAGCGGCGCTGGGTGGAGCGCTTTCTCGCGCTCGGCGCGCCGCACGAGGGCGTGTGCCGCGGCTCCAAGGTGACGCGCGAGGCCATCGCTGGACTGTATACCGCCGTGCGCGTCTTCCTCTCTGAGCCGGAGGAGGAGCGGCAGGCAAAGCTGCTCCGGAAATGCGAGCTCGCCGGGGAGACCATGCGCCGCTGTGGGTTTACCGGTCTGCGCATCGAGCCGAAGGGGCCCGTCGGCCAGGATTCTCCGCGCGTGACGGGCGTCCCGGACGGGGTGGACGCGCAGACGCTGCGCGAGGCGCTCCGCCGCGCGGGACTTCTCGTCGGCTGCGAGGGCGGAAGGCTCTCCTTCCACCCGCAGATGATGAGCGAGGAACAGACAAAGACAGCGTGCGCGATTCTCGAGGAGACCGCGCGCCGCATGAAGGAGGTTTGACCATGGGAGCCACAGAAAAGCGAATGGAACAGCTCGGTATCCGGCTGCAGCAGACGGACTGGCGCGGCAAGGGCACGGTGGACGCCGTC
>CASFAA010000279.1 GCA_949292505.1 uncultured Oscillospiraceae bacterium
GCTGACGAAAAACATGGCGGCGATGCGCGAATACGGCGTGCGCATCGCGCTCGACGATTTCGGCGAGGGCTTCACCTCCTTCTTCGACCTGCAGCAGTACCCCATCGACGGCATCAAGCTCGACAAGGCGCTCGTGGACAATTATGCCACGAAAAACGGCAGGGCCATCCTGCGCGGGATGATTCAGGTCGGGCATGAGTTCGGCGTGACCATTCTCGCCGAGGGCATCGAGACGCAGCGGCAGGCCGACGCGCTCCGGGAGCTTCACTGCGACGTGCTGCAGGGCTTTTTGTATTCCAAGCCGCTCCCGGCTCCCGAAGCGCAGATGAAAATTCTCGCCGCCGGCAGTCCGGACGAGGCGCATTCCTGAACGAGAAACGCATCCGTCCGCCCCGGGAGCCTCCCGGGGGCGGACGGCTTTTTTTCAGCGGTATGCCTCGCCCGTTCCCTCCGATGTGGGGGAAAATGACCGAAAAAGATCGGGAAATGCCCGGGAAGTGTCGGGATGGTTGCATAAAAACCGCGAATATGGTATGATATAAAATCGATAGGCCGAACGGCCCGGGACGCTTGTCTCGCAAACAGCCGGCGGAGAAGGCCGCCGCGGAGGGGAGGTGCAGCGCTGATATGGTGTTTTTTATCATTGCCGAATTTGTCTCTGCGCTCATCGTCTTCGCAGTCGGCTTCCTCAACGGAGCCATTGAAAACATCGGGGATTTCGCCCCGTGGATTCTCTCCGGGATGGGGATGGGCGTCGTGCTGACGGGCGTGCATCTCCTCGCCCGGCTTTTCCGCGAGAAGACGGGCAGTCTCTTCTTCCTGTTCGCGGAGGCCGTCATGCTCCTCGGGGTTTTCCCGGGCGTCGTGTTCGCCGCGGAGCTTGTCTCGCTCGACCGCTGCGGCCGGTGGATGGCGTGGCTCGGCTCGTCCGCGCCCGTGCGGATTCTCACCGCGCTTGCCGTGCTCGTGGCGGCCTGCACGCTGGTGATGATCATCGCGTTCGCGATTCCGCTTGCCCCGGTGCGCATCCCGGTGCTCCTGCTCACTGCCGCCATTCCGGCGGGGCTGTATTTCTGGGGTCTCTCCGCCGGCGTGGAGAGCTACAGCGCATACATGGCGTCAAACTTCGCGCTTGCGGAGCCGTTCGAGGAGTACGAGGTCACAAGGGACACGGAGATTTACTATCCCTCCTTCGAGGAGCCGAACCTCCTTCCGATGCTCCTCTCCGAGCCGTACAGCGGCGGCAGCTTCGAGAAGGGGACGGTCGTCTACCTGCTCAGCTCGATGGTCGCGGCGGAGTACGCCGAGCTCGAGTACATCCCCGTGAGCGACGGGGAGCGCTCCGGCTACGTCGCCGTCTCCGCTCTGCGCGAGCTGGACGAGCCCGTTTACGACTACTCCCTCGCCGCGGGGGAGGACGGCGCGCAGACGTACCGGCTTTCGGGCGGCGAGCTTGCGCCGTCGTCCGTCCTCAATCCCGGCGAGGCGCTCGACTATATGGCGTCCGCGGGAGGAATGCTCAAGGTTCGCCTCACGGACGGAAATATTGTCTGGGTACTGCGGGAGGACGCGGAGGTCGTCAAGACCCCCGCCCCGTGACGGTATCCCCGGAAAGGAGCGCTGCCCATGATAACCCTTCGCCCCGCTTTGGAGAGCGACCGCGCCTTCTGGCTTTCCATCGACAGGCACACGACGGAGCAGGGCTTTTCCCGCAAGGTATCGGGCCGCCTCGGCTTTCTCGTCTGCGAGGACGGCAAGCCCTGCGGCCTGCTGCACTACTGCGCCCTCTGGGACAATCTCCCGTTTCTCAATCTGCTGTTCCTGCTTCCCGAAGCCCGCGGACACGGCGCGGGTCGGCGCGCGATGGCTCTCTGGGAGGACGAGATGCGCGCGCTCGGCTATTCGATGGCGCTCACCTCGACCCAGTCGGACGAGGACGCGCAGCTCTTCTACCGCCGGCTTGGCTACCGCGACTGCGGCGTCCTCCTCCTGCAGGAC
Source organism: uncultured Oscillospiraceae bacterium (assembly GCA_949292505.1). GTDB lineage: Bacteria > Bacillota > Clostridia > Oscillospirales > Acutalibacteraceae > Caccousia. Next base: position 1,999 of record CASFAA010000279.1, read on the forward strand.
TGCCCGCTCGCCCAGCCGCCGGAGCTGTTCCTCTGCAAAACGCTGGACGCGGCAAAAGGGGAGACGCGCGGAGGAGGGGAGCAGGGCGGGTGTTTGGAAGGTTTTCGCGCCCGGCCGGATGCGAATTCTAGCGAACCGGAAGTTTTTTGAGGCAGCAAAGATCGCCCTGCGGGGCGGTCATTTATTATTCATTATTCATTATTCATCAGCGAAGCGACTTCATTATTCATTCGTTCCCCTTTCTCCCCGCTCCCAATCCAAAATGGAGCGGCAACAAAAATGGACGAAGGAACAATGGAAAAATCGTCAAGTCCGATTTTGTTTTTGGGGATGAGTTAGTTGACATTTACCGCGGAATGCGGTACAATAGACCCACACCCCGGGGGGGTATTGTGGAATGAGGAAAGCTGGGTGCTGGAATGGACTTGGCTGCGTGCTGGAAAGTGATTATGTGCTCCGCCGTTCGGAAAAAGGCGCTGCGCTGTTTTTCCTAGCTTTCTGCAAGGGCTGGGTGCTGGAAAGGTTCTGCGTGCGCCGCCGTTCGGGGGAAGACGCTTCGCTGTTCCCCCTTTGCTTTTTTAGGGCTTCGCCCTATGGGGTACGAGGAGTACGCGGCCTTTTGAAAAAGGCCTGGCGAAAACTTTACTTTCCCAATCGTCAGCTTTTTCTTCCAACCAGCTGCTGCGCCAGCTCTCTCAGCCCGTCCGCTTCCCCTCCGAACACCTCCAGC
>CASFAA010000280.1 GCA_949292505.1 uncultured Oscillospiraceae bacterium
GCCCGGGACGCCGCGGAGAACGCCCGCCGCAACGGCGTGACGAACGCCCGCTTCCTCGCGGGGGACGCGGGGGAGTTCCTCACGAGCGCCGCGGAGGCCGGGGAGCGCGTCGACGTCGTCCGGATGGACCCGCCGCGCGCGGGAAGCAGCCGCGAATTTCTGGAAGCCGTATGCCGGATGCGGCCGGAGCGGGTCGTCTATATCTCGTGCAACCCCGAGACGCTGGCGCGGGACGTCGCGTTTCTTGTGAAGAACGGCTACCGGGTGGAGAAGATCCAGCCCGTCGATATGTTCCCGTGGACGAGGCACGTGGAGAATATCGCGGCGCTGCGTCTGTAAGCGCCGCGGGAATGCTGGTTATGTCGAATAAGAAGGCGGATGCCGGGAGGCATCCGCCTTCTTTTTTGCCGTCAGCAGGGAAACGGGAAAGAAAAAAGACCTCTGCCCGGCAGAGGTCAAAAATCAAGCAAATCCTTCGGGGGAACCTCCAATGCTTCCGCAATGCGGAACGGTATTTTCAACGAAATGGGTTTGTACATTTTGCTCTTGATGGTTCCTGTGTTTGAGGTACTGGTTCCGACCAGCTCCGCCAGCTGTTCCTGCGTATACGGCGGATTGTGCGCTTTGCGGTAATACGCAATTTTCAGCCCCAGCAGCCTGAACTCATGCTCAAACTCCTTCAAAGCACTCCCCGCGCGAAACGCACAGCGGGGATTCGTAAAGCTTTCCTGTCGTGAAATAGTCATACGAGCGGCAGCCCGCCGCGCAGCGGGAGCCGTACGGGCACGAGGCGCACGCGCCGGTGAGAAGGGCGGGCGTGAAGCGGCGGTTGTACGCGAAGGCGTCCGGGTCGTTCCAGATGTCCGCGAGACGGCGCTCGCGGAGATTGCCCTCGACGAAGCGCTCGTCGTACATCGATTCGCAGCCGCGCACGTTTCCGGCGCTGTCGATGCCGAGGGACCGCAGCCCCGCGCCGCAGCCGGAGAAGCGGCGCGTCCCGCCGCGGAGGGAAGCGTCGTCCGGGGAGAAATAGCCGATGTTGTCGGCGACGCCGACGAGAAACGGCGCGCTGTTCTTCGTCTCTCGCACGAACTGCAGCACCCGCCCGAAGTCGAAGCGCCAGTCGATGCCGGAGAGCGCCGCATTGCCCATCGGCGAGCACGCCTGAATCTGCCACGCGAACAGCGGCTTTTCGCGCAGGACGGCGTACAGCTCCGGAAGGAGCGGGGCGTTTTTGCTGTGGAGCGTCGTGATGACGGACACGGGAATCCCGCCCGCCGCGAGCTCGTCGATCGCCGCGAGGGCGCGGTCATAGCTGCCCGCCTGGCGGTACGCGTCGTGGACGGCGCGCGGCGCGTCGAGGGAGACGGCCACGGACTCGATCGAAAGCTTTCTCAGCTGCGCGAGGAGCTTCGGCGTGAACAGAAAACCGTTCGTGATGACGGCGGTCTTCACGCCGCGGGACGTCAGCGCGCGGACAATCTCCGCCCAGTCGGGGCGCAGGAAGACCTCGCCGCCGATGAGCGAGACGCGGCGGCAGCCGAGATCGGCGAGCTGCGCGGCGACGTCGAGGCATTCGGCCGTCGTAAGCTCATTGCCGCGCGCGTGCCCGGCCTTCGAGCCGCAGTAGCGGCAGGAGAAGCAGCACGCGAGCGTCAGCTCCCACACGCAGGAGTCGAGGCGGTACGGTACGCTCACGACTTTTCCCCCTTCCCAAACAGGCGGGAGAAAAGGCCGGGCTTTTTTGCCGTTGGCGGCAGCGGCGGCGAGGCGTAGACGGGCGCGACAGGCGGCTCCGGACGGCGCGGCGGAAGCGGCGGGGAGTCCGCCTCAAAGCTTTTCGGATACGGCAGCTCGGGCTCTGCGGGCTCCGGCTCCCGGATACCGCGCGCAAAGTACTCCGGCGGGGCGTAAACCTCCGCGGTCCGCGTCTCCTCCCCGCCGAATTGGGAAGAAAAATATTCCGGCGGCGCGTAGACTGCCAGTATCGGTTCCACGGGAGGCGTCACAGCCGGCCTGGGAAGCGCGGCGTACAGGGCGCGGGAGAGCTCCCGGTGGGCGGAAAGGAGCCCGGCGTACTCCTGCGCGGCCTGTTCGGGCTCGAGCCCCGACGCGAGAGCGATTTCCATCGGGGCGAGCGCGTGGAGGGAGGAATGATACCGGCTGCAAAGCGACCTCAGCGCCGGATCCGCGGGCTCGCCTGCCGCCTCCAGCGCCTGCCGGCACCTGCGGTGACAGGCGTTCAGCTCCGCGACGCGCAGCGTGAGGGAGGGGAAGAACGGGGCGTGTTGAAGCTCCGCGAGCACAAAATCCTCGGCCCGCAGACACTCGGAAAGGCTGAGCCAGACAGCATCCCATTGCATGGCGGTGCGCCTCCTTTTTTCTGCTTTGGAAGTTATGATACCACGCGGGAGAAGCGAACGTTTTTAAGCGCCCCCGGAAGGCTGCGTCAGTTCTCGGCGGGCGGCAGGTCGGCGTCCTTCATGCCCATCTGGATGAGCAGATCGCGGACAAAATGCCCGAGCGAGCCGCCCTTGAGCAGGAAGTTGAGGGCGCTCTGGTAAGCGCCGAGCAGCGGCGAGTACGGTTTGAGCCTGGCCGACATGGCAAGGACCTTGCTGTTCGCTGCTTTGCTCAGAAGATATTCCTCCTCGCTCCCGAAGGCGTTATAGCTGTCCTGCAGGTGCTGGTACGCGCGGGAGAGAAGCGTGATATCGCCCATGGCGTCGGCGGTGTGGTGCAGCTGCTCGTAGATTTTGTCGACGATCTCGCGGTGCTGCCCGTATTCCGCGGGGTGGCTCTCAATGACCTCGCGGGCGTCCGCGATGATATCGAAGGAATACTCCGTGACGAAGCTCGTCAGGCCGGCGTTGGCGCGAATCTGATCCTCCTCGGTTTTCCCCAGATCGATGTCGCCGCGCAGATCGTCGGCCTGTTCACGGAATTCCCTGAGGACGTCGGGGAGCTGCTGCTCGATCAGCGCGTCGGCGGACGCGTTGTTGGCCTGCTCGATCTGCTGGTTGATGCCGTCGATCATCTGGATGCAGACGTCGGCGTTCGTCTGATAATCCTGGAGGCTGGTGACGGCGGAGCCCGCGCCGGTGCGGTCAAAATCGCCGTCGTTCGCGTTGACGCAGTGCGCCGCGCAGTTCATGACGATCGCCGTGCCCATCGGGCCGGTCATCAGGTTGGTGAAATTGTTCAGCCGCGCGAGCTTCATCGGGTCGAGCTGCTGGAAAAACGGCGCGGTGACGGGATCCTTCTGCAGGTTCTCGATGTACGTCATCCGGTCGTTCATCACCTTGACCCTGGCGGCGTTTTTGCGCATATATTCCGCCGTCAGCATATCCGGCGTGACCTCGTAGGAGAGGATCTCGTCGACGAAGCGGGTCAGATGCGGCTTCATCCGCTGCAGGTCGCGCGACGTGTACGCGTCGATCCAGTCGCGATCCTGGTCGCGGAGGCGCTGCTGCGCGTCGTCGGCAGGCTCGCCCTTCTTGTCCTTCTGGTAGCCGCTGCAGAAGATGCGCAGGACGCGCAGATCGCAGCCGGCCTGAACGGCCCTCTGGATGATCTCGGGCGTGACGGAGGACTCCTCCAGCCTGGTGCGCGTCTTGAGAGACTTGACGATGTCGTACGACACATAATCCGCGTTCGGGTTCTCTCTGCGCGCCTTTTTGGTGTGCTTCTTCTCCTCGCGGCGCTCCTTGTACGACTTCTTCGCGGGCGCCTGCTGCTGGACGGGCGCGCCGGGCGCGGCTGCCGCGGCGTTCGCTGGCGGAAGCTGCTGCTGCGCGCTGGTCCAAACCCGCTGCATGATGGCGAAGGAGCGCTGCTCCTCCGCCTCGCCGAAGGCGCGGCGCGTCTCCTCGAGCGTCTGGCCCGCGGGGACGTTCCACTGCTGCAGCGAGATCAGATGCTCGCGCAGCGTTTCCGCCCTCTGGACGGTGATGGGTTCGGCCTGCTGTTCCTTTGTTTTGGTGAGTTCGTCAGACCCCGCCATGGACGTCATCCTCCTTTTCGTTCTCCGGCAGAGACTGCACGGAAGCAATGAAATATCTCGAGATGGGCTTCGCGTCGGGCAGGAGCGCCCGGACAAGGCGGGCGGCCTCCGGCGTCACGGCCTGCACGGCGAACGGCTCCTCTGCCGCGTGGGTTTCGGCGAGGCGGGCGGCCGAGGCGCGCAGGAGCTGCGGCAGGGCGGCGGGCCCCGCCGTGCCCGACCACGCGCACGCGAGCGTCAGGCAGCCGCACGAGCGGTCGAAGACGAGGAGCGCCTTCGTCTCCTGTCCCTCCAGAAGGGCGGCGCTGAGCTCGCGGTCGATCTCCTCCGAGGTCAGCGGCGCCTCCGGGAGCGGCGCTCCGCCGCGGGAGGCGTCGCGCTCGGCTGCCCGCAGCGCCGCGTCGGAGAGCTCGGAGAAGCGCCGTACCGCGCCGCCTGCTCCCTTTGCCGCGAAGAACGGCGAGGCGAGCACGCCGCCGACGGTCGTCAGGTAGATGTTTTCCCCGTCGTCATCCTGCTCCTGAAAGCCGCGCGCCGCGAGGAAGGTGCAGAGCGTTTCGTGCTCCGGCAGCGTGCAGTTGAACGCGATTGATACGCCGAAGACGCCTGCCGCGCGCAGGACGCCCGCGAGCGCCCGAAGCAGCAGCGTGCCGCCGCCGCGCCTGCGGTAGTCCGGCGCGACGAACAGGGAGGTGATGGCGAACAGATCGCGCTCTATCCTTCCGGCAAGCGCCCCGCAGGCGATATTGTCCTCCGTGAGGCCGAGCGCGAGCAGCGGCTCGTCCGCCTCGAGCTGCGCGGCAGCCTCGGGCAGGAGGAGGGTGGAGAAGACGGGAAGAACCTCCCGTGTCAGAACGCCAATTTCCATAGCCGAATCGGGCGGAGTACGACAGCGCCGCCCCAGCTCCTTTCCTGGTTTTTCTCATTATACCAAATTCTCAAAGCGGTGCGCAAGGCGCGAGCCTAAAGGTTTCCTAAAGAAAAAATCCCGCCGGCGAAAACCGGCGGGACACAGCTTCCCCAAACCCCTAGTCCACTCAGCCAACGGGGAGCGATGCCTGGCACAGCCGAAATAAGCCCCTGCGAAGCGCCGACCCGCTGCATTTCAATTTCCCGGTGCATCGCACCCAAAATGGAAATGCAAACGCGGCACCCCGCCGTCAGCCGGGAGCTGCACCGCGCCGCAGGGCGCGAAAAAAGTCCCGGAGCAGCTGCGCGCACTCATCGGCAAGGACGCCGGACGTGACGGCGGGATGGTGGTTGTACGGGATGGAAAACAGGTCGACGAGCGACCCGCACGACCCGGCCTTCGGGTCGGCCGCGCCGTAGACGAGCCGCGGCAGCCGCGCGTTGATCACCGCCCCGGCGCACATCGGGCACGGCTCAAGCGTGACGTAGAGCGTGCACTGCCACAGCCGCCAGCCGCCGAGCGTGCGGCACGCGTCGGCGATGGCCTCGAGCTCCGCGTGGGCGAGGGCGGTCTTATCCGCCTCGCGGCGGTTTCTGCCGCGTCCCACAATCTCCTCGCCGCGCACGACGACGGCCCCGACGGGCACCTCGCCCGCCGCGGCGGCTTCCCGGGCAAGGGCGATGGCTTCGCGCATGAACCGCTCGTCGAGGGCGGTATTTTCCCCGCTCACGACGGAATCAGGAACAGGACGCAGGAGAGCGCCGTGTAGCACAGAAAGACGATGACGCCCGGATTGCCGAACAGCGCCCCGGCCTTCTCGCGGGCCGCGAGCAGGGAGGGCTTCGCCTGCAGGCGGAAAAACCCGCACGAGCGGCGGCACAAGAGCGGCAGCGCCGCGAGGCCGAGAATCCACAGCACCGGCGGAAAGACGGCGGAATACAGCTCGGCCGCAGCCGCGCCCGCAGTCGACTCGATGACGAGATACAGGCTCGCGAGGAGGTTATTGAGGAAATGGATCGCGATCGTGATCCACAAATTCCCAGTGCGCACAATGAAGTAGGAGAACAGAAGCCCGAGCGGGAAAGCGAAGAGGATCTGCGTCACGTTTCCGTGCATGAGGGCGAACAGCATCGACGAGGCCACGACGGCGAAGCCCGTCCCGAAGCGCATGAGCGAGCGCAGCATCACGCCGCGGAACAGGAATTCCTCGACGAGGGCGGGAATCACGCAGCTCGAGAGGATGAGGAAAAAGGCCGCGTCCGGCGAGCCGTCGAGCGTATAGGAGGGCACCTCGCCGGAGAGGCCGAGGCCGTCGAGCAGTATGGCGAAGAGGTTCGCCGGGTAGTTCGCGAGGTTGCACGCGGCCGTGCCGAAGACGACGGCGGCGATCGCCGTCGGGACGCCGACGCGCTGCATCGGAAGCGCCGCCGAAAGCGGCATCGACAGCGCGCGCGCCAGCAGCAGGGCGGGCGCGGCGAAGCCGACGACGTAGGCGAACGAATACTCGCAGAACATCGCGGCGGAGTTTTCCGGCGCAGGGCACAGCAGCGCCGCGGCGGTGAACAGCATACTCGTCAGCAGCAGCGCGGCGAGCGTCGCCCAGCCGCCCCACGAGCAGCGGCGGCGGAGGAGCTTCTTCTCCGCGGCGCACGCGCGGGCGAGCTCCGAGCGGTACGGATCCGGCGCGGGATACGGCGGCGCGGGGCGGTATCCCGCGGCTGCGGACGGATATGGGGTTTCATAGAACGTCATGATGGGGGTTCCCCCTTTCGGGCAATGGAAGTTTTCCTCATTCTATCACAAATCGACGGGAGCGTAAACTGCGCCGCGCAAGAATTCACAGTCCCGTAAAAAATCCTCGTCCGCCCGTTTCGTTCACAGAAAAGAAAAAAACTGGGTCTGGATTCCCCGGGAAAGATACGCTATAATAGAAAGAAACGTGCCCCAAAAATAAACCCCGGCTTCGGGGGAGGATGAGGAATCGACATGACAAAACGAATCAGCGCTCTGCTCTGCGCCGTACTGCTCGCAGTCGGCTGCGCGTTCCCGGCCTTCGCCGGGACGAAGACCTATGCCATCGACGAGATGAACATGACCGTGGAAATGCCCGACGACCTGTACGTCTTCGAGCGCGAGGACTTCAACCTCCTTGCCCCGCACGAGGATCTCGAGGCCGCCGGCTTTGACGACGCGGAGGAACAGCTCCAGACGATGCAGGATTACGGCATCTATCTCACGGCTGTCACGAAGGACAAGTCCATGACGATCAACATCTCGAAGAAGCAGTCGTCGACGACGGAGTCCGTGTTTGACCTTTCCCTGCTCTCCGACGAGGAGTTCGAGGAATTCCTCGACACGATGCGCAGCGACGAGGACGAGCAGGACGAGGAGATCAAGGCGTACGAGATCAGCCGCTATGAAGGCGAGGCCGAGCGGCCGTTCTTCACGCTGCGCCTGCGGATGCAGGGCGACACCTACGGCGACGTTGAGGAGCGCTGCTACGTCACCCTCGTCAACGGCTTTACCATCACGGTCGACGGCGTGACCGAGGGCGACATGACCGAGGAGCAGGACGCCATCCTGCGCGCCATCACTGCGAGCGTCCACATCACCGAGGTGCTCGAGAAACCCACCGTGGAGCTCAACGCGGAGACGCTCATCACGCTGTTGTTCCCGATTGTGCTCATTCTCGTGATCATCGGCGCGCTGATTGTGCTGCGCGTCCGCCGCAAGCACTACATGAAGGAGCGCGCCGTCCTGGCAGACAAGCTCACCGAGTACCGCAAGGAGCGCCGCCGCCTCGAGCAGGAGGCCGAGGAGTCCGGCGTCCCGATGGAGGAGCCGCCCGCCGTGTGCCGCAACAAAACCGCGTACACCGAGGAGGCCGCGCACGCCTTCGTGCGCTTCCACTTCTCGCACCGCAAGATCCTTACCATGATCGGCTACGGCTTCATCGTCCTGCTGATCCTTGCGAGCGTCATTTTCGTCGACTCCGAGTGGTATATGCGTCTGATTTTCTTTGCCGCCGCCGTCGCGCTCGTCGTGTGGATGTGCATGATTCCCGGGAAGCTCTTCAACAACGTCGCCGCGACGTTTAAGAAGGCGCGCGTGAAGGCCAACGAATACACGTTCCGCGAGGACGACTTCCGCGTCTCCGGCATCCAGTCGGCGTCCCTTTACCCGTATTTCCAGATCACGCGGGCGTACGAGACGAAAAAGTATTTCTACCTCTACTTCGGCGAGGAGCAGGCGTATTTTGTCGCGAAGGACGGCTTCACCTCCGGCGGCGCGGACGCGCTGCGCGAGCTGCTCCGCAGGAAGCTTGGCAAGAATTTCAAATAAAGGCTCCGTTTTCAGGCGGAGCGTGCGGGAGGGGGACTGCCGCGGTGATACACGCCGCGGCGATCCCCTTCTTCTCAATTTCGGGGCCGAGCGCCCCGCAGGGAGGGCAAACCGGCCATGGAGAAAAAGGAAAACAGTCTGGCCCAGAAGGCGGCGGGGGAGATCCTTTCGCTCATCACGATCGAGAAGGAGTTCGCCCCCGGCGACCGCCTGCCGGGCGAGATCGAGCTCGCGGCGCGTCTCGGCGTCAGCCGCACGACGCTGCGCGAGGGCATTCGGATTCTGTCGTCGCGCAGCATTCTCGAGGTGCGCCGCGGTCTCGGCACCTTCGTCGCGAAGCGCGGCGAGCATGAGCGTCCCCTCGACGACGGCGAGCTGCTGCGCGGCGCTGCCATCGATCTGCAGTCCGTCTACGAGCTGCGCCTGATGGTCGAGCCGCAGACGGCGTACTACGCCGCCCTGCGCGCCGCCGACCACGAGATCGAGCGCATTCTCTTCTACGGCGAGCGCGAGGAGCACGAGATCGAGCAGGGTCTCGACCGTACGGAGAGCGAGCGCGCCTTTCACAAGGCGATCGCGATGGGCGCGCACAACGAATTCGTCGAGCGCCTGCTTCCGATGGTGTACGAGGCCATCGATTCGGGCGTCCTCCTCTCCGGCGAGTACACGGGCGTCGTGCGCGACACCCTCGCCGACCACCGCCTTCTCATGAACGCCCTGCGCGCCCGCGACGCCCTTGCCGCCCGCGCCGCAATGGAGCTGCATATCCTCCACGCGATGCGCGGCTTCGGGCTGCGGGCACAGTAATTCCGGTAGGAAATGAGAGAAAAAGCACAAAAAGTTCATCGAAAATTCTTCATTTCTTATTGGAACCTAGTATAATAGAAGGTAGAGACTGGGGTGGAGCGAAGAAGGACGGGGGAAGACGCCGCGCTATTTTCCCTTGCTTTCTGCGAGGGCAGGGGGGAAGAAAGGCGTTTTGTGCGCCACCGTTCGGGGGAAGACGCTGCGTCTGTTTTTGCAACACCGCTAGGGGCGGTGTTGCCTGAATTTCAATTTGCCGGTTGCGTCCCGGCAAATTAAAATTCAGCAGCTCGAGGTGGGGCTTCGCTTTCTTTTTGATCACCGTTGGCTGAGGGGTCGGGGCTCTGCCCCGCGCCCCGCCGCCTTTGAAAAGGCGGGCGAAACTTTCACGTTTTGCTCCCCGGCAGCTTTTTGAAAAAATGCGGAAGGAGGAACCTCGCCATGCCGTCCCGCAGAGGGGGAAAGCCCCGTACCATGGAGATCGACATCCACGGGATGTCTCAGGATCAGGCGAAAAAACGGCTCGAGGATCTCCTCAATCGCGCCGATCCCGCCCTCGAGGAGCTCGTCGTCATCCATGGCCATAACGGCGGCACCGCCCTGCGCGACATGGTGCGCGATCGGCTCCATCATCGCCGCATCGCCGCGAAGCTCCTTTCCCTGAACCCCGGCGTGACGCGGATCCTGTTGAAGAAATGAGGCGAAAAGCGTGTCGTTTGTGGAATTTAAGAATGTGACGAAGTTTTATCAGATGGGCGAGCAGAAAATTGCCGCCGCCGACGGCGTCGATTTCGTCATCGAGAAGGGCGAGTTTACCGTCATCGTCGGCCCCAGCGGCGCGGGCAAGACGACGGTGCTCAATATGCTCGGCGGAATGGACGCCTGCTCGGGCGGCGAGATCTGGCTCGATGGGAACCTCGTCAGCTCGTACAACAGTCGCCAGCTCACCGAATACCGCCGCTACGACGTCGGCTTTGTCTTCCAGTTTTACAATCTTGTGCAGAATCTGACCGCGCTCGAGAACGTCGAGCTCGCTTCGGAGATCTGCCGCGACCCGCTCGACGCCATGGAGGTGCTGCGCGAGGTCGGGCTCGAGCACCGCGTATCGAATTTCCCCGCGCAGCTCTCCGGCGGCGAGCAGCAGCGCGTCGCCATTGCCCGCGCCCTCGCCAAGAACCCGAAGCTCCTCCTCTGCGACGAGCCGACGGGCGCGCTTGACTACAAGACCGGCAAGGCCATCCTCTGCCTTCTGCAGGATACCTGCCGGAATACGGGGCGCACCGTCGTCGTTATCACGCACAACCTCGCCTTCACCGCGATCGCCGATCGCGTCATCCATATCCGCAGCGGCAAGGTGCTGAAAATGGAGACGAACCCTTCGCCTGTATCGGCGGAAACGATCGAGTGGTAGCGTCTTTGCTTTGGGAGGGATCGCTTCCATGCGAATCAAAGCGTTTCACAAGGATATCCTGCGCGCCGTCACCCATTCGTGGAGCCGCTTCCTCGCGCTGTTCATTATTGTGGCGCTCGGGGCAGGCTTCTACAGCGGTCTGAGGACGACCGCGCCCAATATGCGCGCCACAGCGGACGCCTATTTTGACGAGAGCCGCTTTATGGACGTGCGCCTTGTGAGCACCTTTGGCTTTACCGAGGACGATGTGGACGCCATCCGGGCCACGGAGGGCGTGCGCTCCGTCATGGCCGGATACAGCGCCGACCTGCTCGTCCGCATGGGCGAGAAGGACGTTGTCGCGCGCATCCATTCCCTTCCTTCGGATCTCTCCGCGGACAACGAGGACTATCTCAACCGGCCCACCGTCATCGAGGGCAGAATGCCCGAAAAGTCCGGCGAGTGCGTCGTCAGCGCCCCGCCCGTCGGCGACATGACCGGCCTGCAGATCGGCGACACCGTGACGGTCGAGGATCCGAACGGCGACATCGCCGATACCCTCGCGCGCAGCACCTTCACCGTCGTCGGCTTCGTCGAGTCCTCCTATTATCTCTCGATGTCGCTCGGCACGAGCACCATCGGCAGCGGCACGCTGAGCCGCTATCTCTACATCTTCGAGGAGGATTTCTCGCAGGAATATTACACCGATCTCCACCTCACCGTCGACGGCGCAATGGAGCTCGCCTCTTTCAGCGACGCGTATGACGCGCAGATTGAGCCCGTCACCGACCGTCTCGAAGCGCTTGCCGACGAGCGCGAGCCCATCCGGTACGACGAGATCTATCAGGAGGCGGTCGACACGCTCGACGACGCCCAGCAGACGTACGACGAGGAGAAGGAGAAGGCCGACAAGGAGCTCGCCGACGCGTATCAGGAGCTCGTCGACGGCCAGAAGGAGCTCGACGACGCCTATCAGGAACTCCTCGACGGCGAGCAGGAGCTCGCGGACGGCAAAAAGGAGCTCGAGGACGCGCGCCGGGAGCTAGAGGACGGCAGGCAGGAGGTCGCCGACGCCCGCGTCGAGTACGAGGACGGCCTCGCCGAGTATGAGGACGGCGTCCGCCAGCTCGAGGACGGCAAAAAGGAATACGAGGACGGCGTTCAGGAGCTCGCCGACGCGAAGCGCGAATGGCAGACGGGCAACTCCAACTACCTCATGGGCCTCAACCAGTACCAGCACAACTACGACGTCTACCTCGACCAGAAGGAGGAGGCCGAGGCGCAGTTCGCCGACGCGAGAAAGCAGCTCAGCGACGCCCAAAAGGAGCTCAACGAGGGCAGAAAAGAGCTCGAGGCGAACCGCAGCTCCTACAATCAGGCCAAAACCTTCCTCTCCGGCGTGGAGAAGATCATCGCCATGAAGGAGCAGTCCGGCGGGGAGACCGGCGGGCAGCAAATCACCACGCAGCAGGAGGCCATGCAGTTCCTGACGAAGCTGATGGCGATGGAGACGCAGGAGGAGCAGATCGCCGCCGTCACGTCACTCGACAACGCGAGCAAGGGCGTGCTGCGGGAGTACATCAATGGGCTTTTGCAGAACGATCAGCTTCCCGAAGAAGACAAAACGCAGCTTCAAATGCTGCTCACCCTGCTCGGCAGCTCCGGCGGCGAGCCGGATGAGCCGCAGATTTCAACTGACGAACAGGCCGCGGTCTTCCTCCAGCAGCTTCAAGAGAATCCGGCACAGATGCAAACCGTGATCGCCGCGCTGGATAATTCCAGTCTGCAATATTTATCGACTTATTTACAGAGTGTAATTGAATCTGCACAGGACGAGGAGCAAAAGCAGCAGCTTACCATGCTCAAGACCCTTGTCGACGCGCAGCTTGACGCCGGCTCCGATCCGGGCGGCTCCGAGCCGGACGAGGGACTGACGGAGGACGAAATTCCCGCCTTCCTGCGGCAGCTTGCCGGGATGAGCGAGCAGGAGGCCGCCGCGGCGCTGATGGCGCTTGATCTCGACGAGCTGCGCCTCCTGCAGTCCTACCTGCAGAGCTCCATCAATCAGTTTGAGGCCGGCGAGCGGGAGCTCGCCTCCGGCAGCCGCGAGCTCACGAAGGCGCGGCGCGAGTATGAGGAGCAGAAGGCGGAGGTCGACGCGCAGTTCGCCGAAGCCGAGCAGGAGTTCGCCGACGCGAAGGCGGAGCTCGACGACGCGAAGCGGCAGCTCGACGACGGCTGGCAGGAAATTCTCGACGGCGAGCAGGAGCTTCTCGACGCGAAGGCGGAGATTGAGGAGAACGAGCAGAAGCTCGCCGACGCCGCCGTGGAGCTCGAGGACGGCCGCCGTCAGCTCCTCGACGCGGAGCGGGAAATCGCCGACGGCGAGCGGGAGCTTCTCGACGGCGAACAGGAGCTTCTCGACGCGGAGCAGGAGCTTGCAGACGGCTGGAAGGAATATGAGGACGGCAGGCAGGAGCTCGAAGACGGCTGGCAGGAGTACGAGGACGGCAAGCGGGAGGCGGAGCAGGAGCTCGCCGACGCGCAGCAGGAGATCGACGACGGCAGAAAAGAGCTCGAAGAGCTCGAAATGCCGGAGTGGTACGTCCTCGACCGCGGGACAAATGTCGGCTGCGCGAGCTTTGAGGGCGACTGCGACCGCATGGAATCGCTCTCGACCGTCTTCCCGACGATGTTCTTCCTCGTCGCGGCGCTCGTGGCGCTGACGACGATGACCCGTATGGTCGACGAGGAGCGCGGCGTCATCGGCGCGTACAAGGCGCTCGGATACGGGCGGATGCGCATCGCCTCGAAATACCTGTTCTACGCCGCCGTGCCGAGCGTGCTCGGCAGCCTGATCGGCGCCTTCCTCGGCAACCAGGCGCTGCCGCGCATCTGCTGGAGCGCCTATCTGATGATGTACAGCGCCCCCGACATGAAGGTCGTGTTCCAGCCGGGCTTTGTGGCGATCGGCTGTCTGGCGTCCGCCGCGTGCACCCTCGGCTCGACCGCCGTCGCGTGCCGCTCCGAGCTGCGCGAGACGCCCGCCGCCCTGCTGCAGCCCAAGGCCCCGAAGGCCGGCAAGCGCATTTTCCTCGAGCACGTCGGCTTTTTGTGGAAGCGTCTCAAGTTCACGCAGAAGGTCACCTGCCGGAACCTGTT
>CASFAA010000281.1 GCA_949292505.1 uncultured Oscillospiraceae bacterium
ACGGCGGCGAGGCAGTCGCCGAGCGCGCCGCCGCGGGCGTTGCCCATGTGCATCGGGCCGGTCGGGTTCGCGGAGACGAATTCCACCATGACGCGGCGCTTTTTGCCGTAGTCGCTGCGGCCGTAGTTCTCGCCGGAGGCGAGCACGTCCTGCAGCACGTCGGCGTAGAAGGCCGGGCTCAAAAAGAAGTTCATAAACCCGGGGCCGGCGGTTTCCGCTTTCGTGAAATAGGTGCCGGTGAGGTCGAGGTTTTCGAGAACGGCCGCCGCGATCTTCTGCGGCGCGGTGCGGAAGGCGCGTGCCGAAACCATCGCCGCGTTCGTCGCGAAATCGCCGTGCGTGCGGTCGGCGGGGCGCTCCACCGTGAAAGCGGGGATCTCCGCCTTCGCGAGCGTGCCGGCGTCCATGGCCTTTTCAAGGGCGCTGCGTACGGCGGCGCTGACCTGTTCTCTTGCAATGCTTACCGCTTTGGACATAGGGATTTTCCTTTCAGGTTGGATTTCGTATTCAGAAGCCGCCCGGTTCAGTTCGACGGCGCGCCGTCCTGCGCGCTGCCGCACTTTTTCAGGCGGACAAGGATTTCGTTGTCGGAGGAGAGATGCGCGTCGAGATCCAGCGTATAGCGGATGCGCAGCTCGCCGCCCTCGGGGGAGAGGTCGTGCTTGAGCGTGTGCGTGAAGACGCCGAGCGAAAGCAGGCCCGCGCCGGTGTCGTACATGCACTTGTGGCGGCGCCCCTTCTCAAGCACGAGCCGCGTCGGGGAGCCGGGCGTCAGCATGGTGACCGTGCCGGCCGGTTCGATTTTGAGGATTTTTTTGCGGCCCGTGTAGGGGGCGTCGTTGTCGTACTCCATATAGGAGATGTATTTGATGCCGTTGCGCTCGCTGTAGTCGCCGAGCGTGTCCACCTGGATCTCGCCGGTTTCCTGCTCGATCGTCTGGCGGCCGATGATTGTGATTTCGTAGTTTTCCTGCATGATGGTTCACCATAAGCCGCAGAGCGGCAAATTTCGTATCCGGTGCGCGGGGGCGTGCCGCCGCGCGGGCTGCTTCTTTAGTATTTCTCAATGTCGACGCGCTCGACCTGACCGTTGAGGTTCTGGCCGAGCAGCAGGTCCGTGACCTGCCGGAAGCCCTCGGTGATGTCGCTGACGCAGTACCGGTAGTCGGGCGCCTCCGCAGCCTCGCGCAGCAGGTTTTCGCTGCGCAGGATCTCGCGGCAGCCGAGCGCGGCCTCCAGCCCGGAATTGATCAGCGTGACGCCGCTGCCCATCACGCTGCGGATCGTCGCGCTGATGATCGGGTAGTGCGTGCAACCGAGGATCAGCGTGTCGACGCCGCGCTCGCGGATCGGCGCGAGGTAGCGCTGCGCCACGAGCCGCGTGATCTCATCCTGCGGGGAAACGAAGGCGTTTTCAACGAGCGGCACAAAGAGCGGGCAGGCCTGCTCGAAAACCTCGATGTCGGGGTTGATCTGCCGGATCTCCCGGCGGTAGGAGCCGGAAGCGATCGTGGCCGCCGTGCCGATGACGCCGATGCGCCCGTTCCGGGTCTGCTGCACCGCGGTCTGGGCCGTGGGGCGCAGCACATCGAGGTACGGCACCGGCAGCGCTTCGCCGATGTCGCGCGCCGTGGAGCTGACGGTGCCGCAGGCGGCCAGCACGGCCTTCACGTCGTGCTGCAGAAGGAAGTTCATGTCCTGCTTCGCATAACGGCGGATGGTCTCACGACCGCGCGAGCCGTAGGGCACGCGGCCGGTATCGCCGAAGTACAGGATGCGCTCGTTCGGCAGAATGCGCATCAGCTCCTTGACGGCGGTCAGGCCGCCGAGGCCGGAGTCGAATACGCCGATGGGTCTGTTATCCATAGTT
>CASFAA010000282.1 GCA_949292505.1 uncultured Oscillospiraceae bacterium
CTGATTCTCGAACGCGGCGACGAGCTCGTCTGGATCGACAAGCACGCCGCGCATGAGCGGATGCTTTACGAGAAGCTCAAGGCTCAGCGCGGGGACGCGGACTGTCAGCTCCTGCTCGAGCCGGTGCCCGTTACGCTCGAAAAGAACGAGTACGCCGCCGCTCTCGAGGCGCGCGAGCTCTTCGGGAAGGCGGGCTTTGAGATCGACGACTTTGGCCCCGGCACCATCCTCGTACGCACAGCCCCTCTGATCCTCGAGGGGGAGGGTATCGCGGACGCGGTGATGGAGATCGCCGGCTACCTCGTGAAATCCCGCAGGGATCTTACCACGGAAAAACTTGACTGGCTGTATCACAACGTCGCCTGCCGGGCGGCGATCAAGGCGGGAGACCGCAGCTCCGACGAGGAGTTGATTGCGCTCGCGGAACGCCTCGCGGATCATCCCGAGATTCGCTATTGCCCGCACGGACGGCCCGTCTCCATCGTCATGCGCCGCCGGGATTTGGAAAAGCAGTTCGGCAGGCTGCAGTGACGCGCTGGTTTCCGACGGGTTTTGCAGCCGCGCCGCCGTATGATGGAGACGGCCGCGGCTGAGAAAGGGGGGACGCATGATTAACGAACAGATTCCGGTGGTCGCCGTCGTGGGGCCGACCGCCTCGGGTAAGACGGCGCTCGCCGCCGAGCTGGCCCTGCGCTTCGGCGGAGAGGTGATCTCCGCCGATTCGATGCAGATTTACCGCGGTCTTCCGGTCAGCACGGCGCAGCCGACGCCGGAGGAGACGCGCGGCGTGCCGCACCATCTGATTGCCTTCCTTGACTGGGACGAGCCCTTCAGCGTCGCCGACTACGTCGCGCGCGCGGGCGCCCTCATCCGGGAGCTGCACGCGAGAGGGAAGCTCCCGGTGCTCGCCGGCGGGACGGGGCTCTATGTCTCGTCTCTCCTGCACAACGTTTCCTTCGCCGAGGAGCCGCGGGACGACGCCCTCCGCCGGGAGCTCGAGCGACGCGCGGGGGACGAGGGGGCGCAGGCGCTCCTTTCAGAGCTCGCCGCCCTCGACCCGGAGACGGCCGCGCGCCTTTCTCCCCGCGACGTCAAGCGAATCGTGCGCGCGCTCGAGCTCTGCCGCCTCACGGGGAAAACGATGGCGGCGCTGCGCGAGGAATCCCGCCGGGAGCCCTCGCCCTACCGCGCGTGCTGGATTGGCCTGACGTACGAGGACCGATCGCTTCTGTACGACCGCATCAACCGCCGCGTCACCGCGATGCTCGAGAACGGCCTCCTCGGCGAAGCGCGCCGCCTGATGGATTTCGGCGGAGCCGCCACCGTCCGGCAGGCGATCGGCTGCAAGGAATTTTTTCCATATTTTCGCGGCGAATGCACGCTCGAGGAGGCGGCGGACACGCTCCGCCGTGAGACGCGCCGCTACGCGAAGCGCCAGCTGACCTGGTTCCGCCGCGAGGAGGAGGTCTCCTGGCTCTGCCGCGACAAGCTCGGCGGCGATCGTCTCGTGCAGGAGGCTTGTTCCATAGTTGCAAAGAAGCTGGAAATTGCGTATAATGAAGGATAAGATGGGTTTTTGTCAAAATTCCGGGCCTCAGCCCGGAGAAAGGGGGCGCGTGCATTGAACGGCTCGCTGATCCGCAGGCTGGCGACGTTTCTGCTCGCCGCCCTGCTTCTCTTTTACATCG
Organism: uncultured Oscillospiraceae bacterium; assembly: GCA_949292505.1. GTDB lineage: Bacteria > Bacillota > Clostridia > Oscillospirales > Acutalibacteraceae > Caccousia. Next base: position 1,689 of record CASFAA010000282.1, read on the forward strand.
GCTATCAGATTTACAACGCGAATTACACGTCCGTGCGCACGGAGATCGCCACCTACGTCAGCGCCGACGATCCCGGCACCGCCGAGGTCGTGCGCACCACGGGGACGGCGGTGCGCCAGGAGTCCGTCATCACGCAGCAGACGAGCGGCGTTATCACCTATGTGATACCCGACGGCGGCAAGGTCTCCAAGGGCGGGACGGTGGCGGAGCTGTACGCCACGGAGGCGGACGCCGCCGCGCAGCAGGAGATCGAGACGCTTAACCTGCAGATCTCCCAGCTCGAAAGCCTCTCCTCGCCCGGCAGCACGCAGGCTGTCGATCAGGATTCCATCAACAAGCGCATCAGCCAGAAGCTGATCGCCCTTCTGCAGACGTCCGCTCTCGGGGAGTACGATTCCCTCGAGGAGCCGCGCGAGGAGCTTCTCTATGTGCTCAACGAGCGGCAGGTTGTGACGAACAAGGTCGACAATTTCGACGACCGCATCGCCGCCCTGACGCTGCAGCGCGACACGCTCTCCGCCGGGCGGCAGTCGCTCGGCTCGATTTCGGCTCCGTCCGCGGGCATCTTCATCAGCGAGGTCGACGGCTTTGAGTCGGTGTTTGATTACAGCAATATTCTCTCCATCACGGCGAAGGAGTATCAGGAAAAGGCGCAGACGGCGGTCTCCGCGCCCGCCGACGCCGTCGGCAAGATCTGCGGGGAATTCAAGTGGTACTTTGTCTGCGTCGTCCCCGCGTCCGACGCGCTCAAATTTCTCGAGGGGAACGCCGTCACGCTGAGCTTTCCGTTTGCGACGACGGAGTCTGTGACCGCCGTCGTGCGCGCCGTCAACCAGGAGACGATAGACTCCGACGCCGCCGTGGTGATGGAGTGCAGCACCATCACCGAGGAGCTCGCACGCCTGCGCACGGAGACGTGTTCGATCTCGGTTACGAATTACAGCGGCATCCGCGTGAGCCAGAAGGCGATTCACTTTGCCGAGGTCACGCGGACGTACGAGAACGAGGACGGGGAGGAGGTCACGGAGACGCGCGAGGTCAAGGGCGTCTATGTCATGCACGGAAGCGAAATCCGGTTCCGCCAGATCGTTCCGCTTTACAGCACGCCGACGTATGTGATCTGCGACCCGAATCCCGATGAGGACGAGCTCATGACGTCCGAGACGGTGCGGCTTTACGATGAAATTGTGGTGGAAGGGACGGATCTGTATGACGGAAAAGTTGTCAAGTGAGCTTTCTCAGAGATTCCTCGACCTTGAGGAAAACTATAAAAGAATCCGGGCGGAGCTCGAGGAGGCCGCCGCCGCCTCGGGCCGCCGCCCCGACGAGGTCACCCTCCTCGCCGCCACGAAGACGGTCCCCGTGGAGGTCATCAACCACGGCATCGCCCTCGGCATTCGTCACATCGGCGAAAACCGCGTGCAGGAGCTGTGCGAAAAGTACGACCGCTACGCGCCTGCTGACCTGCAGTTCATCGGCCATCTGCAGACGAACAAGGTGCGCCAGATCATCGAGAAGGTCTCCATGATTCAGTCGGTCGGCAGCGGACGCCTCGCGCAGGAGATCTCCCGCCAGGCGGAGAAGACGGGCCGCGTCATGGACATTCTCATCGAGGTGAACATCGGCCGCGAGGAGAACAAGTCGGGCGTTCTGCCCGAGGCGCTGCCGGAGCTCGTCAGCGAGGCGGCCTCCCTTCCGGGCGTCCGCGTGCGCGGATTGATGGCGATTCCGCCCGCCGGCGCCGAAAAAGCCGATACAATCCGGTTTTTTTCGAGGATGACGCAATATTTTATTGACATGAAGAACAAAAGAAGTGATAATGTTACTATGGACTATCTGTCGATGGGTATGTCAGCGGATTTCGCTGACGCCATCCGCGCCGGGGCCAACCTGGTGCGCGTCGGATCCGCCCTGTTCGGCCCCCGCGTCTACCGCTGACAGGCCGGCGGCGTGTTTCCTGCAGATTTGCCCTTATTCCGAAGATACATCAAAGAATACGACAACCAGGAGGTCAGAAAAATGGCAGGTTTCGTACAGAAGATTAAAAATATGTGGACGCCCCCCGACGACGAGTACGACGAGTACCTCGAGGAGGAAGAGCAGGAGGAGGACTTCGACACCGCTCTTGACAGCCATGACCGCGACGTAATCCGCCGCGCGCCGTCCTCGCCCTCGTCCGGGAACAAGGTTGTGAACATCCATGCGACGGCGCAGCTGCAGGTCGTCCTCTTCAAGCCCGAGCATTTCGGCGAGGAGACGCGCGGCGTCGCCGACGAGCTTTTGAAGATGCACACCGTCGTGCTCAATCTGGAGAACACCGCGAAGGACGTCTCCCGCCGCATTATTGATTTTCTGTCCGGCGTCACGTACGCCAACAACGGGAAGATCAAGCGCGTGGCGACCAACACGTTTATCATCACTCCGTACAATGTGGATCTCACGGGCGACGACGTGATGGACGAGCTCGAGAACAACGGGGTGTATTTCTGAGATGGACGCAAACCGGGACGATGCGCTCCTGGAGGCGCGGCTGACGGACGCCGTCGAAATGGCGAAGCGCCGCAGCCGCTGCCATTTTGTTGGATTCCTGGACGAAAGGGAAGCGGAATTTGCGCGGTCTCTGATGAGGAGGCTGCGCTTTGACCGTTTCCTGCTTTGGGGCGGCCATGAGGAGGCGGAGCGCGTCCTGTTCGGCGCGTTTCCGTCCCGTTTGGATCCGGATGTTTCCTCCTTCCCGCTGACGGCTGTCACCGCGCGCTTCCGCCGCGAGGACGTCCTGACGCACCGCAACCTTCTCGGCGGCCTGCTCTCGCAGGGCGTCCAGCGGGAGGCGCTGGGGGACATCCTGATCGAGACGGGCAGGGCCGTCTTTTTCGTGCGCGAGGAGCTTGCCTCCTTCCTGGTCGATCAGACCGACAGGATAGGCCGCGCCGGCGTGAAGCTGTCCGCCGGCGCAGAGGAGCCGCTTCCTCCGGCGCACCGCTATGAGGAGTTCTCCGCAGTCGTGGCGTCGCCCCGTCTCGACTGCGTGGTTGCTGCCGTGGCAGGGCTGAGCCGCGACAAGGCCGCCTCGGCCATCGCCTCCGGCCTTGTGACGCTCAATTACCGCGAGGAGCTCTCGTCCTCCCGCCTTCTGGAGGAGGGGGCGAAGCTTTCCATCCGCGGAAAGGGAAAATATGTCATCGATCGCCTGGGGCCGAATACGAAAAAAGGCCGTTTGTGCATTGGCGGCAGGAAATATGTCTGAACGCGGCTGTGCCGCAGGACGAACCAGAGGAAAGGGGACGGCAGCATTGATGCTTTCGTTAAACGATATCACAAACGTGAGCTTCCGTAAGGCGGGCTTCTCCGGCTATAAGCCGGAGGACGTCGACGCTTTCATCGATCGCGTCCGGGAGACGGTCGAGGAGCTGATGCAGAAGAACCTCGAGCAGCGCCAGGAGCTTGAGCGCGCCGAGGAGGAGAAGCGCCAGCTGCAGAAGAAGCTTGAGATTCTTGCGGCAAAGATTGAGGAATACCGCGGCGAGGAGGACGAGATTAAGACTGCCCTCGTCAGTGCGCAGAAGCTCGGGGATGCTTCCATCCGCGAGGCGCGCCACAAGGCCGAGATTATTTTGAAGGATGCGAACCTCAAGGCCGAGCACATTGTCGCCGGCGCAGAGGAGCAGATTCAGCAGCAGAAGCAGCAGATGGTCGACCTCAAAAAGCAGGTCTCGGATTTTCGTACGCAGCTGCTTGAGACGTACCGCCGTCACCTGACGCTCATTGACGCCCTTCCCTCCGAGCAGAAGGAGGAGAAGGAGCAGAAGGAGGAGCCCCAGCAGCCCGCCGCCGTGCCTCGCGCCGCAAGCGAGCCCGAGCACGAGGCGGTTGACCTCGAGCCCGCCCTTTTTGAGCAGCGCCCTGCCGCCGACCCGAACGACGTGCAGGAGCCCACGCTGGAGTTTCAGGCCGGCGTGTCGAATTTTGATGAGTTCTGAAGAAAAACTATAGATACAGGAGAGTAATTGACATGGCCCAGGATTACAAAAAGACGCTGAATCTCCCCGAAACAGAATTTGCGATGCAGGCGGGTCTCCCGAAGCGCGAGCCCGTCATGCTCGAGCAGTGGGAGAAGGACGGGATCTACGAAAAGCTGATGCAGAAGAACGACGGCAAGCCGCTGTTTGTCCTGCATGACGGCCCTCCGTACGCCAACGGCGACATTCACCTCGGCACCGCGCTGAACAAGACGCTCAAGGACATCATTGTGCGCCACCGCAACATGGCGGGCTTCAAGGCTCCGTATGTGCCGGGTTGGGACACGCACGGCCTGCCCACAGAGCTCAAGGCGCGCAAGAAGGCCGGCGTCGGCAATTCGACCACGATCTCCGACGTCGAGCTGAGAAAGATCTGCCGCGAATTCGCGATGACGTATCTCGACGGCCAGCGCAATCAGTTCAAGCGTCTCGGCGGCATCGGCGATTGGGATCATCCTTACATCACCCTGACGCATGATTTTGAGGCCAAGCAGATTGAGATCTTCTCCGAGATGGCCACGAAGGGCTATATCTATAAGGGCCTCAAGCCCGTCTACTGGTGCCCCGAGTGCAAGACGGCTCTCGCGGAGGCGGAGATTGAGTACGCGGAGGATCCGTGCGTCTCCGTCTTTGTGAAGTTCCGCGTTGTGGACGACAAGGGCCTGTTCGCGGCCAAGGGCGTCGACCCGGCGAAGGTTTCCTTTGTCATCTGGACAACGACGACCTGGACGCTTCCCGGCAACCTTGCCATCTGCCTCGGCCCCGATTTTGACTATTCCCTCATCCGCTGCGGCGGCGAGTACCTCGTCATGGCCGAGGCGCTCGCGGAGAACGCCCTCAAGGCTGCCGGCATCGAGGAGTACGAGACCGTCGCGACCTTCCGCGGCAGCGAGCTCGAATACATGAAGGCGCAGCATCCCTTCCTCGACCGCACCAGCCTCGTCATCGTCGGCGATCATGTCACGCTCGAGAGCGGCACCGGCTGCGTCCATACCGCGCCCGGCTTCGGCGTCGAGGACTTTGACATCTGCAAGAAATACCCCGAGATCGAGATCGTCGTCCCGGTCGACGCCGACGGCAGGCTTACCGAGGAGGCAGGGCAGTTTGCCGGCCTGACGACGAACGAAGCGAACAAGGTTATCGGCGCGTACCTCGAGGAGACGGGCGCGATGCTCGCGACGCAGCGAATCGTCCACCAGTACCCGCACTGCTGGCGCTGCAAGAACCCCATCCTCTTCCGCGCGACGGAGCAGTGGTTCTGCTCCGTCGACGCCATCAAGGAGAAGGCGATTGAGGAGATCAACAAGGTGCAGTGGATCCCCGGCTGGGGCCGCGACCGCATCACCTCGATGGTCGAGGATCGCAAGGACTGGTGCATCTCCCGCCAGCGCCGCTGGGGCGTGCCGATCCCGATCTTCTACTGCAAGGACTGCGGCGAGCCGCTTATCGACAAGGACGTCATGATGCACATCTCCGGTATCTTCGCGAAGGAGGGCTCCGACGCCTGGTACGCGAAGGACGAGAAGGAGCTCCTGCCCGCCGGAACCGTCTGCAGGAAGTGCGGCTGCTCCGAGTTTACGAAGGAGCACGACATCATGGACGTGTGGTTTGACTCTGGCGTCACGCACGCCGCAGTCGCCGATCAGCGTCCCGAGCTGCACTGGCCGGCCGACCTTTACCTCGAGGGCGCCGATCAGTACCGCGGCTGGTTCCAGTCCTCTCTGCTCACGTCCGTCGCGTGGCGCGGCCAGGCGCCGTACCGCAGCGTCGTCACCCACGGCTGGGTTGTCGACGGCGAGGGCCGCCAGATGCACAAATCCTCCGGCAACGGCATCGATCCGAAGGAGGTCATCGACCAGTACGGCGCCGACATCCTGCGCCTGTGGGTCGCGTCGTCCGACTATCATGCCGATATCCGCATCTCCAAGGAGATCTTGAAGCAGCTCTCCGACGCGTACCGCAAGATCCGCAACACGGCCCGCTTCATTCTCGGCAACCTCAAGGACTTCGATCCGGATAAGGATATGGTGCCGAACGACAAGCTCTTCCCGATCGACCTCTGGGTGCTCAAGAAGCTTGAGGACGTCATGAAGAAGTGCCACGAGGGCTACGAGACATACGAATTCCATCAGGTTTACCACGCGATTCACAACTTCTGCGTCGTCGACCTTTCCAACTTCTATCTCGACGTCGCAAAAGATCGCCTCTACACCGAGAAGGCCGACAGCCTGACGCGCCGCGCCGCCCAGACGGCCATGTACCGCGTCCTCGACGCCCTTACGCGCCTCGTCTCGCCGATTCTCGCCTTCACCTCCGACGAGATCTGGCACGCGATGCCGCACGACGCTTCCGCCGACCCGGAGTGCGTCCTGTTCAACGAGATGCCCCGCACGAGCGGCGTTGCCGTCGACGACGATTTCATCGCACGCTGGGACCGCATCCACCAGATCCGCGACGACGTCAAGAAGGCGCTCGAGATTGCGCGCAAGGAGAAGGTCATCGGCTCGTCTCTCGACGCGAAGGTGAGCCTGTTCTGCGACGGCGAGCTCTATGACTTTGTCTCCTCCGTGAAGGACGAGCTCGTCCCCGTCTTCATCGTCTCCCAGCTCGAGGTGCAGCAGGGCGGTAAGGGCGAGTACCCGGGCGAGGCTGCGCCGGAGCTCTCCGTCACCGTCGCGCACGCCGAGGGAGAGAAGTGCGCCCGCTGCTGGTGCTACAGCGATACGGTCGGCTCCTGCGCGGAGCACCCGGACCTGTGCAGCCGCTGCGCCGCTGTGATGGAATAAACTGAACAAACAGAAGATGGCGGGCAGAAGGACCGGAGCAGGGCTGCCCGCCGTTTTTCTTTCAAGGAGGAAGAAGATGCTTGTGCCGTTTCTGATGATTGGCCTGGCTGTGGTGCTGGCTGTCATCGATCAGATCATCAAGGCTGTGGTTGTCCAGAACCTCAAGCCGATTGGAACGTATGTGGTGATCGAGGGCCTTCTCGATTTCACGTTTGTTGAGAACAGGGGAGCCGCCTTCGGGATTCTGAGCAACCAGCGCTGGTTCTTTATCATCACCACCGGCCTTCTGATGATAGCGATTCTGATTCTGTTGTTCCGCTACCATCACCACAACTGGATCACCTACCTCGCGAGCGGCCTGATTCTCGGCGGCGGACTCGGGAACATGATCGACCGGATTGGCCTCGGTTACGTCGTCGACTACATCCACGTCTCGTTCTTCCCGCCGGTTTTCAATTTTGCCGACATGGCGATTGTGGTCGGGACGGCTCTGTTTGTCATTCACGTTCTGTTTTTCTCCGAGAGAGCCTCGGGGGAGCGCGTCATCAGGAGCAGGCGCTGAGATGGCGCGCAATGAGGAGCTTATCGTCCTGCCGGAGGAGATCGGCCTTCGCCTGGACAAATTTATCAGTGTGAAGCTTCCTGACTTGACACGCACTGCCGCAGAAAAGCTTGCGGAATCGGAGCGGGCGTGTCTTCGCGGCAAAGCCCTCCCGAAGTCGTACAAGGTGCAGCCGGGCGACGTCATCACGGTGACAATTCCCGACCCCGTCTCGGCAGACGTTCTGCCCGAGGAAATTCCGCTCGAGATTGTCTACGAGGACGGCGACCTGCTCGTCGTCAACAAGCCGAAGGGGATGGTGGTGCACCCCGCCGCCGGAAATCCGTCCGGGACGCTCGTCAACGCGCTGCTCGCGCACTGTCAGGGCTCGCTCTCCGGCATCGGCGGCGTTGTCCGGCCCGGCATTGTCCACCGGATCGACAAGGACACGAGCGGCCTGCTCATCGTCGCGAAGAACGATTTTGCCCACCTCCGGCTTGCGGAGCAGATAAAGGTTCACAGCTTTACACGCATTTACGAGGCTGTCGTGTACGGCTCCCTCCGCGAGGACGAGGGGACGGTCGACGCCCCGATTGGCCGCCACCCCGTCGACCGCAAGAAAATGGCGGTGACGGAGCGCAATTCGCGCCCTGCCGTGACGCACTACACTGTGTTGGCCCGCTATCCGGGCTTCACGCACGTTCGCCTGCGGCTCGAGACGGGACGGACGCATCAAATTCGCGTCCATATGGCCTCGCTCGGTCATCCCGTGGCCGGAGACGAGGTCTACGGCCCGAAAAAGGCCATCCCCGAGCTGCACGGGCAGTGCCTCCATGCAAAGTATATCGGCTTTACACATCCGCGCGACGGGCGCTGGCTTGAATTTGAGAGCGAGCTGCCGCCGTATTTCACGGCCTTTCTCGAAAAGCTCCGGCGCAGAGCCGGGATGGGAGGGAATTCGGAATGATGAGCCTGCGAAACATCCTGATTGCGAGCGACATTGACGGCACCCTCGTCTCGGAGGGCAGCGTCATTCCTGAGCGAAACCTTGCCGCGCTGCGCCGCTTTGCTGAAAAGGGAGGCCGCTTTACACTCGCGACGGGCCG
>CASFAA010000283.1 GCA_949292505.1 uncultured Oscillospiraceae bacterium
CCCGCCGAACAGGTGCGCCATGTCGAACTCGTACCGGTCCTCGAACGCCTCGACGGAACCGAATGCGTTCGCAATCTGCTGCTTGAGATTCATGAAAAGCCATCCGTAGATGGGCGTGCGATCCGTGGGAAGGCCGCGGATGACGCTGGCGACGCGCTGCTGTGAATTCATCGTTCTCTCACCCTTTCCCGCCCCGGCGCCAAGGCTTCGGGGCGCTTTGCGGAACTCTGCCGACGCCCTCATTATACGGGCGGCTCCCGCCACAATTCAAGGTACAGAATTCAAGATTTGGCGTCACATTTTCTGGTTTGCCTGGGGATCGGAGGACGGGCCACCGCTCAGGAGCGGAGCCTCCGGCAGAGTTCCGCCGCCTGCAGAAGCCTCGGATAAGCGTAAGAAAAAAATGCCTGATAGCTTTCGCAGTAATAGTTGTGAGGCTCGTCTCCCTCCGTGTAATCCCGGCGGCAGCCGCCGCGGCACAGAGCGAACCACTGACAGCTCCTGCACCGCGCCGGCTTATCGAGGGAAGCCTCGATAAAACGAATGGCGGCGCGCTGCTCGTCCATCTGCTCGACAGAATCCGTGTTGAGATTGCCGAGGCGGTACGCGTCGAGCGCGTAAAAATCGCAGGGAAAGACGCTGCCGTCTGCCTCCACAAGATAGTGGACGTTGCAGTGCCCCGCCATCGCGCAGCTTTCCGGGGGCGCACCCTGCAGCATTTGGAGGAGATTGTCAAAATAGCGGACGGATACCGCGAAGCCACGGCTGAAATCCTGATACCACAGATCAAACAGCTTTTTGAGGAATTCGCCGTACGCCTGCGGCGTGAGGGAATATTCCGCCCCGCCGCGCTCTCCGCCGAGCGCGTCCATGCAGGGGATGTACTGATGATACAGCCAGCCGTTTTTCTTATAAAACCCGTATACCTTCGTGATGTTCCGCGCGAGCTGCGCCGTCACGACGGTCAGGATGTTGAACTCCACATGATGCGCTTCCATGCGCTGCGCGGCGCGAAGGACAGAAGAAAAGCATCCCTTCCCATCCGGCCGCAGGCGGTAGAGGTCGTGCGTGTCCTTCACGCCGTCGAGCGAGAGACCGACGAGAAAGTGATGCGCGGCGAGAAAGCGGCACCACTCCTCGTCGAGTACCATCCCGTTGGTCTGCAGAGCGTTGGTGACGGCGAGGCCGGGACGCGCGTATTTCTCCTGCAGCGCGACGACCCTGCGGAAGAAATCCAGACCGGCAAGCGTCGGCTCTCCGCCCTGAAAGGCAAACGAGCAGCTTCCTTTTGCTGAGCGCATGAAGAGGGCGATCGCGTTCTCAAGCACCTCGGGCTTCATCATTCCGTAGTTTGGGATCGAGCGGAGCGACGCCTCGTCCGCGTAAAAGCAGTATTTGCACCGCAGGTTGCAGCCGGAGCTGGCAGGCTTTATCATCACGCTGATTGGATGCATATGGTTCCCTCCCGGATTCCTTTCTTTCCGACGGTTTTCCGGCGAAAGCTGACGCGGCCTGACGCCGGTGTCCTCATTATACAATAATGGGACAGAAAAAGCGAGAAGGAAAGCAATCCGTCAAAAGGAGGCAAGCACGCCGTAGTCAGCGTAGTCAAAGATGCGGGCGGAGCGGTCCGGGTTAACGGCGACGACAAACTGCGCGCCCTCGATGGCGCAGGTGTGCTGCACCGCCCCGGAAATTCCGACGGTGAGGTAAATCTTCGGGCTGACGGCGCGTCCCGTGAGGCCGACCTGCGCCTCGTACGGCAGCAGGCCGAGCTCGACGAGGCCGCGCGAGGCGGCAAGCTCCGCGCCGAGCCCTTCGGCGAGCTCCCGCAATCGATCGAGGCTTCCCGCCGCGCCGCGCCCGCCTGCCGCCACGATCTCCGCGCCCGGAGACGGTACGCGCAGCGTCGCGAGCTGCGGTTCTGCGGTGCAGACGACCTGCGCCATGAGCGTGTCGCCCGCCGCCGGGCGGTGAAAGACGAGGCGCGCGCCGTCGGACGTCACCGCCGTGCAGTCGGCGCACAGGCCCGCCTCGAGAAGCGCCGCCGTGCGCGCGACACGCTCATGGCGCAGG
>CASFAA010000284.1 GCA_949292505.1 uncultured Oscillospiraceae bacterium
CAGCCCTTCGCCGTCCCAGAGAAGCTCCGGCGCGGGGCCGTCGGGGACGGGGAACGCGTCGGGCGTGCGCTCCGGCGTGCGGCTGAGGGCGGCAAGCTCCCGGCCTCCTGCATCGAGGACGCAGATCTCCTTCGCGCCCTCGGGCAGAGCGAGCGGGACGCGGCTGCCCGGCGCGCCGGAGACGGGGAGCGCCTTCCCGTCCGCGAGGACGGCGCAGGCCGAGAGATTGGTAAAGAGGAAGCGGTTCTCGAGCGTGACAATGCCGTCCTGCTCCGTCAGGCGCACGGGGGCGTACGCCTCGCGCACAGCGGCGTATTCCGGCTTCGGCTCGTGATTCCCGTCGAGGATGCCCCATTCATAATGCGTCATGCCCTCGAACGAGCCGTCCTCGTCCACGCCCGCGAGCACCGCGCCGCCGAGGCAGCCGGGGGTCTCCCACGCCTTGTCGGCAAAGCGCCGGATGCTCTCGCCCCAGAACGCGCGCACGCCGGGCTCCGCGAGGATTTCGTCGCGGTTGTGGCACGCGACGGGCGACCAGACCTCGTGCAGGACGGGCAGCTCCACCGCCGCGTCGGCCGTCCTATAGCCGATCTCGTTGTCCGCGCCCGGCGTATGGAAGATGACCATCTGGTCGTACCGCTTGTCAAACGGAAGCCGCCAGTCGACGTACTGCACCGGCCACACGTCGAGGTTCCATTCCTCGGGCGGGACGGACATCGGCAGGTGGAAGGTGATGGGGCGCACGGGATCGAGGGCGCGCAGCGCCTTCGCCGCCGCCGTGAAGTTCATGCCCCACGCGCAGTCGTGGCCGAGCGACCACAGCAGCACGCAGACGTGCTCCCCGGCCTCGCGCTCAAGCTGCTCCGCCGCGGAGACGAACGCTTCGCGGCAGTGCGGCAGATCCTGCTCCGCAATTTTGTCGGTGCCCACGCCCCAGAACGGCGCGGTATCCTCGACGAAAAAGCCCATCTCATCGCACAGAGAGAGCAGCGCCGGGCTGAACGATCCGTAAATCGAGCGCAGGAAGTTGACGTTCGCCTGCGCGAAGCAGGCCAGATCGCGCCGCGTCCCCTCGGGGTCGCCGGGGCGCTCGCGGTAGCACACGCCGCGCAGCTTCACGGGCGCGCCGTTCCACAAAAGGCGGCTGCCCTGCCGCTCCACGGAACCGAAGCCGAGCTTCGTCTCACAGGACGCGATCTCCTTGCCGTACTCGAGCACCCTTGCGCGCGCCTCATACAGGACCGGCGCTTCCGGGTTCCACAGCGTCACGCCGGGGAAGGGAAGCTGTGCCTTCCCGTCCGCGATCGCGGCGCGCGCCGTAAGCGTGCCGGACGCTGTCAGAAGGGTCAGCTCCGCCGTGTCTCCCGCGCCGTCCCAAAAGAGGGCGACGGCCTCGCGCCCTGCCCGCAGGCGAAGCGCGCCGTTTCCGTTCTCCATTGTCATGCCTCCTGTTCCGGCCCGACGAGCTCCACGCGCGAGAGCAGCCCGAACGGCCTTGTCTGCCACGCCTCGCTCCACTCGCCGCCCTCGGTGCGGTAGGAGTCAGGGCCGTACCATTTATACTCTTCGTTGCAGTTGTGCAGCGTGCCGAACGAGTTGAAGCGGCTGCCGAAGCAGCGCACCGTCAGCACATGATCGCCCGCCGGGAGCGTGCCGAGCTCGAGCGTGTGCGGCGCGAACGCCATCAGGCCGCGGCTTTCGCCGTCGACGAGAATTTCCAGCACCGGCGCGGCAAAATGCGGCACGCGCACGGCGAGCGCCGTGTCCCGCGCCAGCGAAAAGCGCATCGCATAGCGGAGCGTGCCGCCGTAGAACGCGAAGCCCTGCCGCGATACGTCGCCGAAATAGAGCCGCTCCGTCTGTTTCGTCACGACGGCGTGCGTCCCGAGGGCGAACACGCCGAACGCGCCGAGGATGAACACGTTCTCGAGGTTCGTTTTCCGCACAAACGGGAGGCGGAGCACCAGCTCGTTTTCGCCCTCGCGCAGCGGCGGGAGCGGCACGGTGCGGATGAAGCGGTCGGTAAACCAGCCGTCGTCCGCGTGGGGGACGGCCTCGCCGTTCCAGAAAATGTCCGCCTTGTCGGGGCGCTCCATGGCAAGGCGCAGGCCGTCCGTCGCGGCGCGCGCGTCTATGGTGTACCGCAGCGTGACAGCGTGGCGCTCCGGCTCGTCGGGAATGCGCCACGGCTGGGTCGAAGCGTCCTGACGGCGCGGATAGCCGAGCCGCGCCCGGATGCAGTTGTCCACGCGCAGGATTTCCTCCGGCGGCTGCCAGTCCCCGCCGTCGAGCCGCCACGAGGGGCGGTCGAGCAGAAGGACGTTCGGCTCCTCCAGTGTAAACGCGTCGGGCGCTTCCAGAATCCGCAGCACGGGGCGCGGACGCGAAGGCGTGAGCCGCGATCCGGCGACGAGGCCGTAAAACGCCGTCCGCTCGCCCGCCGGCACGGGGAACGCGCCCTCGGCCGTTTCGCACGCGCCGGCTGCCTGCCGCGGCGCGGCTTCGGTGAGCTTCCAGAGGAAGGAGTCCTGCCCCCAGCAGCGCAGCGTCAGGCACGTCCAGCCGTCCTCGACCTGCGCGGGCTCCTCCCGCACCGATCCGGTGAGCGCGTCCCAGCGCTCCAGCTGCCAGCTGCCGCGCACGCGCAGCCGCCAGACCTCCTGCGCGTCCTCGCGGTTCCGGCGGCGGTCGACGTGGCACAGGAACAGCCAGTGCGCGTCCCCGTCGCGGCGGAGCTGGTAAAAGAGGTTGTCGCTGCGGTTCCCGTCCGCGCCGCGCACCTCAATGCGGCGGTCGGGCTCCGCGGCGCGCAGCACGTCGGCTTCCTCGAACGGGACGACCTCGGCGCGCG
>CASFAA010000285.1 GCA_949292505.1 uncultured Oscillospiraceae bacterium
ACTCGTCTGGAAGGATGAGGACATAGACTGTCCTATTCCCCAACACGTTACAGGAGGACAGCACAAGCAGAGATATCAAAATCAGAAACAATACGTTTATCTTTTTCATAGGCATATTTTCGATACTGTCAAAGGGTGGATCGGTTTGTGAAACGGCGATATGCGGTGAATAGTATTTTCCTGCACGAATTCTTCCCGTCCCGGGAGCATAGTCCCTGGCGCGCAGGTACTGCAGGCCGGCAGCATTTGCCGCGGGCTCCCATGTTAAGAAATGATGCAGGTGTGCTTGCTTCTTTGCACAGAAAGTAAGTATGTTTGAACTGAAAGGCTTCGGGTTTATTGCGCGGAATCCTTTTGTTCGTAAATGGAGAACCGGAGTCCGTCGTCGGAAACACAGCGGAGCTTCTGCTAAAAGCACATCAAGACAGTTTCTCGCCTAGTTTTTCATTTTCATGCTGTCCAGAATGATTTGGGCCGTTTCTTCATCGACATGATTCATGTGCATACAAAGTACTGCCTGAAAATAGTTAGCGTTTTCTTCATCGTTTGAAAGATATTTTTCCCGATATCTCTGATCCTGCGTAGTGTAATCCAGCAGAAGAGTTCCGTATTCTCCTTCATATTCTTCCGCTGTTTCAGAAATGGTGAGTATGTCCTCCTGCTTCTCCATCCACTCTTTTGTTTCAGAATTGGTATAAAGATAATCCTCCTCGACATTGTCGCTTGTTTGTTCCATGATGTCTGCATATGCATATAGTATGACTTCTCCGCCTGTAATCCAGGCGGATGAATCTTTGCTAGGCATAAATAAAACATACGTGGAGGTCCAGGGATCTCTATACGGCAATTCCCGGTCATACAATTCCATTTTCCAATCCTCTGGAATTTGAATTTGAACACGGAACTTTTTGTCGCAGACATCCGCCGTAACGCATTCCACGATTTGCATTCCCTCTATTGCAGTTTCACCTTTCTCTTCAAAGACAGAGAATGGCATTCGTCCGCATCCCGAAAGAAGGCAAAGAAGAAAAATACCATTGAGCAGGGTAAACAACAAGTTACGTTTCATTATCCTGTCATCCCATTCTGTATTTGATAATCGCAGGATTCCACATAAGGGGCAGGAAGCCGGGACGGCCAGGCGCGCCGCCCAGGCACAGCTGCGCGCAGCTCCTCCTGCCCCTGTATATTATCAGCCAATATTGTAGCATACTTGAGAGGATTTTTGGCGAAAATTGCATAAACGGTGGTATTTTTGGACTGAACGGCGCGGAAAGGCACAAAACGAGGAAAATCCAGCTGCCCCGCCGGGCGCGGGACAGCGCCTCGTCACCCGAACACGGCCGCATACGCTTCCGCGAGCTCCTGCTTCTGCCCGTCAGAGAGGGAGCCGCTATTTTCCGTATAGAAGGAGATTGTCTCCATCCGGTTCATCACTCTTTTACATTCCAGCGCGAGCTCGCGCTCCTTTCCGGTCTCCATCCGGCTGACGATCTCCTCGAGGGAATAATGCATCAAGATCAGATGATCGTTGTCCTCCATGCGCCCGGCGATGGTTTCGCAGTCCTCCTGCACAGCGGGATCGTACTGCCTCATTTCCCCCTGCAGCAGGGAATACTGTTTCTGAAAATCCTCATAATGGGCACGGAACATGACGTCCACCGAGTCTGCGGCTCTGCAGCCCGGCAGAAGCAAAATAATCCAGACGATCGCGGCCACTGCCCGCAGCCTTCTCCGTCTCATACGCTCCCCTTCCTCTCATGACACGGTTGATTCCGCCGGTCACTGCGCGGCGGAAACCGGCTCTCCCAGAATCTGATGAAACGCCGCGTTCGTCATGGAGACAGAACTGCAGACGGAATACAGGTCTCCAAGCTGGTCAAAAGACAGCGGGCGCGAAAACCGGCTGTAGCTTTGGAGCGTCCGCAATTCCGTCATGGCACGGTCGTAAAACAGAAGCGCGCTCTTTTGATCGGAGCAGAGGAACAGCTCGTCAAGCATTTCGTCAAGCTCTTCGATTGTCCCCCTGTCTCCTCCGCCGCAAATTCATCAAGAAGGCTCCCCTCGCCGGAGGAGCCGTCGAGCTCCTCCCACAGCGTTCCGGCCGCCTCACACCGGACGACCCTGTCGGTTAAGACGGCGTACTCCCGCACAAATTGAAGCCGCAGCTCCT
This sequence comes from uncultured Oscillospiraceae bacterium, assembly GCA_949292505.1. GTDB lineage: Bacteria > Bacillota > Clostridia > Oscillospirales > Acutalibacteraceae > Caccousia. The sequence goes on from CASFAA010000285.1 coordinate 2,174, forward strand.
CCGCTTCCCCGGAGCAGGACGAGCCTGCCAGCATCATACAGAAGACAATCAAAGCAAGCAGCGCGCGTTTGCGAACGGCTTTCTTCATACCCCATCCCCTCCCGACACAGCAATATTTTTCCGGCTTCTGTTTTCTGCTGTGCGTTTGTCTTCATTATAGCAGAATTTCCATAAAATAAAAGAAGAACATTCTTATATTTTGGTTGATTCGTCTCGTTCCGCGGTTGAAAACCTCCCTGCGGTATGGTACGATGAAAGCAGAAACCCGCTCCGGGCGGAGCGAAAAAGGGAGGCGTTTTCATGCAGGAGATTTACGAGTTTTTGAAGAAGTGCGGGACGTACTATCTCGCCACCATGGACGGCGATCAGCCCCGCGTGCGGCCCTTCGGCACCATCGATCTGTTTGACGGGCGGCTGGCCATTCAGACGGGGCGGCGCAAGGACGTCGCACGGCAGATTTTCGCGAATCCGAAGATTGAGATCTGCGCGTTCGACGGCGAGCACTGGCTGCGCGTGGCGGCAAGCGCCGCGGAGGATCCGCGGATCGAGGCGCAGGAGCATATGCTCGCCGCGTACCCGTCGCTGCAGACGATGTACAAGGCTGGGGACGGCAACACGCTCGTCTTCGCCCTCGAGCACGGGGAGGCGACGTTCTCCTCGTTCACGGACGCGCCGCGCACCGTGACATTCTGAGAGCGCGCGAAAAAACCGGCTCCCGCGAGCCGGTTTTTTCTGTTTTCGGCGCACGGGGCCGTAACAACCTCCCGCAAATTGCGTCTTGTATGAATGAAAGGGCCTTTTCAGTTCGGGAGAAGAGGAGGAAGAAGGATGGAGGACGCCGCCATCGTCGCTCTGTATTGGGAGCGCAATCAGGACGCCATCGAGCAGTCGCGGCTGAAATACGGCGCGTACTGCATGAGCGTCTCGCGGAACATTCTCGCAAGCCCGGAGGACGCGGAGGAGTGCGTCAGCGACACCTGGCTCTGCGCGTGGAACGCGATGCCGCCGCAGAAGCCGAACGCGCTGCGGATGTTCTTCGCGAAGATCACGCGGAACCTCTCGTTCAGCCGCTTCCGCCGCCTCGCCGCGAAAAAGCGCGGCGGCGGCACGATGGAAGCCGTGCTCGACGAGCTCTCCGAGGTGCTCGCCGGGCAGACGGACGTCGAGGAGGCCGCGGACGCGCACGCGCTCGGCGAGACCGTCCGGCTGTTTCTCCGCGAGCTGCCCGGCAGGGAGCGCGACGTCTTCCTCCGCCGCTATTTCTTCACGGAAAGCATCCGCGAAATTGCCGCGGCGTACGGGCTGACGGAAAACCACACGTCGGTGATTCTGAACCGGACGCGCGGGAAGCTCCGGCTTCATCTGATCAGGGAGGGATTTCTGTATGAAAGCAAACGATCTGTATGAGAGCATCGGGCAGGCCGACGAGGACGTGCTCGAGCTGAGTGAGAAGCACAGGCGCAGACGCGCGCCGCGCAGGCCGTGGTGGATGGCCGCGGCGGCGGCGGTGCTCGTCGCGGTCGTCGCGGCGGGAGTGTATTTCTGGCCGGACGGCAGCCCACTCGCGACGTCCGCTTACGCGATCTGCGAGGCGCAGTACCCGGAGATGGCCCCCTATCCGGGGGACTATGACGACTCCTTCGACGCGCGGTACGACGCGTGGAGCGAATCCGTCGAAGCGCAGCGCCGCCCGGCGGGCTACGCGGACGGCCTCACGCCGTTCTTCACCTCGGTGACGCGCGAGCTTCTCACGGGAGCGGGCACGGAAAACCGCGTTTGTTCGCCCACCAACCTATACATGGCGCTTGCCATGCTCGCCGAACTGACGGACGGGAACAGCCGGCAGCAGATTCTCGACCTGCTCGGCAGCGACGGGATCGAGGCCGTGCGCAGCCAGGCGAGCGACGTGTGGAACGCGCAGTACCGCGACGACGGCGCGACGGCGATCCGGCTCGCGAGCTCCGTCTGGCTCAACGAGGACGTCACGTTCCGCCGGGACACCATGAACGAGCTCGCAACGACGTACTACGCCTCCTCCTACCGCGGCGAGATGGGCTCGCCGGAATTCGACAGCGAGCTGCAGGACTGGCTCAACGATCAGACCGGCGGCCTGCTCGAAGAAGCGGCGCGAGGCGTAACGCTTGACCCGGACACGGTGCTCGCCCTCGCCTCGACCATCTACTACAGCGCCCGCTGGGCGAAGGAGTTCTCCGAGGACGACACGGCCCCCGACGTCTTCCACGGCGCGGCGGGCGACAAGACGGTCGGCTTCATGCACCGGAGCTTCGACCAGCACTCGTACTACTGGGGAGACCGCTTTACCGCCGTCAGCCTCGGGACGGAAAACGCCGGCGGGAAAATGTGGCTGCTTCTGCCCGACGAGGGCGTCTCCGTGGAGGATCTGCTGGAGGACGACAGCGTCCCCGCCCTGCTCTCCGAGCCGCACGACTGGGAGAATCAGCGCTCCATGCTCGTCCACCTCTCGATGCCGAAATTCGACGTCTCCTCCGAGTTCGACCTGCGGGAAACACTCACGTCGCTCGGCGTGACGGACGTGTTCGACCCCTTTGTCTCCGACTTCTCGCCGATGACGGACGACGTCGATCTCGTCTATGTCTCGAAGGCGCAGCACGATGTGCGCGTCGTTGTGGACGAGGAGGGCGTCGAGGCCGCCGCGTTTACGGTGATGGCGATGACGGGCGCGGGCGCGCCCCCCGACGAGGTGGAGGAGATCGACTTCACCGTCGACCGGCCGTTCCTGTTCGTCATCATGAGCAGCGACAACCTGCCGCTGTTCGCCGGCGTGGTGAACCGGATCGGGGAGTAAACACCCATATAAAAAGGACGCCTCCGCGGCTTGCGGAGGCGTCCTTTTGACGTCCCGGGAAAGGGAGGCTCAGCCTCTCTTGTTGGAATGTCTCCAGATGTGCATCTTGTCCGCCTGGGCGATGAGCTCGTCGCGGAACTGCGGATGGGCGACGGAGATGATGGCCTCGGCCTTCTGCCAGGTGGAGAGGCCCTTGAGGTTCACGCAGCCGTACTCGGTGACGAGGTAGTGAACGTTCGCGCGGGTATCGGTGACGATGGAGCCGTTCGCGAGCGTCGGCAGGATGCGGGACTGCAGATTGCCCTGCTTGTCCGTGAAGGTGGAGGAGCAGCAGATGAAGCTCTTGCCGCCCTTCGAGAGGTACGCGCCGAGCACGAAGTCGAGCTGTCCGCCCGCGCCGCTGATCGGCTTCACGCCGGCGGACTCGGAATTCACCTGGCCGAACAGGTCGAGGTTCACGGCGTTGTTGATGGAAATGAAGTTGTCGAGCTCAGAGATGACGCGCACGTCGTTCGTGTAGTCGACGGGGGCGGCCATCAGCTCGGGGTTGTTGTCCATATAGTCGTACATCTTCTTCGTGCCCGCGCCGAAGGCATACACCTGGCGGAAGCGGTTGTGGCTCTTGTTCGCGCCGGTGATCTTGCCGGCCTTCGCGATGTCGACGAAGGCGTCGACGTACATCTCGGTGTGGACGCCGAGATCCCTGAGGTCGGACTGCGCGATGAGGGAGCCGACGGCGTTCGGCATCCCGCCGATGCCGAGCTGCAGGCACGCGCCGTTCGGGATCTGATCGACGATCAGGCGCGCGACGGCCTGGTCGACCTCGGTGGCCGCTCCGCCGCCGCCCATCTCGGCGATGGGGGGATTCTGGCCCTCGACGATGCCCGTCACCTTCGAGATGTGGATGGCGTTCTCGGTGCCGCCGAGGCAGCGCGGCATATTCGTGTTGACCTCGACGTAAATCTTCGCCGCGCGCTCGCACATGGCGCTCATGTGGGACGCGCAGGGGCCGAAGTTGAAGAAGCCGTGCTCGTCCATCGGCGCGACCTGGAAGTAGGCGACGTCGATCGGCCCGACGTTCTCGCGGTAGTAGCGCGGCAGCTCGGAGTAGCGAATCGGGGCATAATACGCGAGGCCGGAGTTGACGGCGTGACGCTCAATGCCGGACATATGCCAGGAGTTCCACGCGAAATGGCGCTCCGGCTCCGGGATCTTGAAGATTTCCGGCGCGCGCATCAGGATGCCGCCGCGGAAATTGACGTCCTCCAGCTCGCCGATCCGCGCGGCGAGCGCCTCGTCGATCGCCTGCGGGGTGGCGACGCACCAGCCGTAGTCGACCCAGTCGCCCGACTTGACAACCGCCGCGGCCTCCGCGGCGGAAACCAGCTTTTTCTGATATTCCTCTGCAAAACTCATTGTCACAGTGCCCCTTCCAGTCAATATTAGCCCGCCCGGGCGGGAAAGCTCCGGCGCGCCGGAGCGCAGAATCCTATGGATTATTATAATATGCGCGGGCAGATGGGTCAAGCGGAAATGTGCCCCGCGCGGTGTTCCCTTCTCCGGGGACGGGATGCGTTTTACGGGCGGCTGCCGTCTCTGCGCCAGAGGACGGAGCGGTCGATGTGCCGCAGGTCTGGCGAGGCGGTGCGCGCCATCGCGCCGGCGAGCTCGGCGGTGATCTCGCCGAGGAGGTCCGCGGCGCCCTGCGCGCCGTTCTCGAGGACGGCGTTCATCACCGGCCTGCCGACGGAGACAGCCGTCGCGCCGAGGGCGAGCGCCTTGAAGACGTCCATACCGTTCATCACGCCGCAGTCGACGAAGATGGGAATTCTGCCGCCCACGACGCGGACAATCTCCGGCAGCACCAGCAGCGGCGGCACGGCGGAGGGCAGAATCCCGTGATGGTGGGAGACGACAATGCCGCGCACGCCCGCATCGAGGCATTTCTGCGCGTCCACAGCGCTCAGGACGCCCTTGACGATGAACGGGAGCCTTGTGCGTTTGACGTAGCCCTCGATCTCACGCATCGTGCGCGGGCGCATCGTGTAGCCGAGGACGAAGTCCGGCTGGCCGTTCGCGCCGAAGGAGTGGTCGAGATCCATGCCGACGGCGAGCGCCCCCGCCGCCTCGGCGCGCTCGAGACGGCTGAGGACGAGCTTTTCGTCTGCGTACGGCTTGATGATCTTGATCGACCGCGCGCCGGTGGCGGCAATCGCTTCAAACTGGCTGATTTCGCCCATTCCGGCCCAGTTGACCGCGCCGGCCATTTTCGCGCCCTCGGCCATCTGCACCATGCCGTCGCCCTCGCCGCCCCTGCCCTTCAGATGGGAGAGCGCCGCCGTCATGACGGGCGTTGCGAACGTCTCGCCGTAGAGCTCGAGCCTCGTGTCAGGCACGACGGCGTCCATGTGGCGCATCTCGACGAGGAGCTCGTCGAAATACGCGCGGGTGATCGCGTTGGAATCCATGGCTTTCTCTCGCTGAACCATGCCATTCTCTCCTTTTCCCTTTTTTCCTTTATTATACGCACAAGACAGCATTGCGGCAAGAGGAATGCTGTCTTGTGTTAGAATGATTCTTAGAAGAAAATTTGAAATATTATTTCACAATAAAACCGCCGCAGGACCTGCAGCGGTTAAAGATTGGAATGCTTATTTGAGTATGGCACAGGTGGCAGGGAAAATATCATCTCGAATATTCGGCAACAAATATTTCCAATCATACAGAATTGCAACCGGCGCGATAATCGTATCCTCAAACAGGCGAGGGCACACCTCCTATTTCTCGCAAATATTTCTGCATATAGACCTCGCTCCGATATGTACCGTCCTTGAGCCTGAACGCATTGGGCTTTTGGGAAACAATGCGGAAACCGAATTTTTCGTACAAACTCCTTGCTCGATCATTGCCCTCGATGAACTCCAGCTCCATGATCTCTGTTCCTCGATTTTGTGCTGCGGAAACAAGCTCCTCAAACATTGCAGAACCGATTCCGAGATTCCAGTAGTCTTTGAGAATCGCAATGGCGATGGTCGCCCTGTGCGAGACTTTCATGCCGCCTCTAAAGCTGATCTCACAGTTTCCTGCAACCTCACCGTCAACATAACAGGTGATTCCCAGGGTATCGGGAGAGGAGCGCAGACGATTGACCCATGCTTCCTCCTGCTCGACGGTGATGTTCCATTCTTCGGAATAACGTGCGAGATATTCCGTTTCGCCACACGATTTCGTTATGTAGTTCAGTAATTTCTCTGCATCCTCAACACGGGGACTTCTCAAAACAGCTGTTCTGCCATCTTTCAGGATGATTTGCTTCTCATCAAATAACATTGTGATACTCCTTCCATTCTTTACGACCGTCGATTGCAAAATGAGTCTGGATGAGGTCCCAAAAGAATAACAAGCGTTTTGGGCGCTTTAATCTCCAATATGGCTACGTTCACGTTTTCGCCTCCTTGAAAAACAAAAAACGGTGCAAACCGAAGCTTACTTCGACTTGCACCGTCATTATCCGAAAAATCATATAATCCTATGATGGACTAGTCTGAAATTTGGGTACGACAATACAAGCCCGGCGAAATCTGTACGAGTTCGGCGTGCTGCATAGCAGTAATCATATTGTTCATGGAAGTAAATACTGCCATTGTCGTATGTCCTCTCAAAAATTTGATTGATTATATCACATCTTTTAGTTAAAGTCAATACAATTTTGTCTTTTTGAAAAAGCAAGAGGAATGCGCGGCTTGTGTTCCGCGCTGCCGCGTGGTACAATAATAATATCTGTAAACTGGAAGCTGGGAGAGGTGAGGGCCGCTTGGCAATCAATAAATACATGAGGGCTGCTCTGCGGGCGCTTTCCTACGCGGAGCCGGACGTCAAAAAGAATTACCGCCTTCTGCGCACGGCGGAGACGGCGGCAAAAGCGCCGAAGCTGCGCAGCCTCTACCGGACATGGGAGCACCGGGTGCTCAACGGGACGCATGAGGTACCGGTGCGCATCTTCCTGCCGGGGCAGGAGACGAACCACCGCCTCCCTGTGCTGCTCTTTTTCCACGGCGGCGGCTGGGTGACGGGCAACATCGAGAGCTACAGCCCCGTCTGCCGCGCGCTGGCGCAGGCGGTAGGCTGCGTTGTCGCATCCGTCGACTACCGCCTTGCGCCGGAGTACCCGTTCCCGACCGGCCTCGAGGACTGCTACTGCGCGATGCAGGAGCTGCTCGAGCATCCGTGGCTGCTGCGGGCGAGGCGCGAGGACGTAACGGTCATCGGCGACAGCGCGGGCGGCAACCTCGCCGCGGCGGCCTCGCTGATGGCGTTCGCACGCGGCGGGCTGATTCCGGAGCGGCAGATTCTCATCTACCCCGCGACGGCGGACGATCACAGCGAAAACTCCCCCTTTCCCTCCATCCGCGAAAACGGGGAGGGCTATCTGCTCACGTCGAAGCGTATCTGCGACTACATGGATCTGTATCTTCCCGACGAGGAGAGCCGCCGCGACCCGTACGCGGCCCCGCTCAACGCGCCGGATCTCTCCAGGCAGCCGCGCACACTCGTCATCACAGCGGAATTTGATCCGCTGCGCGACGAGGGCGAGGCGTACGCACGCCGCCTCCGCGAGGCGGGCGTCCAGACGCAGCTGTTCCGGATGCCGGACGCGCTGCACGGCTTTTTCTCCCTTCCCACGCGCTTTTCCCAGGTGCGCAGGGCGCACCGGCTGATCCGGGGGTTCCTTCCCCCCGTCGACGAGCGAGGTGACGCAACATGAATACAAAGCCTGCCAGAGCCTGGAACCGGCTCGATAACGCGGCCAAGATCTTTCCGCCGACGACGTCGCGGCGCGACCCGAAGGTCTTCCGCTTCTCGTGCCGCCTCACCGAGGAGGTCGACCCGGAGACTCTGCAGAAGGCCCTCAACGCGACCATCCACAATTTTCCCGTCTTCCGCTGCATTTTGAAAAACGGCGCGTTCTGGTACTATCTCGAGGAGAGCGCTCAGCGGCCTCTCGTGCTCGAGGAGACGGCTCCGCCGTGCAGCACGATGTTCAAGTATTCGAGGAAGCTCCTGTTCCAGACGCTCTACTTCCGGCAGCGGATCAGCCTCGAGGTCTATCACGCGCTGACGGACGGGACGGGGGCGATGCAGTTTTTCAAGGAGCTCGTCTGCCGCTACCTCTCGCTGCGCCATCCGGAGGCGGCGGGCGACGCGGACTTCTCCTTCTCCGACTACGACGCCTCGTTCGCCCAGCGGGAGAACGACAGCTTTGACCACTACTACGACAAAAAGAACAAGCAGCGCAATCCCGGCGACCCGCCGGCCTTCCAGCTGCGCGGCGTCAAGAATCCCGAGGGTGTGATGACAGTCCTCGAGGGCGTCGCGCCGAGCCGGGAGCTCCTGCGCGCCGCGAAGGAGAAGGGCGTGACGGCGACGGTGCTGCTCGCGTCGATCCTTCTGCGCAACATCTCGGGAGAGATGCGCGTCGCGGACAGGAAGAAGCCCGTCATTCTGAATATTCCCGTCAACCTGCGCAATTATTTCGACTCGCAGTCGGCGCGCAACTTTTTCAGCCTGATCCCGACGGGGATGGCTTTTCCGCACGGCCCGCGGCCCATCGGGGAGATCCTGCCCGTCGTGAAGGAACAGTTCGCGCAGCGCCTGACGCTCGAATATCTGCAGAACCGCCTCGACGATCTCGAAGATCTCGAGCATAACCCGATGTCGCGCATTGTGCCGCTGCCGCTCAAGGATCTTGCCATCCGTGCGGTGTACCGGATTTCCGAGCGGTCGAGTACGGCGGCGCTGTCCAACATGGGGGTCGTCACCCTTCCGGAAACGCTGCTGCCCTATATTGAATATATCGATGTGATGACAAGCACGCCGAAGCTGCAGCTCTGCGTGTGCTCTTGCGGGGGGATGACGTCGATGTGCTTTTCGTCGGCTTTCCGGTCGCCGGACGTCCCGCGGCGCTTCTTCCGCACGCTCGCCGACCTCGGCGTGCCGATCACCGTCATTACGAATCGCGGAGAGGAGGAGCAGCCATGAAACGATGCAGGCACTGCGGCGTCGCCGTCCTCGGCAGCCGCGCGAACTGCCCGCTGTGCCAGTCGCCGCTCTCCGGCGAGTGGGACGGCGAAGCGCCTGATTTTCCGCCGCTGCCGCTGCACTCCCCGGTGCGCGCGCTCGCTCTGCGGATTCTCGCCTTTCTCACGATCGTCGCCCTCTGCGTATGCACCGCCGTCAATATCATGCGGCCGGAGCACGGCTACTGGGTGCTCCACGTTTTCGGCGGGTTCGCGAGCGCATGGGCGCTCTTTCTCCTCTTCTGGAAAAAAATGAAGAGCGTGCTCAAAAACCTGATTTATCAGACGGGGGCGACCGCCGTCCTCTGCGTGCTGTGGGATCTCGCGACGGGCTGGAATCTCTGGTCGCTCAACTTCGCGCTGCCGATCGTGTTCACCGTCTGCATGGCGCTGATGCTGCTGCTGGCCCTTGCCCGGCATATTCCCCCGGCGGACAGCCTGCTTTACTTCGGGGAATCGATACTCCTCGCGCTCGTGCCGCTCGTCTTCCTGCTGTGCGGCGTCCTGACCGTGCCGCTGCCCGCCATCATCTGCGCGAGCGCCGCGGTCGTCTTCCTCGCGGGGCTTGTCATGTTTTACTGGAATCCGTTCTGGGCGGAGATCCGCAGGCGGTTCCACATCTGAGCGATAACAGCAGAAAAGACGGCCCGGGAGCTGCTCCCGGGCCGTCTTTTCTGTGGTTACTGCTTACGGCTGCCACGGCTCGCGGCTGAGCCATCTGCCGTTCGTGAAGTCGGGGATCGGCATCGGCGTCCCGCCAAGGGCGACGCTCTGCTCGCTCAGCGCGGTGATGCTCATCCACGCCGCCGCGTCGTAGACGTCGATCGGGGCGGGGGCGTTCTGCCGCGCAGCGTCAAAGAAAGCGCCGAGGACGAGCCAGTCCATGCCGTCGTGACCGCCGCGCACGCCCTCCTTGAGGTAGCGCTTCCACACGGGGTGGTCGTACGCCTCGCGGTACGCTTCCGCGTTGTTCCACTTTTCCTTCCACTTGAAGTCGAACTCGTTGTCCTTGCCGTCGAGGAAGACGCTGTTGTTGTCCTCCATATACATTCCCTTCGTGCCCTGCACATGGAAGCCGCGCGAGTAGAAGCGCGGGAGCGTCGTGTCGAGCGTGAGGGTGATCGTCTCGCCGCGGGCGCACTTGATGATCGTCGTCACCACGTCGCCCTGGGCGAAGCGCATCTGGGTCGCATCGTACGACTCCCCTCTCTCGCGCAGCAGGTACTCGTGCAAACCGGCGGCCTTCGACGCCACGGAGACGAGCGTCAGCATCCGGTTGCCGCGGTTGATGTCGAGTACATTCGCGATCGGGCCGAGCTCATGCGTCGGGTAGTTTTCGCAGTTGCGCCCGAGGTAGTTGCGGAAGCGGTAGTGGCGCTCCTCGCGGCCGTAGGCGACCTCGTCGCGCAGATCGTGGCGGTAGCCGCCCTGGCAGTGGACGACCTCGCCGAAAAGGCCCTGCCGTACCATGTTGAGCACCATGAGCTCGTCGCGGCCGTAGCAGCAGTTCTCGAGCATCATACACGGCACGCCCGTCTCCTCGTACGCGCGGACAAGCCTCCAGCAGTCCTCGACGGAGTACGCCCCGCCGACCTCGATCGCCGTGTACTTTCCGGCGCGCATGGAGGCGCAGGCGGCGTCGGCGTGCGACTCCCACGACGCGAGGATGAGGACGGCGTCGACCTCGTGCATGGCGAGGATCTCACGCCAGTCCCCCGTGGAGACCGGCGCAGGGCAGCCCGCCTCGACCGCCAGCTTTACGGCGCGCTCGCGCCGATCCTCATACACGTCGCAGACGGCGGCGACGCGCACGCCCTCGCGCGGCAGGATGCAGTGCTTGAGTAGGCTCGCGCCGCGGTTTCCAAGGCCGACGACAGCCACGTTCAGTTCCGTTTTCATACAAACTCCTCTTTTCTTTCAGCCGGCGTTCGTCAGCTCCGCCCGGACGTAGCCGAGTCCCATGCTGACCTTACCGCCGGACAACAGGTATCGCTTCAGACTTTTCTGCAGGCCGGTGCGCTCCGGGTAGGAGGCGATGTCGTCCCGGATTTCGCCGAAGACGCGCTCCTCCGCCTGCCGGAAGGAGAAGTCCTCCTCGTAGACGTCGAACAGGGACTGGAAGTACAGGATATTGGAGCCATGAGGCAGCAGCTCGCGGAGCTCGGGCGAAAGCAGCCAGGAATGGCAGTGCAGGAGCGCCCGCTGCTCCGGCGGGAAGAAAGCCATCGCCCGGCGCAGGGAGTCGTCCGCGTCGCGCGGGAGAAGCGCGTCCCCCGCGGGGATGTGCACCTCGAGCACCCCCGTCCCGGCGGGGTACAGGACGCCGCGCACCGTCGTTTCCCGCTCGAGCGTCCGGGGCTGGTACTGCAGCCTTCCGAGGCGGACAAGCCGCCGCTTGAGCGGCAGCGCGAGCCATTCCCACTCGACGACGCCCGGCTCGCCCTTCTGCCGCACGCATTCGCGGTACCAGAGGACGAGATCGCTCATCGTGTCGCGGTACACCTGCTCCGAAAGGCCCGCGGCCTCCCACTCGGGACGGCGCTCGAGGGCGTACTGCGCGTAGAGCCGCAGCGCGAGGCGCTCCGGATGGGGACGCGCGCGCAGCTCCCCGAAAAAGGCGCGCTCGTCGCGGTCAAAGAGCGCGAGCAGCTCCCGCGCCTCCTCCGGCGAGGGGGACGCGTCGCGCAGGACCTCGGCCCCCTCGGGCGGAAGGCCGAGCCATAGGCCAAATTCGTACAGGTTCATGAAGGCTCCTCCTGTCTCAGCCCTTCACGCTTCCCATGACAAGGCCGGTGGTGAAATATTTCTGCAGGAACGGGTAGATCAGCATGACGGGAATCGCGCCGAGGAAGAGCTGAGCGGCCCGCCCGGTGCGCGCGTTCATCATGGCGATCAGGTTCTGGATGTCGTGGCTGTTGGCCTCGCGCAGGAGCTGCTCGAAGCTCTGCAGGAGCGTCTGCAGATACGTCTGCAGCGGATACATCTCCGGCTTGCTCAGGTAGATGGAGCCGGAGAACCAGTCGTTCCAGTGCGAGACGATGCAGAACAGGCCGACGGTGGCCAGAGCGGGCTTGAGCAGCGGAAGCAGCACGCGCGTCAGGATGACGATGGGGCTCGCGCCGTCGATGCGGGCGGCCTCCTCGATCTCCGACGGCAGCCCGCGCATGAAGTTCATGAGGATGACGGTGTTGTACACCGGCAGCGCCGTCGGCAGGACGAGCGACCAGATGGTGTCCTTGAGGCCGAGCTTCGACACAACCAGATACAAGGGAATCATACCGCCGCTGATGAGCATTGTCAAGACAAAGTAGCCCATGATCCAGTTGCGGCCAGGCACCTCCTTTTTCGTCTTCGAGAGCGTGTAGGCGGTGATCACCATCAGCACCAGGTTGATGGTGACGCCCACCGCCACGCGGAGCACGGACACGCCGAGCGACCGCAGGAATTTCCCGCCGGAGAGGGCGAACTCATAAGAGGCCGTAGTGAAATCGATCGGCCAGAAGGTCACGCGCCCCGCCTGCACCGCCGCCGTGCCGCTGAAGGAGACGGCGAGCAGGTTCACGAAGGGAAGGACGCACAGCACGCAGACCAGCGTCAGGAACGCCGCGTTGACGGCCCCGAACACGCCCACGCCGTCCCGTTTTCTCAGGGAAGCTGATTTCATGGCGGATCCCTCCCTCAAAAGATGCGGTAGCCGGCGCATTTGTCGGCGAGGATGTACGACAGGCCGACAAGCACGCAGGAGATCGCGGACTTGAACATACCGACGGCCGCGCCGACGCTGTACTGCGCCTGCTGGAAGCCGAGGCGGTAGACGTAGGTGTCGATGATATCGCCCGTCTCATAGACGATGGGCGAGTAAAGGTTGTAAATCTGGTCAAAGCCCGCGTCCATGACGCCGCCGAGGGCAAGGACAAGCATCAGGATGATGGTCGGCAGAAGCATCGGCACCGTGATGTAGCGGATCTTCTGGAAGCGTGTCGCGCCGTCAAGGATGGCAGATTCGTAGAGCTGCGGGTCGATGCTCGTCAGCGCGGCGAGGTAGACGACCGTCCCGAAGCCGAAGCCCTTCCAGATGTCGCTGACCACCATCGTGAACGGGAAGATGGCGGGATCGTCGAGGAACTTGACGGCCGGCAGTCCGACGGCGGTGATCGCCATGTTGAGAATGCCGTCGCTCGCGAGAATGTCGGTGAGAACGCCCGCCAGAATGACCCAGGAGAGGAAGTTCGGGATGTAGACGAGCGTCTGGAACGTCCTCTTGAGGCGGGTCGAGCGCACCTCATTGAGCAAAAGCGAGAAGAAAACCGGCACGATGATGCCGCCGAGCAGCTTCATGACGGAGATGACGAACGTGTTGCGGATCGTTCTGACAAAGTTCGGCTGCTTGAACAGGTAGGTGAAATTGTCCCAGCCGACCCACGGGGACGCGAAGCCGAGGCCGGGGTTGTACTTTTCAAACGCGATGATGAGGCCGTAGAGCGGAACGTATGCGAAGATGAAGATCACGACGATACCCGGGATCAGCATCAGATAATACTGCCACGCCTGTCCGGCTCTTTTGAGTTTTTTCTTCTGCAAGCTTTTTCCCTTCTTTCCTTCAGCCGCCGCAAAGGAGGGGCTTGTTCAGCCCCTCCTTCGCTGCGCCCGCTCACCGGCTCACTGACGGGAACGGCGTTCGGGACGGCAGTCAGCCGCCGTACATTTCGTTGATCTCCTGCGTGGCCTGATCGCCGCCGGCCGTCTCCCAGGAGGCGACGAGCTCGTCAAAGTAGTCGATCGGCTCCTGGCCGACGATGATCTTCGTAAAGCCCTCAATCAGGATGTCGTCGAGCGTGCTGCCCATGCTCGCGAGCGTATTCGGCACGCTGCCCCACATGGCGTCGCGGATGATAAGCTCGTTGTCGAGCACATACTTGGAATTGTAATACGCCGCGTACTGGCCGTTGCCCTGCTGGCAGTAGTCCGCCACGGCGGCGGGCGTGCCGTTGGCCTCGAACTCGACGCAGTTGTAATACTTCGCGGAGTTCTTGCCGAGCGCCGTCACATCGACGTCGTCGCCCTCGGCGAGCGCGGAGGAAACCTGCACATACTGATCATAGTCGGTGTTCGGGTTGAAGACGCGCAGGCCGTACGGAAGAACGGAGTACGCCTTGTCAAAGAAGTTGTTGAGCCACTCGGGATCCTCGACGCCTGCCGCGTCGTCGCTCAGATAGGCGAACAGGTTGAGGAGCTTAATCGCCGCCTCGGGGTTCGCGCAGTCCTTGCTCACGACGATGTAGCCGTAGTTCGGGAACACGATCGGGAACTTGACCTCTTCGCCGGTGGCTGTGGGAATCATGTGCGCGTCAAAGATGGCGTCCGGGCCGAGGTTGCCGATGACGGCCACGCCCGGATCGTCGCCCCACCGCTGATAGAAGGGGTTGACGCCCGTCTTGCCGCTGACGACGTCCTGCGACATCGCCGTGGAGTCCTGAGAGGTAAAGTCGGGGTTGATGACGCCCTCGGCGTACCAGGAGGCGTACTCCTCGAGCGCCGCCTTGACCTCGGGCTGAATCGCGCTGTAGACGAGCGAGCCGTCGTCGCCCTCCATCCAGATGCCGAGGTAGCTCTGGCCGGCGAGCAGCTGCGCGCCCCACGCGGGAGCGAGCATCCGGAAGCAGTCGAGGCTCTTGTCCTCGGTCATGCCGTAGGTGTTCTCATACTTCGAGGCGAAGGTCTTCGCGATCTCGACGACGTCCTGCAGCGTCTCGGGATCCTCGATCCCGCACTCCTCCTTCCAGTCCTGGCGAATCCAGATCTGGTTGATCTGATCAATGATGCCGTAGGAGAGCTGCGGGATGGCGTAGACGCGGCCGTCGCGCTTGGCGGTCTCGAACGTCGCGGCCTCCTGCTCCATATAGCCCTTGAGCGTGTCGGAGGCGTACACCTCGTACACGTCCGTCAGATCGGCTATCATGCCGGCCTCATACAGCTGCTGGAACTGGTCGGCGGAGCAGAAGAAGACGTCGGGCAGGGAGCCGTCCGCGATGGAGAGGTTCAGCTTCGTCGAGTAGTCGCTGCTGACGACCCAGTCGTTCACGACCTGGATGTTGAAGCGCTCCTTGTACTCGCGGTACCACGGGTTGTCGTCGTAGGTGTCGTTGTCGTGCCACTGGATGCCCGCGTTCTCGACGAGCGCCGTGCTGATGGTGACGGTCTCGTCGTACGGAGCCCAGATGTCGACGTCCCCGGTCTCAGCCGCGCCGGAGCCGCCGGACGCGGGCGCGGAGGAGGAGGCCGTTTCTCCCCCTGGCTGCACCCGGTCACGCCGAGCAGCATCGCCGCCGCGAGCAAAAGAGCGGAAATTCTGTTTGCCTTCATGTCATAATCCTCCTTTTTCACATATCCGTTCTGACCCAATCATTCAGGACAGGCTTTCTATCGCTTCGCCGGCTTCCCGGCGATCCGATCCCACAGGATACCCGTGCACGGAGACGCGCACACCGTGCCGGAGAATCTCCCACGCACTGCGCGCGGTGTCGATCCAGACCTCGTACCCGTTCGCGAAAACGGTGCGCTGCACGGCGGCGCCATCCGCGAATTCGTGGCGGATCAGCTCCGCGAAGACCGTTCTTCTCTGGAGCTGCGCCGCCGTGCGGCAGCGGCGGATTTTCTCCGCGAGCGCAAGCTCCTCCTCCCCGCCGAACGCGCCGTCGATGTTGGGGTAGGCGGGGTCGCGCTCTAGGTACGGCGCGCCGCCGTTGAGCAGGGCGTAGGGCAGATAGTCGCCGCCGTCCGGCGTTTTCTCCGTCATCCACGGCTGGATGACGCAGTCGTGGTAGACGAGGTTGAACAGCGGGACGGGAAGCCCCGGCTCCGGGGTGCCCGGCGGGTTCATCATGAACTCGTACGGCGCGTAGTGGCAGAACACCTGCGACGGCGCGGCCCAGTCGTTGACCTCCTCGCTGCTCGGGAGAATCCCCTTCGACGCGAGGTAGGAGAAGCAGCCAGCGCGCAGGCGGTAGCTGTCCGCCCGCGTCATGCGGTGGCGGGGGTTCGCGCACTCGTCGCCCTCGTTGCAGGTGAAAACGTCGAGGTAGGAACAGTCGGGACGCACGCCCTGCCGGGCAAGACGCTCAAGGTTTCGCCGCAGAAAGCGCTCCGCCTGCGTCGTACACAGGTAATTCTGCGGCCCGCCCGCCCACATCGCGTGGCCGGGCAGCGTGCCGTCCGGATTCCGGCAGGCGAGCTCAGGGTCGTAGCTCGGCGCGTGACGGTAAAAGTCGCGGTACTGGTCGTGCAGGCCGAGGAGCCCGCCTCCCTCGTGAACGGCGGCCATCAGCTCCAGCAGCCCCTCCGGCCCGCCCGCCTCCCGGCAGACCGTGTCGGCGTCGGGGTGGCAGTTGTCGTATCCGGCCTGCGCCCAGCCGTCCACATGGACGTAGAGCGGGCCGGCTCCGGCGGCAGTCAGCGCGCGGACGTGCGCCGCGTGCGCGGAAAACGGCGTGAGATGGTCGTTTTTCCCGGGATTCTTCGGGTCGAAGAATCTCGACTCCGGGTCGACGTGCGTCTTCACACTCTTGTGCAGGAACGAGCAGCCGGCCAGCGTGCGGATCGCGGGCAGCCGCACCGCCTTCTCCCGAAGGGTGACGAGCCGCCCCTCCTCGCGGACAATTTGGCGGTACGCCCTGCAGAGCTCGTTGTAGGTGCAGTTCTCGAAAAACAGGTACCGGAAGCGGCGCGGCGTCAGCGCGCCGAGGCTTGCGTCGAGCCAAACGCCGACGCGCGTCGTCTTCTCCCGCTGGTCGAGGGTATAGCCGGCGTCCGCCGGGGTGTCGCACAGGAGAAGATACCCGTTCCCCTCGCGGAGCTGGCCGAACCACGGCAGATAGGCGTCCGCCGTGCCGAAGCGGCCGTCAAACGGGAGTCTGCCGACGGGCGTCTCCCAGCCGTTCGGAATCAGAAGCCCCTGGCGGAGCGGCAGCACCGTTTGCCAGTCGGGGCGGGGCTCGCCGAACGCCATCGGCCCCGGCCAGAGCACGCGGGAGAGCCGCCCGGCTCCCGCGAGGGGAAGCCACTCGAGGTGCAGCGCGCCCGTGATCTCCTCGAGCCAGAAGCGCGTCTCGAAGGAAATCTCCCCAGCGCCGGGGAAGTCCGCGTACCGGCAGACAAGCTCCGGCCCGAGGCTCGTCTCGCGGGAGAAGAAGGTTTTTTCCCGCGCCGCGCCGAACGGGACGCGCTCCCCCGCAGCGGTGAGGAAGAAGGGCTTGTACGCCCCGTCCCACGCCCATTCGCCGCCCGGCCTTTCCACCCGCAGGCGATCCGACGCCGGTTCAAAGGAAACGGCTGTTTTTCCCGCGGCAATCGCGAGCGGCGCGTCTTTCTGAGCCATGGCGGCAGCCTCCTTCCAGAAAAAATCTTGCGTTTCCGCCAAAAAACTTTTCAAAATCAAGGTTTTTATGTTACTATAATCTTACAACTATTTCTCACCTTTCGCTTATACTATTATCCCATATATTTATAGTATCAGGTTTATTTAGAAAGGAGGCCGCCATGGGGTATGAGAGCACACGGCTCCGGCGCGAATTCCGCATCGACGAGCTGATCACCATCCACTATTTCGAGTACCCATTGAATTTTGTCTTCCGCGGGGAGGCGCACGATTTCCGGGAATTTCTCTACGTCGACCGCGGCTCCATCCGCGTCACGGCGGGACGCGAGGAGCGCACGCTGACGGCGGGACAGGCCATCTTCCACGAGCCGTGGGAGTTCCACGCCTTCCGCTCCATCGGGAAGCGCCCGCCGAATCTGGCCGTCGTCTCGTTCGTCTCGAAATCGCCGTTCTTCGATTTTTTCAGCCGCGGGGTGTTCTACCTGTCGAAGGAGGAGCGGAGGCTGATCTCCAACATCCTCGCCAACGCCGTGGAATGCTTTTCGACGCCGCTCAACGTGCCGTCCGTGGAGAAGATGGAGCTTCGGGAGGACGCGCCGCCGGGGCGCACGCACATGATTCTGCTGTATCTCGAGCTGTTCCTCCTGACCGTCTATCGCAACAGGACGCAGGCTCCCGAAAGCCTGCGGGCGCTCCGCCCGCTCGACGGGGAAGCGCAGGGGCGCGAAACGGAAAATCTGGTCGGCGAGGTCGTCTCCTATCTCGAGCAGCACGTCACGGAGCGGCTCAGCCTGCCGCAGGTGTGCGCCGCCTTCTCGATCTCGCGCTCGCACCTCGAGCGACTCTTTCACGAGGAGAAGGGCTGCGGCGTTGTGGATTACTTCATCCGGCTGAAGATCGACCGCGCCAAGGAGCTGATCCGCAACGACGCGATGAACCTCACCGAGCTTTCGTACTACCTTTCGTTTACCTCGCCGCAGTATTTTTCGCTGCGCTTCAAGCGGTGCACGGGGATGTCGCCGCGCGAGTTCCAGTCCTCTGTCAAGGATGTTTCGATGCATTTCAGCTGAGCGCAAAAAAAGGATTGCCGTGCGGCAATCCTTTTTTATGGAAAGAAGTTTTCAGGACAGGAGGCCCTTCGCGCGCAGGAGGGAGAGCAGCTGGGCGTCGACGAGCTTTCTGCCCATCTTCTCGCGGAACTGGTAGGATTTTTCCTTTCCCGCGGCGCGCAGGCGGTCGAGCTCTTCGCCGAGCGCGCCGTACTCCGCGGCGATCGCTTCGCAGACGTCTTCAAAGAGCGCGAGGCGCTCGGCGGCCTCCCCGGGGGAGGCTGTGAGGACGGCGCGGCCCGATTCGCCGCGGCGCGTCATGCGCTCCATCTCACATCACCTTGCCGCTGCTGATGATTTTATAGCCTGCGGAAGAAATCGCGTTGTAGATCTCCTCGACGTGCTGATGGTTGCGCGTCTCCATCTGGATGCTCAAGTAGCAGCCGACAATGTCGGTGTCAAGCCCGCCGTGGTCGTGGCGGACGTGGATGACGTTGCCGCCGTGCTCGGCAATGATGGCGGCGATCTCGCGCAGCTGGCCGGGCTTGTCGGCGAGCTCGATGATCATGTCGGCGACGCGTCCCGCCTTGACAAGGCCGCGCGTGATGACGCGCGAGAGGATCGTGACGTCAATGTTGCCGCCCGAAATCAGGCAGATGACCTTTTTGCCCTTAATGTCGATCTTGTTGAACATCGCGGCGGCCACGGACACGGCGCCCGCGCCCTCGGCGATAAGCTTCTGCTCCTCGATGAGCGTCAGGACGGCGGTGGCAATCTCGTCGTCCGTGACGGTGACGACGCCGTCGACGTACTTGCTCGTGAGGTCGTACGTCAGCGCGCCGGGGCACTTGACGGCGATGCCGTCCGCGAACGTGGAGACGCGCTCGAGGGCGTCGGGCTTCCCGGCCTCGAGGGCGTGCACCATGCCGGGCGCGCCGGCGGCCTGCACGCCGTAGACCTTGCACTTCGGGTTCAGGCTCTTGATGGCGAACGCGACGCCGGCGATGAGTCCGCCGCCGCCGACCGGGACGATGACGGCGTCGACGTCCGGCAGCTGGTCGAGCAGCTCGAGGCCGATGGTGCCCTGACCGGCGATGACGTCGGGATCGTCGAACGGATGGATGAAGGTGCAGCCCGTCTCCTGCTGGAGCTCGCAGGCGCGGCGGTAGGCGTCGTCGTACACGCCCTTGACGAGCTCGACGCGCGCGCCGTAGCTCTTGGTGTTCTCGACCTTCGAGATGGGCGCGCCGTCCGGGATGCAGATGATGGCCGGGATGCCGCTGCGCTGCGCCGCGAGCGCGACGCCCTGCGCGTGGTTGCCCGCGGAGCAGGCGATAACGCCCTTCTGCTTCTCCTCCTCAGAGAGCTGGGAAATTTTATAATACGCGCCGCGCAGCTTGAACGAGCCGGTGTTCTGCAGATTTTCCGTCTTGAGATACACCTCGGCGTCGCGGTTGATTTTCGGCGCATAGATCAGATCGGTGCTGCGGATCACGTTCTTGAGGACGAACGCGGCGTGGTAAACCTTGTCAAGCGTCAGCATGGGAAAGACCTCCTGTCTCTCGTCGCGGCAAGCCGTCACTTCGGCATCGCCATCGCGCCCGTGCGCAGGATGCGCAGGACGTTGTAGGGGTTGTACAGCTCGATGAACGAATTGATCGTGCCCGCGTCGCCGGTGAGCTCGAGGATCATCGAGTCGGGCTCGACATTCAGAATGTTCGCGTGGAAGATGTTCGCGATCTCGACGAGCTTCTCGCTCGTCTGCAGCGTGCGCTCCACCTTGAGCAGCAGGTGCTCGCGCTCGACGATCTTCTCGCGCTCGAGGACGTCCACCTGCACGATGTCGATGAGCTTCGAGAGCTGCTTGTCGACCTGGCGGACGATGCGGTCATCACCGGAGACGACGATCAGGATGCGCGAATATTCGGTGTCCTCCGTCTGCGCGGCGACGATGCTCAGAATGTTGTAGCAGCGGCGGCTGAACAGTCCCGCGATGCGCAGCAGCACGCCTGCGCGGTTGCGGGCGAGGACGGAGAGAATGTATTCCTTCTCAGGCGAGGGGTTGCTGTTCGTGTATTCCATGAAGAAAGCCTCCTTTTCCGTCACGCGCGTCAGTTGTCCATCTCGAGGATCGGGCTCTCCACGGAAGCGCCCGCCGGAACCATGGGCAGCACGTTGACGTCGTGGTCGATATGGCAGTCGATGAGCACCGGGCCCGTCTGGGCGAGGGCGTCGCGCAGGACGGGCTCGACCTCGTCCGCCGTCGAGATGGTATATGCCTTGAGGCCGAACGCCTCGGCGAGGGCCGGGAAGTTCGTCTTCGTGTCGACGTCCGTCTGCGAGAAGCGATTGCCGTAGAACAGCTTCTGCCACTGGCGCACCATGCCGAGCACCTCGTTGTTGAGGATGAGCTCAATCACAGGGACGTTGTACGCCGCCGCGGTGGCGAGCTCGGTGAGATTCATGTGGAAGCTGCCGTCGCCCGCGATGTTGACGACCGTCTTCTCCGGGTTCGCGAGCTTCGCGCCGATGGCCGCGCCGAGGCCGAAGCCCATCGTGCCGAGGCCGCCGGAGGAGACGAAGGTGCGCGGCTTCCGATAGGTGTAGAACTGCGCCGCCCACATCTGATTCTGGCCGACCTCGGTGCAGATGATGGTGTCGTCCGAGGTGAGGCGGTCGAGCGTCTCGATCACCTGCTGCGGCGTGACGGCGCCGGGCGTGCGCGGCTTCTGGACGAGCGGGAACTCACGCTGCCAAGCGGCGATCTGCTCCATCCACTGCGGATGGCTCTGCTGCGGGAGGAGGCTGTTGAGCTTTTCGAGGATTTCCTTCGCGTCGCCCTTGACCTTGAGCTGCACCTCGATGTTCTTGTTGAACTCGGCGGTGTCGATCTCGATCTGGATGATCGGGCAGTGGCGGGCAAACAGGCCGGCGTTGCACAGGACGCGGTCGGAGAAGCGTGTGCCGACGGCAACGAACAGGTCGCAGTTCTTAATGGCGAGCGCCGCCGTGTTCGTGCCGTGCATCCCGAGCATCCCCATGTAGCGCGGGTCGGCCTGATCAAAGCCGCCCTGACACATCAGGGAGCAGGCGACCGGCGCGTCGAGGAGGCTCGCGAACTTCGCCAGCTCCTCCTCCGCCTCGGAGGAGAGGACGCCGCCGCCGCAGTAGAGGAACGGGCGCTCGGCGCGGGCGATCAGCTCGAGCGCCGAGGAGAAGCGCTCCTCAATCGGGAAGTCGTGCGGGAGCGGCGGCAGCGGGTCGCGGCGCTCGTACTCGCACTTCTGGCCGGTGATGTCCTTCGGAATGTCGACGAGGACGGGGCCCTTGCGGCCGCTGCCGGCGATCTGGAACGCCTCGCGCAGCGTCTGCGCCAGATCGCGGATGTCCTTGACGATGTAGTTGTGCTTCGTGATCGGCATGGTGATGCCGGTGATGTCGACCTCCTGGAAGCTGTCGAGGCCGAGCAGGTTGAGGTTCACGTTGCCCGTGATGGCGACCATCGGCACGCTGTCCATGTACGCCGTCGCGATGCCGGTGACGAGGTTCGTCGCGCCGGGGCCGGAGGTCGCGATACACACGCCCGTCTTGCCCGTCGACCGGGCGTAGCCGTCGGCGGCGTGGGACGCGCCCTGCTCGTGCGCCGTGCGGATGTGGGTAATCTTATCGCGGTACTCGTACAGCGCGTCGTAAATATTCAGAACCGCTCCGCCCGGGTAGCCGAACACCGTGTCCACGCCCTGCTCGAGCAGACACTCCATCACAATCTGTGCTCCTGTCAATACCATGGAAGTCCCTCCTTCAATCAAAAAGCCCGCCTCTATCCGTAACCGATAGAGACGGGCATTTCCTTACTATGCTCGCGGTACCACTCTAACTTCCCCCTGGGGGGCTCTCGTCGCGCATCCGACAATGCGCTCCCCCGGTAACGGAGGGGATTCCGTGCGCGCTTACTGGACAAAACGCCGTTCGGCCGCAAGCTCCGGGGTGATTTCGGCACAGGCTCCCCGCCGCCTCGCAGCAACCGGCGGCTCTCTGAAGAGGTGCGTCCCAGCTTCCTTCCCCATCACAGCATCTGATTTTTGAATGTTAAGCTTTATTATATGACAGAATTCCGCCGTTGTCAAGACTCCCCGTCCTTTCTACAGGACGCTCTCCACCACATAAAGCATCCCGTCGGGCGTGTGCCAGAACAGGAGGAGCTCGGAGCGGTCGTCCCGGGTGACGGTGTCGTACAGGCAGTCTTCGGCGGGGAGCTGAAACTCCGGCGGGATCTCCAGCCCGTCGAGGAGCGCCGCGGCGGCCTCCCGCTCGCTGCCGTAAAACAGCGTCGCGGATGCTTCCTCCCGCCACGAGAATGCCTCGCGCAGCGCGGCGTCGTCTGCGTACTCGAGGACATAATAGCGCACGCCGTCCCCGTGGAAGCTCGCGCCCGTGTCCACCTCAAACCGCTCCACATACCCGCCGGGCAGCACGACGCCCCAGTTCGCCTCGAGCAGCTGCGCGAGGCTGAACGAACAGCCCGCCGCCAACAGCAACAGGCAGGCTGCCAGTCCGAGAACTGCTTTCGTCCCTTTCATACAACCACATCCTTTCCCTTCGATCGTAGCAGGAGAGGCCCGGAAAATCCAGAACATTTCCGTCACGCTCCGCGCGGAAAACGAACGGTTTTGTAAGCTTTATCACCGAAACGCTAAGCTTGCTTTGCGTGAATGATAAAGCAAGCTTTATCACCGAAACGCAAGGCTTGCTTTGCGTGAATGATAAAGCAAGCTTTTTCCCGCGCAGGAAAGGTAACATTCCCCGCCTCTCTGCAGTATTCGATACAGAGGAAGGGAGTGAGCTGGATGAAAAAAATGCTGACAATGCTTGCGCTGTGCCTGCTTCTCGCGGCGGGCTGCGCGCAGCAGGAGGAGCGCGTCGCGATGCGGGGGCTTTGCTTCGTGGAGGAAAACGGGACCGTTCTCCTGATTGAGGAGTCGCGCGGGGAGCCGATCGTCCTCCAGAACCGGAGCGAAGACGGCGCGATGTTTGACGGCCTCTCGTGCGGGGACGTCATCGAGGTGCTGACGGACGGAGCAATCCGGGAATCGTACCCGGCACAGATGGACGCCTGGGGCGTGACGCTCCTCGAGGAGGGCAGCCTCTCCGACCTGCCGCAGGAAACGCTCGACGCGCTCGCGGCGCTCGACTGGCTGCCGCGCGGAGACTCGTAAACGCAATTTTTCTTGAAAAGCGCATATTTCAAAACAAAGCGTGAACAATAAGCATCGTCCTCGTGTTCCACTGCAAAGAAAGAGAGGATGAAGCGTATGGTCATCGATAAAATAGCGCTTTTGCTTTTGATTGTCGGCGGCATCAACTGGGGCCTCATCGGCATTTTCCAGTTTGACCTTGTGGCGTGGATTTTCGGCGGACAGGCCGCCATCATCAGCCGCGTCATCTACACGCTCGTGGCAATCTCGGCGCTGTGGTGCATTTCGCTGCTGTTCCGCGACACGAGCGAAACGGCGCATACCACCATGTAGCCGGTTTTTCCGGCAAAACAGCGAGTCCTCCCCGCCCGCAGTCCGGGCCGGGAGGACTCGCTTTGTTTATGCGCATTCGTCCGGGGAGGAATCGAAGTCCTGCGGGAGATCGCAGTCGAGGGGGCGCTCCGGGGCTTTCAGCTGGAGCACCATCACGGTGACGTCGTCGTCATGGCCGTCGCTGCGGCGGCTGATGGCGCCTGTGACGAGCGTCTCGGCGAGCTCCTGCGGAAGCGTTCCGGAGAAGTCTTCGACGGCGCGCAGCACCCAGTCCTCGCCCGCCGCGACGGCTCCGTCGCTCATCAGGACGACAATATCTCCGTCGCCGAGCACGTCGTCGCGGCGCGCGAAGCTCGCTTCATTGAGAATGCCGACGGGCAGCGAGGGCGCGTCGACGAGCGACGCTCTCCCCTTCTTGCGCACGACGGAGACCGCCGCCCCGGCCTTGTAGAAGTTCGCCGCCCCGCTGAACCGGTCGAGGAGGACGACGTCGAGGGTGGCGAGCGATTCGTCTCCCGACTTGGCGATGAGCGCCGAGTTGACGATCTGCAGCGCGGCCTCGGGGCCGATCCCGGCCTGCAGGAGGCGCGAAAGAATCCCGCTGGCCATCGCCCCGTCGACGGCGGCGCGTCCGCCGGAGCCCATGCCGTCGCTCAGCACGGCGGCCTGACGGCCGAAGCCGTCCGCGAAATACTCGAAGCCGTCGCCGCAGAGCGTGCCGTTGCCGCAGACGTGCTGGGAGAAGCCCGTCACGACGCGGTACACCGGCTTTTCCGTCATCTGTATGCGGCATTTCCCCTGCGCGGTGCTCACGCACGGCAGCTCGAAGGGCTTGCCGCACGCGCGGGAAACCTCCCGCACAAGCTCGCCGCGGCTCAGGCGGCTTTTCTCGCCGCGGGCGGCCTCGGCCTCGACCGTCATGCGGCCAAAGCGGTCGACACGGCAGCTCACGTCGAGCGGCAGCAGTCCCAGGCTGCGCAGCGACTCGGTGACGCGGCGGGCGGCGGCGAAATCAAAGCGCTCATAGAGCTCAAGCTCCCCGGCCATGTCCTCAAGCATCCGGCTCACAGTGCCGAACTGCCCCGCGACAAGGCTGCGGATCTGCCCGAGCCGCCGCTCCGCCGCCTCGCGGACAGTGAACTCCGAGTAATTGCGGTTGACGCACGAGACGACCTCCCCGGCCCTGCCGCATTGGGACGCGAAATGCTCCGGCAGATCCTGACGGACGATGCGGCCGTCGCGGCGCAGCGGGGCCGTGAGGGAATTCAGCGCGTCCATCGTGTCGCCGTAGTGCTGACCCCAGCAGTACATCTGCAGGCCGCATCCGGCGCAGACCTCGCGCTCGACGCGCTTGTACACGCCGTTGATGTCCGGCGCGCAGGTGAAGGAAAGCTTGCGGGAAACCTCCTCGACCGACTCGGACACGCCGCCGAGCGCCTTCGCGGCGTAGTCGAGCTTCATGATAACGCTCCGGCGCAGCGCGTCGCTCTTGGTGAGATCCTCGCGGCGGAGGAACAATCCCGCGAGCGTCCCGCCGAGCTTGGCGGGAAGGGCGAGGTAGACGGCTCCCGCCGCCGCGGACTCAAGCAGCGAGACGAGCAGGGCGTTCTGGTTCCCGACCTGCAGCGAGGCGACGCCCGCCGACAGCGTGAAGACGGCGGCGGAGGCCAGCCGCCCGATCGGCGAAAACAGTCCCGCCATGAGGCCCCCGAGGGCGTACGCGCCGGAGAGGTACGTCAGTCCCGCCGTCGACAGGCTGAACAGCACGCCCGCCGCAATCCCCGCAACCGCGCCTCCCGCCGCCCCGGCGCAGCGCGAGGCAAACAGGATCAGCAGGCACGCGAGGATCCGCCCGACGGAGACGCCGCCGAAGGTGAGCCCGGCGAGCGGCAGCAGCAAAAGCCCGCCCGCGAGCGTCAGCCCCGCCGCCTCCTGGCCGGAGAGCGATTTCCCGGAGACGGCCCGCCGCACCGAGCCTTCGGCCTGCGCCGCGAAGTACGCCGCGCCCGCGCCGAGCACCGACTCCGCAAGGTAAACGGCAATCGTCGAGACGGGCGAGCCGTCGAGGAAGGCCATCGCCATGCCCGTTGCCGTCAGGGGCAGCAAAGCCGTGAGCGGAGCAAAGACGGGATGCGTCCGCAGCCGCGCGAGGTCGTTGACCGTCCAGCGGATGGCCGCCGCGGCGAGGATCGCCGCAAGATACCGAACCGGCGACTGCACCTGTCCCGGCAGGAGCGTCCCCGCCAGAGCGCCGAGCACAGCCGCCGGCAGATACCGGTACGGGCAGGCGGCAACCGCCGCCGTCCCAAACGGCGCACAGCGGGAAAACACTATCCCGCGCGCGTACAACAATCCGAACAGAAAAACGGCCGCGTGCTGCCCGATCTCCCTGAGTCCCGGCAGCGCAGCGCCCGCCAGCTTTTCCGCGAAAGCCGCGCCCGGCAGCTTCCGCCCCTTTGCCACACTCACGTTTACCACTCCTTGAAAACCCGCCTGAGAACGGATTTTTTGTTTTTCCGGCGTGCTTGACGCCCTTCCTGTTTTCAGTATACAGAGGGACAAGGGTGGGATTCTGTCGGATCATGATGGTAATAATTGGAAAAGTTATCAATTTATTTCCCGAGACCGCGCTGCATCCTCCGGCGCGGCCAGAGCTTCGCGACCGCAAGAGCGAGCGCTGCGCCGCCCGCCGTCACGGCGAGGAGGAGCGGCGTCGAGGAGGACGACGCGCCGGGAAAGGACGTGGAACCGGACTGGCCGCCG
>CASFAA010000286.1 GCA_949292505.1 uncultured Oscillospiraceae bacterium
ACCTCCTGATACAATTTGGGGATCGCTCCCTACTATGATTGTATCGAATTGAATTATTATGTGTTGACGCCGATATGAAGGATAATACCGGGTCATCTGGTTTCCGGGAACAAAACAGAAAAGCATTCCGCATTTTCCCGCTTTCTTGAGGGAAAGCAAATTTCCGGGAACGGTAAGCGGGGACGGGCTTTTCGGCATTGGGACGAAAAAAGGGCAAAAAAATCCCGCAGAGTTTCTCCCCTCACCGGGGGAAATCTGCGGGATGTTTTTATGCTTCCGCTGTCAGCTGTGCTCCCAGAAAACGCTGCGGCTTCCTTCCGAAGTTGACCGCGCTGACCGCTTCGAGGATCTCCTCTCTGCGGCTTTGCGCGTCCGGCAAATCGCACACAACGTCGAGGAGATCATACGGCCCGTTTCGGAAATGCCCAACCGACGCGCCGTGAAATTCCCCGTCAATCAGCAGGAACTGCAGCGGCTCGTGATCATATGGGAGTCCTTCGGTCAGCTTCCGCGCCATTTCCATCAGGACGTGCTCCTGCGCCTTAAAAAGAAAGTCGCTGCGATGGACGGCATAAACGAAGCGCATGGCCTTCGGCTGATAGCTTTCCAGGAGTATGGCGTCGCTTCGCAGCACATAGCCCGAGCCGAACGCTGCCAATACGCCCTCGGCAGCCAGCTCGCCGATCGCCTGCCTGATTTCTCTTTCGGGAATTTTGTAAAACGACCTTGCCATCGCCGTATCAAACCAGACCAGACGGTACGCGAATCTTTGCAGGACGATTTTGAGCGCCTCCAATCTGGAAAAATGCTCCGGATTCACGGCCGGGAACATCTCCCCGAACGGATACCAGCCGCGATCCCACTCGCCGTCATACTGATCCTCATAGACCAGAAACGCTTCCTGCAGACGGTGCAGAACAGGCGTAATCTCCTTCACCAGCAAGCCTGTCGCTTCCTTCATCTGCCGGATGGTGAGCGGCCCTTCCCGCTCAATCAGCTCCAAAAGCCGCAGCTGGTTATCCTTCGCTTTCACAAGCGGCTTGCGGTAGAGAGCCAGGAACAGCTCCATATCCTCCTGCACAATCCAGCCGAGATTGCCGCCGGAAAATCTGCCCTTTATCAGTTTTCGTTTCAGCTGACGGTCTCGATTGTATATAATATCGTCGAAGGCGGCGCGGAAGGAAAGCGTCGGGGGCTGCCCGAAGCCGTTCCAGTACACGTTTTGACCCGGCTGGGTGTCGCGGTATAACCGGAGATACTCGTCCTCATCCGCCTTTTCCAGAAAACACTGGCGCTCCATGCGGAGAGAGATGATCTTCCTGTCCATTTACATTCTTTCCTTTCCCCTGACAGCGCACCGCAGCAGCAAGCCTCCTGCGATACACAGCCGGTGCAGTGCAGTCCGCAGCGTGAGTCGATCATCTGCCTGGCTTCCGTTTCTGATAAACGATGATTTCGGGATCACTGCCGTTATCGCCATACTCACAGACCAAAAGATACTTTTCATCGGCTGTAAGGCCGTAACACCTGCCGCTGTTCTTTTTGCAGAGCTGATTGCCGAGATAAATTCTGCCGTCGTCCCAAAATTTGATTTTCTGTCCGCCGGGAAGCGTATACTGCAGATTGATATACGCACCGTACAGAGCGTTGAGATCGGTAACCTCCTCCATATCCTCGATTCCGAGCGCGTTGAACTCTGCGGTCAGCTCCTCTTTCATTTTGCAGGGAGCTTCAAATGCCCGGCCGCAATTCTCGCAGCCTTTATTTTTGCAGCACTCCGCAACCATGCAGGAACCGCCAAATGGATGCCCGTCCGTTTCCATGCATCCGCCGCATTCATTTTTCATTCCGCATTCACTGCAGTCTAATCCGCATAAGGTTTTCATATCCGGAAGCCCCCTGTCTTTTTTCATATTTTAGCATTTGAAACCTGACAGCAGTGTGTCATATTTCGCATTAAGTTCCGGTCGAATCCAGCGGCAGTTTCATTCTCCCGACCGGACGTCACTTTGCGCCGATGTGCTGCCCGGGATTGTGTGGGGATAAAAGAACAACCGTCTCCACGTGCGCCGTCCTCGGGAAGAGGTCGACGGGCTGGGCAATTTGCGGCGCGTAGCCGCGGGCGGCGAAAAAGGTCAGGTCGCGGGCGAGGGTGGCGGGGTCGCAGGAGACGTAGACGACCCGGGAGGGGTTCATCTGCGCCACAATCGAGACGAGCTCCTCGCCGCAGCCCTTGCGCGGCGGGTCGACGACGACGACGTCGGGCGCTTCTCCGCGGGCGCGGAGCATGGCGGCGGCTTTCGCGGCGTCCCCGCAGAAGAATTCGGCGTTTTTGACGCCGTTTGCCGCGGCGTTCGCCCGCGCGTTGCTGACGGCGTCCTCCACAATCTCGACGCCGACAAGCCGCTTCACCTTTCCCGCCATCGAGAGGCCGATGGTGCCCGCGCCGCAGTAGAGGTCGAGGAGCGTCTCCTCCCCCGTGAGGGCGGCGAAGTCCGCAGCGACGCCGTAGAGCCGCTCGGCCTGATCGCGGTTGACCTGATAGAACGAGTGCGGCGAGAGCGAGAAGCGCAGGCCGCAGAGCGTATCCTCGAGCGTCTCCGCGCCCCAAAGGACGCGGTTTTTCCTTCCGAGCACGACGTTCGTGTCCTCCCGGTTCTCGTTGAGCAGCACGCCGGAGAGGCCGGGCACCGCTTCGCGCAGCAGCGCGCAGAGGCGCTCCTCCCCGCGCAGCGCGCCCGCGTTCGCGACGACGCACACCATCACCTGTCCGGACGAAAAGCCCATCCGCAGATACAGATGGCGCAGAACGCCGCGCCGTGTGCCCTCGTCGTAGACTGTCTCGCCCGTCTCCGCCTGCCAGCGGCGCACGGCCTCCATCGCGCGGGTGAACGATTCGGGCTGCAGCAGACAGTCCCCGCACGCGACGATGCGGTGGCTGTGCGGCGCGTAAAAGCCGAAGAGGATGCCGCCCTTCCCGTCCGGGCCGATGGGGAACTGCGCCTTGTTGCGGTAGCGGTCGGGCTGCGCCGCGCCGAGGATCGGCAGCACGGGCAGGCCGGAAAAGCCGCCGATGCGGGAGAGCGCGTCGCGCACGCGCTGCTCCTTCGCGCGCAGCTCCGCCTCATACGAAATATGGCGGAAGACGCAGCCGCCGCACTGCCGCGCGACGGGGCAGTCCTCCCCGACGCGGTCGGGCGAAGGCATGAGAACCTCCTCCACCCGCCCGAAGGCGTAGGTGCTGAGCGGTTTGACCACCCGCACGCGCAGCACGTCTCCCTGCGCCGCGCCGGGGACAAAGACGGGGACGCCGTCTGCCCGCACGACACCAGCGCCCTCCGCGGTGTAGCCCGTGACTTCCGTTTCATAGACGGCGTTCTTTTCGAGCGCCGTCCCGTTCTTTTTCTTACCCATGCTCTGCTCTCCCTGTCGCTTTTTTGTCATTATAGCACAGCGCGAAGCGTCGGGGCAATCAATCCTCCGCCTCGCTCAGAAGACCGAGGCGGATCAGACGCTTCTCCACCTCCCGCGTCGGGCGGTTGAGCTTCGCGGCGATCTGTCTGGCGGTCGCCGCCCCCTGAAAGAGGGTAATCAGCTCTTCCTCCTCCTCGCGCGTCCAAGGGCGTTTTTTCTCCTCCTTACGCTCATTCCGATATTTTTCCGCAAAATCAAAAATAGAATCGAGGTTGTCCAAAAGGAACTCCTGCGCCTCCCGGCTGTACACAGCGACCTTATATACCCCGCTGCGGCTGAAGCGCTCCTCCTTTGTGATGCCGATCGCCTCGCCCTCGGGGGCGACATCCTTCCGCCGCACGCCGTTCTCATCGACAGAGGCGGACAGGAAGCCTCTGTCCACCAGCCATTCCGCCGCGTCGTTGTACGTCAGCTTCCTCATGCCGTCGGAATCAACCAGACTGTTGAGCCGCCGGACAATCTCGCTCAGAGGGACGGGCCGATCGGAAAACTCGAAGTCTCCTCTCTTTTCCTGCGAAAGGAAAAAGGGAACCTTTTTCCCCTTCCCCTCCGCCTCAGGCAAACGGGAAACGCCGCCCTTCTCCGCAACCTGCCGCAAAATGTCCGCGACGTAGAAAAAACAGCGGGAGATCCGCACGTTGTTGACCAGGTCCCCGTCCGGGACGGGCTGATCTGTCAGCGGATCAACGCCGTTGGCAAGCTTTTCGATGAACTGGCGCGCATATTCTATTTTTTCGAGCTCTGTCATATGTCCTCCTTCTCCCCGCGCGGACGGCCTGCGATACGCGCGGAATATGTTTCGTTTTCTCCATTATATCCCTTCCCGGCAGGGGATGCAACGCGTGTTTGCTTTTGTAAAACAGTGCGATGACGCGTCAGTGCGGAAAAGATTCTTCTCAAAATCCCTAAAAAACCACTTGACAAACGGAAAAATCGCAGTATAATGAAGAAAATCCGACAAACCGATGAGCGAGGAGAGTACCCGGGCGGAAACGCCCTCACAGAGAGCCGCCGATGCTGGAAATGCGGCAGGGAGTGCACGGGGAATGGTCTCGCGAGGGCGGAGGCGAACGGGGCTCGTCCCTGAGTAGCCGACGACGGGAGCTTCACCCGTTACCAAGGAAGCGTGCGTGATGGCGCACGGAGCGAGTGGCGGCTATGCCGCAATCTGGGTGGTACCGCAGGAGTTTACCGGCTCTTGTCCCTGAGGAAGGGACAGGAGCCGTTTTTTATTCCCCCGGCCCGGAGCCTCCATCAAATTTATTTTGAAAAGGAGCCGATTTCCATGACGAAGATTCCCCACAGACTGATTCTCACCGAGGACCAGATGCCGAAGCAGTGGTACAACCTGCGCGCCGACATGAAGGAGCAGCCCGATCCGCTGCTCAACCCGGCGACGCTCAAGCCCATCAGGACCGAGGAGCTTTATCCCATCTTCTGCGAGGAGCTTGCGAAGCAGGAGACGGACTGCACGACGCGCTATTTCGACATCCCGGAGCCGGTGCTCGACCTGTACAAGGCCTACCGCCCCTCGCCGCTGTGCCGCGCGTACAACCTCGAGAAGTACCTTGACACCCCGGCGCACATCTATTATAAATTCGAGGGCAGCAACACCTCCGGCAGCCACAAGCTGAACTCCGCCGTCGCGCAGGCGTACTACGCGAAGGAGCAGGGCCTGACGAGCCTGACGACCGAGAC
>CASFAA010000287.1 GCA_949292505.1 uncultured Oscillospiraceae bacterium
GAACAGATCGGGACCGGTTTTGTTTTTAAATAGCTTTTTATTTTTCATGTGGGCTGCATCCTCTGTGTGGGCGGGCGGTCCGGCGGCGGAACGTTCCGCCGCGAGCCTGTCGGACGATTCGCTGGCGGAAGGGGTATAGGAAACGGAGGGCCGCCCGGGACGGACGGCCCTCCTCGCCGGCCGGCGTCATGGAACAAAATCCCGCGCGGCTTCCGGCGTATTACTGCGTATTCTCGATCTCCTGCGCGATGGCGTTCAGCGCGTCCTGCGGGGAGGCGCTCTTCTCCGAAAGCACCTGGAACAGCAGATTGCTGTTAACAAGGTTGCTCGCCGCGGAGAACTTCGGGGAAGCCGTGATGTTGCTCTTCTGGTAGCCGTCCTTCATGCTCAGGACAACGTCAAAAATATCCTCGCCGAAGTAGTCGGTGAACTTGTTCTGCTCCTTTGTCACGTCGGTATCCCACACGTCCCAGCGAAGCGGATCGAAGCCCAGGACGGTCCAGATCTTTCCGGCGCCCTCCTCGCTTGTCTTGGCTTCGGCCAGGAATCTCTTGGCGAGATCCTGATTTTCGCACTGTACCGTGATCGCGGTTCCCGTGCCGCCGAAGACGGGATAGGTGTTGCCCTCCTCCCACACGGGCGGGGAGGCGACGGCGACCTTGCCGGAGAGCTCTGTCATGTAGTCGGTAAAGCGGTTCAGATACCAGAAGCACTCGAGGAGGGAGGCCGTGCCGCCCTGCGCCATGTAGCCGTAGAACTCCTCGGTGTGAATGCTGCCGCCCGGCGTCGTGACCGCCGTGCCGTCCGCAAGCATATCGAGCATGAACTGCAGAACCTCGGCGTTTTCCTCGCTGTTGATGATGCAGTTGCCGTCGGCGTCGAAATAGTCGCCGCCGTTCATGCACATCATGATGTAGGACTGCCACATATCGCTCACGTCAAACGTGATCATCGGTTTTCCCGTGGCCTCAAGCACCTTCTTGCCGGCCTCGTGGAAGTCTTCCCAGGTAACGATGTCCTCCGGCTTCACACCGGCTTCCCCGAGAATCTCCGTGTTGTAGAAGATGGTGGGAGCGCCGACATGGTATTCGAGGCCGTAATAATTGCCGTTGTACTTGTAGATGTCGAGAACAGGCTCGAGAAAATGCTCCTTCTCCGGCTCAATGATGTCGTTGAGCGGGACGAAGACCTCCTCGCCCTCCTGCATAAAGTCGCTGAAGCGCGCGACGTTGACGTCCACGATGTCAGGAGCGCCGTCGCCCGACTGGAGCGTCACGAGCAGCTTGCTGTGCATATCGGGCACGGGATATGTCTCGGTGGAGAGCTCGATGGGCTCTTCCGGATGGGCTGCGTTCCAGGTGTCGGCGGCGTCGATGAAAAATTCCGTGTGCTGTTCCACATACGTCCAGAAGGTGAAAGGCGTTGCCTCGCCGGAGGGCTGCGCCTCGCCCCCGCCGTCGTCTGCGGCCGACGCCGGTGCGGAACCGGGAGCGGCGCTCTCACCGGAAGGGGATGAGCAGCCCATTGCGGGGGACAGGACCAGTGTTGCGGCGAGCAGCGCTGCGATTGTTTTCTTTTTCATCGATTCGTTCCTCCTCTTTCTCCGCCCAAGGCGGGTTCTGTTTTGAAGCACCTTTATTATAGGCGCTTTCGGGAAGAAACAACATTAAGAATTCTGCCTTCGTTTCTCTGATTTTTGACCTCTTTTCACAAGAATGTTGAAAACTACTGGAACATTGTTCCTCTTTTTGCAAAAAAAGAAGCCGCGGCAAGAAGCCGCGGCAAAGGAAATACAGCATAAAGAAACGCTTTACCTGTCTTCGAGAATTTTCACCTCAAACGGCGCGAGCGTCACGCCGAGGGCGCTGACGGCGCTCTCATTGTGGTTGAGCAGGATGCGCGCGCGGCGCGTTTCGCTCTCGCGGGCGACGAGCTCCACGCCCTCCGGCAGAAGCTCCGTGCGCAGGCCCGCGAAGGCCATCGCCTCGCCGAGCACCTGCTCGAGGATGGCGGCGTCCGGCGTCGTGCCGATGTAGTACGCGCGTCCCTCGCCGAACGCGTTGCGCGTGATGGCCGCGTACTCGCGGTAGAAGGGGTCGTTGTAGCGGTAGAGGGTTTCCGCGCGGTCGGGGACGAGCATATCGCGGAAGATGCCCGCGGTGCCGCTGCCGTTCTCGCCGGTCAGCGGGATGCAGTCGTACTCCTGCACGCTCTCGGTGTCCTCGACGCGCAGGCCGAGCAGCTCGCCGCAGCCGACGGGCAGCGTCTTGCCGAAGGTCAGGTTGTTGCGCCGGTCCTTGACGGCGGTGCGGTAGGTGACGACGGCGCAGCCGCCTGCGGCGACGTACCGCTTGAGGCGCTGGAGGAACGCGTCGTCCGTCACAATCATGTTCGGCACGATCACGAGTCTGTAGCCGGAGAAGTCGCGCGAGGCGGGGATGACGTCCACCGTCTGCCCAGCGCGGAACAGCACGCCGTGCAGGCGCTTCATCTCCGCGCCGCAGTCGAGCAGAATGCTCTGCTGCTGAATGCGGAAGGAGGCGAGGGAGTCGTAGTCGTAGAGGATGGCGGCCTCCGCCTTCACCGGCGCGGTGAGGACGTCCTCATAGCCGCGCACCTCGCGGAAGAAGCTCTGCGCCTCGAAGAAGCGGCGGCGCGGCACGTTGTCGGCGTCGAGGATGCCGTAGCAGAACTGCTCCGCGCCTTTCGTCGCGCCGCGGTAGCGGAAGTACATCAGGCCGTCGCAGCCGTGCGCCACGCCCTGCCAGCTCCAGAGCTTCGCCTGGTTTGGGCGGGGGAGGAAGCCCGTCACGTCGTGGCCCTGCGCCCCCATGATGGCCTCCGTGATCCAGAAGTTCTCGCCGCGCAGGCCGCGGATGTAGTCGAGGCCGAAGGCGATCTCGTGCGGCGGGAGGGGCTCCTTCTGCCCGCCCCAGACGGGATAGTTGTTGTAGGAGGTGTGATCGAGCGCCGCCGCGACGCCGGAGTAGTCGACGTGCTTGTCGAGTCCGCCGCCGGGGAAGTCGTGCGTCACGACGCAGCCGGGGATGACCTCGTGCAGGAGCTGCGACTGGAATTCGGCGAAGTCCACGATCTTTTTGCTGCAGAAGCGTTCCCACTCGAGGCGCAGCGCCGGGTTGTGCGTCGTGATGGTCGCGCTCGGCAGGGGGATCTCGTCAAACGAGTTGTATTCCTGGCTCCAGAAGGCCGTGCCGTACTCCTCGTTGAGGCGGTCAATGTCGCCGCCGAAGACCTCGGACAGGTGCGCCTGAAACGCGGCGCGGCAGTGCTCGCACCAGCACAGGTCGCTGCCCTCGTGGCCGAGCTCGTTGTCGATCTGCCACGCGACGATGGTCTTCTCGTCCTTGTAATGCTCCGCGAGTGCCTTGACGATGCGTCCGCACGCCTCGAGATAGCGGCGGTTCGAATAGCACGCGACGTGGCGTCCGCCGAAGGCGCGCGGGGAGCCGTCCTCGAAGCGGGAGAGCACGTCCGGATGCTCCTTGATGAGCCACGCGGGCGGGGTCGCCGTCGGCGTGCCGAAGATGACCTTGAGGCCCTTCTCCCGCGCCATCGCGATGACGTTGTCAAAGTAGGAAAAGTCATATTCGCCGGGGCGCTTCTCCATCCGGTGCCAGGCGAATTCGCCGATGCGGATCAGGTTGCAGCCGAGCTCGAGGATGCGATCCATGTCGGCCTCCATGAGGGAATCGTCCCACTGTTCGGGATAGTAGTCAACGCCGAGAAGCATATGGAATCCTCCTTTTCATCCCCCGAAAGCGCGGGCCCCGCGGCCGTTCCGCCGCGCGGCTCCGGCTGCCGGTGTTCGTTTATTTCTTCTGAACGGCCTCCTCGGGCGCGCGCTCCTCTTCGCCGCGCAGCACCGCGAGAATGTGATGGTAAAACTTGTCGTTGAGCCGGTAGCCGCGCTTGTACACGACGAGGCACAGCAGGGAGAGAATGGCCGGGAGCACAATCATGATGACGCGCATCCCCATCATCGTGCCTGCGCTCTGCACCTCGTTCGGCACGAAGCCGATGATCTTCAATCCGGCGGCGGACATGAAGCCGCTGAACGCGCCGGCGAACTTCACGACGAAGGTCTGCGTGGAGAAGACGATGCTCTCGTTGCGGGTGCCGAGCTTGAACTCGCCGTAGTCGACGGCCTCCGACAGAATCACGGTGACGAGCACGAGCATGAAGCCGATGCCGATGTTCACGATGGCGCTGCACACGCCGACGAGGATGATGTTCGTCGGGGCGATGTAGCCCACGAGCAGGAGGGCGACGAAGCCGATCGGCGAGATGATGGTCGAGAGGATGAACACGAGGCGCTTGTTGACGTACTTCGCGAGCGTCGGGAAGACGGCGAGCGCGCCCATCTGGGCGATGCCGGCCACGCCGGTGTACGTTGCGTAGAGGGCTTCCTTCACGCCGCAGACGTACTCAAAATAGTACAGGGCGAAGGAGTTGGAGAGCTGGTACGCCATGTTGAAGAACAGCGCGATGCCGAGTACGACGAGCACCTGATCGTTCTTCGCGAGGACGCGGATCATGCCCTTGACGCTCGTCTTTTCGCCCGTGCCGCTGGTGGCGACGACGCGCTCCTTCGCCTGCGTGACGGTCAGCACGATGGTCACGACGAAGACGACCGCGATGGCGAGGGCAAAGCGCGAGTAGCCGAAGACGTCGTCGCCGTTGCCGAGATACTTGACGATGTAGAGGCCGCCCGTGCCGACGACGAGCCACGCCATGCTGGCGAAGAAACGCGGGATGGCGCTCACCTGGCTGCGCTCGTTCTCATTGTCCGTGAGGGCGGGAACCATGCTCCAGTAGGGAATGTCCATGATGGTGTACGTCATGCCCCAGAGCAGGTACATGATGCCGACGTAGACGGCGTACTGCGTCGCGGGCAGGTCGACGTCCAGATACAGCAGGACGAGCACGACGGCGTTGAGCAGCGTGCCGATGAGGATCCAGGGGCGGAACTTGCCCCAGCGGGAGCGGGTGTTGTCGACGATCATGCCCATGAACGGGTCGTTGAACGCGTCCCAGATACGGGCCACGACAAAGAGCACCGCGACGAACATCGGGTCGACGAGGCGGACGTCCGTGAGGTACTTCATAAAGTACGTGCTCACGATGGCATACACGAGATCCTTGCCGAAGCCGCCCATGCCAAAGCTCAGCTTCGACCGCCATGACAGTTTGTTTTGCATCGTTCAGAACTCCTCTCTTGATTTGGGTTTGTGCCGGTCGGATTCTCTGATTTTATGATAGATCTTTTTACCCAAAAATCAATAACAATTTACTAAAAGTTTGACTAAATTTTCTCTGTATTTTTTCGTGCAATTTTGCCTAAAACGGTCAACAGAGCCACATTTTCATGGAAAAAAAGAAAAAGGACTGCAATATTGTTGCAGTCCTTCCCGGAAAATATGCTTTTCCCGTGCCGCTTCCGCAAAGCAAACGGCAGGAAAATTTTTCTAAAAGCTTTTGTCGCGCTGTGCGACGCTTCCGCGCTCGACGTAGAGGCACGGCACGACGGTCTTGAACGGGTGCGGCTGGTTCCCACGGCACAGCCGCATGGAGACGACGGCGGCGACGGCGAGCTCGTGCTGCAGCACGCGCACGGCGGAGAGCGGCGGCGTGGCGTTCTGGGAGTTGGGCGTGTCGTCAAAGGCGATGACGCTCAGGTCCTGCGGGACGCGCACGCCCGCCTCGTCGAGGGCGCGCATCGCCCCCTGCACCATCGCGTCGGAGGCGAGAAAGAGCGCGTCGGGCTTCTGAGCCCAGCGGGCGAGGGCCGCGGAGAGCGTCTCGTACGCGGCGGGGGAGGTCATCGCGCCGCAGTCGAGGACGTACGTCTCGTCGTAGAGCCCCTTTTCCCGCAGAATGTTGCGGAAATAGTAGAGCCGCGCGTCGAGGAGGAGATCGCGCGTCCGCTGCAGCGTGTAGTGGCTGCCGAGGAAGGCGATCCGGCGGTGGCCCGTCTCGAGGAAGCGTGCCGTCGCCTGGCGCAGGCCGAGGTGGAAGTTCGGCACAACGGCGAAATAGGTTTCGTCGTCCGGCGTCGAGTCGACGAAGACGACGTGTTTCGAGCAGCGCTCAAAGCTGCGGATCTCCTGGGGCGTGAAGCTGCCGATGGCGAAGACGCCGTCGAGCTGCCCGCCGCCCGGCGCGGCGAAAGCGCCGGTTTCATCGCGGAAAAGCGTTGTCGTCTCGATGCCGTTGGCAAAGCATTCCTTCTCGAGCTCGTTTTTCATATAGAGATAATACGGATCCTGCATCACCTGTTCGGGCTCAAACATCTGGGCGATGCCCATTTTGAGCCCGGCGGAGGACGCTTTGTCCTCCTGGCGGCCTTTGCTGCGCGGGACGTAGCCGAGCGCTTCGGCGGCCTCGAAAATGCGCCGCTGCGTCTGCGGGGAGACGCTGATTGTTTTGTCCTGATTCAAAACGCGCGAGATCGTGGAGGTGGAGATCCCGGTCGCCGCCGCGATATCCTTCA
This sequence comes from uncultured Oscillospiraceae bacterium, assembly GCA_949292505.1. Classification (GTDB taxonomy): domain Bacteria; phylum Bacillota; class Clostridia; order Oscillospirales; family Acutalibacteraceae; genus Caccousia. The sequence continues at coordinate 6,512 of CASFAA010000287.1, forward strand.
GAGTGGCCATAGCCTCATCCGCCTTCTTTCCGTCTGTTGCGTAAATTATACGCAATTTTTACGGAATTTTCAACCCCGAGGACATAATTTTTCTCTTTGTACATAAAACGCGAGCAGATGGCGGGACGAACCCGTTCCGCAGACTTCCGGAAAAAACAAACGACCGGCTGGCTTCCGGAAAGCCGCCGGTCAGAAGCTGCGGTTTCTCCCGCTTCGCGAAAACGGAACAGCGATTGCCCCGTCCGCGAG
>CASFAA010000288.1 GCA_949292505.1 uncultured Oscillospiraceae bacterium
AGCGGCGTGGTCATGCCGAAGCGGTACGACCACGCGGCATAGGTGCGGCCGCCCGCCTTGATGACGGTCATGTCAAGCGTGATGCCCTTCTCCGTCAGGGGCGTGCCGTCCTGCCGCAAAACGCGGCGCGGCTCCTCCCACGCGTCGGGATCGGTCATGTGTCCGCCGGGCTTGAGGTGCATCACCTGGCACTGCGGCCCCCAGACCTTGCCGCCCAGGGCGAAGAAAATGTACGGCTCGCCGCCGACAATGTGGAACTCCGGCGCCCAGAAGGTCTGGATGTAGCCGCGCTCCTCGTCATATGGAAGAATCAGGTGAAGCTTCACATCGGGAGCAAAGAGGCCCTCCCGCGTGTCCGCCTCGCGGATGTACAGGCCGACGTCGCCGGTCGTGTCGCTCGTCGAGAGGTAATAGAACTTCCCCTCCCATGGGACGATGACGGGGTCGCCCGTGCCGTGCGTCAGCGGGAAGCGGAACGGGTTGCCGCGCAGGACGCCGGAAATCTCGTACTCGCCCGGCTTGCCGTAATCGACGGCGGAGTCGTCCCAGTCGACAAGCTGCGGGGCCGTCGAGCCGTCGGAGTAGACCGCCGCGGCGGTGACGGCGGCGACGTCCTCGTGCGATTTGGCGCGCACCACGCCCGGGACCACGGTGTCAACGTGCGACAGACGCCCCCAGCAGGTACGGACGCGATCGCAAAGGTTCGCGCTGATGGAGACCTCGCAGGCCGGCACGGCTCCATGAGGCGCTTCGTCCGGGAAGGGAGTCTCCCAATCCGCCTCGGCGGGAATCGCGGCGCTCAGGAGCCAGCCGGAAAGATCCGTGCCGTGCGATATCCAGCAGCCCGCCTCATCCGTCCAGACGACGGCGTACTTGCCCGCTTCGCGGTCGTAGGACAGGCGAACGCGGTCAATCTGGCCCGCGCCGCCAATCGGAAGCAATCCATGAAAGGTGAAATCCATGAAATCCTCCGTCGTCCACAGGAGGATGCTGCCGCGGCTGTCCGGATCGTCGAGGCCCGCCTCCGTCACGCGGACGGCGGCGACGCCCCAGCCGCCCTTTGCAAGCGGGAACACGCAGGGATTTTTGAGGCATTTGGTGTTGAGCGTGCTCTCCGCCGTGATATCGGCGGAGGCAAACAGGATACCGTAATTGTTGTTGAGCGCTTCGTACCTCTTTCCGCCGCAGCTCACGGCGAAGTGAACGGCGCGGGCAAGACCTGAGGGATAGACGCCCGGCTCCGCCTCACGGGTATAAGCCATCAGGCGGCAGTCCTGCCGTTTGTAAATTCCTTCCATGCTGTTTCCTCCTCATTTTCTGCCGGACTTGCGGCGGGGATCGATACGGTAAACCGTCCCCTCCCGGAGCTCAGAGAACGGGCCGGGGAGGCGGAGCCCCTGCGGGGCCGTGCCGTAAAAGTCCTCCATCGTCTCGAACGACGGCTGCACGCGGGCGAGCCTTTCGGGCTCCGTGACGCCCTCCGCCCCCGCGCGGAGACGGCGGCGTCCGTGCGGCTGCTCCTTTCTGCGGGAAACCTCGAGGGTGAGCGTCTTCGTATCGACGGAGATGCCGAACCAGCCCTCCTGGCCCTCGCGGTCGAAACCAAAGAATTCCTGCCAAGCGTCGAGATTCAGGCAGTTCTCCGGCGCGGGGTACAGCACGCGCAGATAGCCGCCCGGCATATTGACGTAGGCGTTGCCCTGCGCGTCGTTGTCGCGGGTCGGGAACTTGATGGCGGCCTCTCCGCATTCGTAGAAGAGGTTGTTGCGGATGCGCGCCTCTCTGCCGGTGCCGCCGCGGCCTCCGGGGCCGTGAATGCGGAAGGCGACGGGCTTGACGAAATAGCCGGCGCTGCGGCAGCGGCCAATCAGGTTGTGCTCCACATGGAGGCGATCCGTACCCTCGCCGTAGACGGCGTAGCCGTTGACGACGCCGTGCTCCTCCATCTTGTACCAGCCGGACGAACCGGGCTCCACCGGGACGGCGGCGGGATCGAAACGCCCCTCGACGTTCCAGAAGATGTTGTTGTCGATGAGGTTGACGCCGTCGCGGGAGCACTCGATGAAGATGGCCTCGCGCTGCTCGCGGCCGTCAAGGAAGAGGTTGCGCGTGATGCGGTTATCCTCGTTGCCGACATCCATCCAGAGATGATCGGCGCGGAACGTCTCGGCGAAGACGTTGCGGCGAATCATGCTGCCGACGCTGTTGTGCACCTTGATACCGCCGGCCTCCCAGGAGAGCTCCATCTTCTGCCAGCCCGTGCCGGTGATGGTGTTGTCCTCAATGAGCAAATGCGTCGCAAACAGACCGGCAATGCCGCATACGCCCGCGTCGCGGATCTCGCAGCCGCGGATAACGCAATACCCGATGATCTGATCGTCTCCGATGGTGTGGTGCCAGCACTCGTTGCCGACGTCGATGCCGACGGCGTTCGACCAGTCAACGGTGCAGTCCTCGATGATCCAGTGATGGCCGCGGTAGCAGGAAATGCTTCCGCGCTGCGGAACCGGCGCACCGGTCGCCGCGTGGGCACAGACGAGTCCTTTGACCTTTATGTAAGAGAGGAACGGCGTCTCGGGTGCGAAGCATTGCTCTCGGCAGGTCAGTTCAATTGTATGATAGCGCGGATCGCCGTCGTCTGCAAGACGGAAATGCACCGTCTGACCGTTCGCCTCGATCCAGTAGGAGCCGGGCGTCGCGGAGAGGTTGCCGTAGAGCGGCACCTGCACCAGCGGCTTGCCGTCCACGAAGACCATACCGCGGCGGTTGAGGTACGTCGTCATGTCCGTCTTGTCATACTCGATGAACAGACGGTCGTGCAGGATGTTGACGGCGCAGAAGGGGTTGTAGCCGCGGAACTCGTCGGGGTTGAGCTTCGTCTCCCAGATGCGGACGCCTTCGGGCGCCGCGCCGATCCCCTGCGGCGTCAGCTCCCAGCCGGTGCTCTCGGTGAACTCCGCCGCCACAACGGACGCCTTGATCACGGCCTCGCCGTCGCCGAACGATTCGTAGGCAATCATTTTTTCCGGGCCCTCGCCGCCGCGGCGCGGATGGACGCACTCGCGGTACACGCCGCCGTGGATCAGGACGCGCTCGCCGGGCAGAACGCGGTCAGCCGCCGCCTGGATCGTTTTGAGCGGGCGATCGGCGCTGCCATCGTTCTCGTCGGACGCGGCGGGATGCGACGGGTTGACGTGATAGTCCCGCGAATAGGTCTGCTCGCGATCCCAGAACGCAAAGCGTTCGCCGCTCGGGAGGCGATCCTCGAGGTCGCCCTCGACAAGGCCGGGCACGCTGCACACAGCCTGGTACGCGGCCTTCGGACGGTAGCCGTCCGCAAAGAGGAGCGGCCTGCAGGGCTGTCCGCGGAAGCCAATAAGCCAGCTCTCCTCGTCCTGCAATCCCCAGAAAGTCACGCCGGTCACGTTGGCCGCTCCGGATTTTTTCTCTTCGAGAAGAATGGTAAAGATATCGCGGTAGCGCTCGGAGAGACGGTACATGGCGTCCTCCGAGACGTCCGCCGTAAAGACGTCGAGCTCCGTGACCTGTACCTGAAGGCCGAGCGCGCCGTAACGCCGGACGGCTGCGCGATACTCCTGTGCGGACGGAGCGTTCAACTGCAGATGCGACTGCATCCCCATTCCGTCAACGAGACCCTCGGCGAGAAGGGGCTCGAGAATCAGACGGCAGATCGCCTCCCGCTTTTCGGGGACGAACTCGTCGTAATCGTTATAGAACAGACTGACGCCGGGAGCGGCGTATTTTCTTGCGAAGCGGAACGCCTGCAGGACAAAGTCCCCGCCGACCGTCTCCGTCCACAGCGAGGAACGCATTGCGCCGCCGTCGATCGCCTCGTTGACGACGTCCCATGCGTAGACAACGCCGGGGTACTCCTCCTGCACAAAGGTCAGGACGCCCCGAATGTAACCCTCGAGGCGGGCGAGCATGGTTTCGCGTCCGGCGAGCGGCGCGTCCGGCGCGTCGCTGTAGTGTTCCGTGAAAAACCACCGCGGCGTCTGGTTGTGCCAGGCAAGCGTGTGGCCGCGCATCCCGATGCCGTTCGATTTTGCAAAGGAAAGGAACTGCCGCGCCCCATCGAAGCAAAGCGCCGGAGATTTATCGTGCGCGGCGGGATGTTGAAGATTCTCCTCCCTGTCGAGCAGGGATTCCGGCTTCATTGCGTTCTCACAGGAGATAGAAGCGTACTGCTCCGTGATTGCCCGCAGTGCGGCCGGACGGTCAAAGGCGGAGGCTGGAACAGCCGCGCCAATCGGAAAATAAGGCTGATAAACGTGTTTGAGTCCCATCACAATCCACTCCTCTTACCAAAAACGGGAGCCCGCGCCCATCCGGGGGACGATCCCCCGGGGCGCGTTCCCAATCATTTGTGAAAGAAAGGGGGCCGGCGCATGGCCGGCCCCCAATCACAGCAAAGGACGTGCCTTTGTCTTACGGTTCAATTGTCGATCTGATTACTCAGCAGCAGCGATTCTGGCGTCGATGAGCGGCTGATACTTCTCGGTATCATACTCGGTCAGCGTGCTCCAGCCAAGGCCCTCGAGCTGGGTCATCATGTTCTCCCACAGGGAGTTGAACTCAGCCTCGTCCGCGGCGAAGACCATCTGCCAGGAGGTATCCTTGATCAGGGTGCCGCACTGGCTGCGGATAAGGGCAATATCGGTGGAATCGGTCGCAAGCGGGATGTTGATGTTGGCAACCATCTTCAGCTGATCGGTGCCCTCGAGATACTTAACCTCGTTGTCGGCGCTGTACTTCTCCATCCACTCGTTGGTGGTGGCCGTCAGGTTCATCTCGATGGAGGAAGCCCACAGGGACGGATCATAGCTCTCGCCGGTGTTCGGGTTGGTCGCGGCAGAGCCGACGATCCACTGGTTGACCTGGTTGTTGCCGTCGCTCCAG
>CASFAA010000289.1 GCA_949292505.1 uncultured Oscillospiraceae bacterium
GGCAAATTGAATTTCAGACGCGCCGCCGCTGCGGCGGCGCAACCACCCCGGACCTTCCACCACAGGGGGCTAAGAACGGCGAATCGTAAGCAGAATTCTTCTGATTTTTCTGCGCGGTAGGAGGGCAGAGTCCCTCTCTCCGTCGCCTGCGGCGACACCTCCCTCGTTCTGAGGGAGGTTTAAAGCACGGCGCTCCAGTGAGCGGAGCGCTCTGATTTTCCCGTGCGCCAAAACGACGCGGCGGCGCTTGACAAATGCCCCGCGCGGGCGGTATGATACAAGGGCGGCGGCGTGCTTTCTCCGCACACGGAAAGCGCGCAGGCCGCCTGATTTTTTTGGATTCTGATTTGCGCAAGGAGGGCGTTGCGATGCAGGAAATTTTATATGCTGTGCTGTGGTTTGCCGTCAGCCTGCTGTTGCTGTTCCGCTTCCGCAGGGAAAACAAGGTGTTTGTGCCGCTCGGGCTGTTCTTCCTTCTGCTCGGCGCGTGGTGGCTGGCCGCCGCGGTGTTCGACGCGCCGCTGTTCGAGGGCGTGTGGCTGTGGGTGCTGCGCGGAGTGACGTTCGTCGCGCTTGTGCTCGCGTGCTGGGTCTACTACAAGGAGACGAAGCGCTCGCGCGAGGAGGCGAAGGCCGGGAAGGAGAAGCAGGAGCGCCCTGCCGTCCCGCCGCTGCCGCCTGCGGAGGACGCGGAGACGTCCGAACAGGGAGACGAGCCCGTCGCCCGGGACGAGGAAGACGGCGGCGCGCCGCGCGGGAGGAGTTGACAACCCCCTCCCCGATCGCTATAATAAATAAGATAACTTGAAGACAAGGGGTGGCGTTACACAATGGCGGAGAAACAGATCTTTTTGACCCAGGCCGGTCTGGAAAAGCTGGAGAACGAGCTCGAGGAGCTCAAGAGCGTCAAGCGCAAGGAGATTGCGGAGAAAATCAAGGTGGCGCTGTCCTTCGGCGACCTCTCGGAAAACAGCGAGTACGACGAGGCGAAGAACGAGCAGGCCATGATGGAGGCGCGCATCGCCGAGATTGAGGCGACGCTCAAGCGCGTGAAGGTCATCGACGAGGACGAGCTGGGCAACGAGCACATCCACATCGGCTCGAAGGTGGAGCTGCGCGTCACGAACAAGCAGAACGGCAACAGCAGCGTCATCCTGTACCAGATTGTCGGCTCGAACGAGGCCGATCCGCTCGAGGGTTTGATCTCCGACGAATGCGCCGTGGGACGCGCGCTTCTCGGCCACAGCCTGGGCGACCGCTTCGACGTCGAGGTGCCGTCCGGCGTCATGGAATACGAGGTGCTGGCGATCTCGAAGTAAGCGGATCGCCGGACAGTAAGGAGTAAGCAAATGAGCGAGAAGAAGAGAGAGCCGGAGCAGGAGCTCGAGCTCGGCGAGCTGCTGCAGATCCGCCGCGACAAGCTCGCGAGGCTGCGCGAGGCCGGCAGGGACCCGTTCGTCCTCACGAAGTGCCCGCGCGACGCGTTCGCGGAAGAGATCCGCGAGAACTTTGACGAAAACACGGAGCGCCATGTCTGCATTGCGGGGCGCGTCATGAGCCGCCGCGACATGGGCAAGGCGAGCTTTCTGGATATTCACGACAAGACGGGCCGGATTCAGGTCTACGTCAAGATTGACGAGATCGGCGAGGACGCGTACCGCGAGATGAAGGAGTGCTGGGACGTCGGCGATCTGGCCGCCGTCGAGGGCTTTGTCTTCCGCACGCGGAGAGGCGAGATCTCCGTGCACGCGCAGAAGCTGACGCTGATCGGCAAGTCCCTTTTGCCGCTGCCGGAGAAGTTCCACGGCCTCAAGGACACGGAGCTGCGCTTCCGCCAGCGCTACGTCGACCTTATCATGAACCCGGAGGTCAAGCGGAACTTTGTGCTGCGCTCGCAGTTTATTAAGCACGTCCGCGACTTCCTCGACGCGCGCGGCTACATGGAGGTCGAGACGCCGGTGCTCAACACGATCTCCGGCGGCGCGACGGCGCGCCCGTTCATCACGCACCACAACACGCTCGACATCGATATGTATATGCGCATCGCGACGGAGCTTCCGCTCAAGCGGCTGATTGTCGGCGGTCTTGACCGCGTGTACGAGCTTGGGCGCATCTTCCGCAACGAGGGCATGGATCCGAAGCACAACCCGGAATTCACCACGGTCGAGCTGTACGAGGCGTACGCCGACTTCAACGATATGATGGATCTCTTTGAGGAGCTGCTCTCCTCCGCCGCGCAGAAGCTGCTTGGGACGTACCAGGTCGAGTGGCAGGGCGAGCGGATCGACCTGACGCCCGGCTGGCCGCGCCTGCCGATGCACGAGGCGGTGAAGCAGTACACGGGCCTCGACTTCATGGCGGTGACGGACGACGAGGAGGCCGTCGCGCTCGCGAAGTCGATCGGCGTGGAGCTGCCCCCGACGGCTGACCGGACGTGGGGCAACGCGCTGTATGAGGTCTTCGACCAGAGGGTCGAGGAAAAGCTGATCCAGCCGACGTTCATCACGATGCATCCGGTGGACGTGAGCCCGCTCGCGAAGCGGTACGCGAAGGATCCGCGCCTGACGGAGCGCTTCGAGCTGTTCATCTGCCACAGCGAGATGGGCAATGCGTTCTCCGAGCTGAACGACCCGATCGACCAGCGCGCCCGCTTCCAGAAGCAGGTGGAGCTGCGCGCGAAGGGCGACGACGAGGCCGGCATGATGGACGAGGACTTCCTGACGGCGCTCGAGTACGGGATGCCGCCGACGGGCGGTCTCGGCATCGGCATCGACCGCTGCGTGATGCTGCTGACGAACTCCGACTCGATCCGCGAGGTCATCCTCTTCCCCACGATGAAGCCGATTGACCAGAAGGGATCGGAGGCGGCGAAGGCCGCGCCCGCCGCGGAGGCTGCTTCGGCAGCGCCGGAGGCGGAGGTTCCCGCCGCGCCGGACTTCTCGAAGGTCAAAATTGAGCCGCTGTTTGAGGAGCTGGTCGATTTCGAGACGTTCTCGAAGTCCGACTTCCGCGTGGTGAAGGTGATTTCGTGCGAGGCGGTGCCGAAGAGCAAGAAGCTCTTGAAATTCGTGCTCGACGACGGCGTGCGCACCGACCGTGTGATCCTGAGCGGGATTCACGAATACTACGAGCCGGAGGAGCTCCTCGGAAAGACGCTGGTGGCGATCACGAACCTGCCGCCGCGGAAGATGATGGGGATTGAGTCCGAAGGAATGCTGCTCTCCGCCGTCTGCGAGGACGACGGGAAGGAGAAGCTGAATCTGCTGATGGTGGATATGGCAATTCCGGCGGGGGCGAAATTATATTAAAGCCAAAGGGTTTCAAACGTGAAGCTATTCTCTCCAGAAAGCTTGCTTTCTGGAGAGAATAGCATATTTTCAGCCAGGCCTTTTTCAAAAGGGTGCCGTGTGCCGGTGGCACACAAACAAGGCACCGACCGGAGCGGGAGCGGAGAACGCGCACCCCTCGTACCCCATAGGGGCGAAGCCCCACCCAGGGCAGCTGAATTTTGATTTGCCGGGACGCAACCGGCAAATTGAAATTCAGACGCTTCATCCGGATGCGTCCGGATGAAGCAAAAACAGACAAAGCGCTTTTTTCCGGACGATTCGCACTTGCTTCCCCCTATCCCCCAGCTACTTTTTTATTTAACCATTCGCACCCGGCGCATTGCAGCGCCGCCGTGCCCCATTTCCCAACGCAAACCCAAACGCAAAAGCTCCCGGATCAGCGATCCGGGAGCTTTTTTTGCGATTTTTCAAATTTTTTTCCTTTTTCTGCAACCGGCCCCCCGTCTCAATCGTTCCATGGGTGCAGGACGAAAAATGAGCGGAGGAAAGGAAGGAACGCGTATGCGGGCAAGAGCGCTGCGGAAACGCATCCGCGCCGCGATTGAGAGCATCCCGATCGACAGAAGACGGAGGGACGCGCTGCTGCGGCGGATTTTACAAAAAATAAGAGGAGTGGGAGAACGATGACAACCCGGCAAAGCGGCAGAGAGAACCCTGCGGACATGGCGGAGCTTGTCGACCGGGCGCGGCGCGGCGACGAGGAGGCCGTTTCCGCGCTGTACGAGCAGACGTACGGCAGGGTGTACTATACGGTAAAATCCATGATCAAAAACGAGGACGACGTGCTCGACGTGCTGCAGGACGCGTACGTCAAGGCGTTTACGCATCGAGCGCTTTG
>CASFAA010000290.1 GCA_949292505.1 uncultured Oscillospiraceae bacterium
GACAACTGAGAAAGAGAATGGGGCACAGACTGTCTTTTTCCCGGATCAGCGGGCAAAGCGAGCTTCCCCTCCCATCCGGCAGGACGGAATCGAGCAGCACGAGCTGATAGCCAACGCGTTCCAGCAGCGCCCGCGCCTCCCTGCAGGTTGGCGCGACGTCAACCTCATATCCGGCGTGTGTGAGATAAAAGGATGTAATGTTAGCCAGATCACTGTCGTCCTCCACCAGTAGAATTCGGTTCACAGGCTGAATGCCTCCTTTTTGGATGGAAACGCCCCCGGTCCGTACAGTGTGAGCGAGCCGTCCTGGCTCCGGCAGCGCAAATCATTTCACTTCATTGTACCATGCGCGGATCCCGCTGTCAAATCATTGAGATAAAAGTCCCCAAAGAGATAAGCCTGACTACTGAAACCGCTAGAAGGGACCGAACTTGCAGAAACAGGGAGAAATATCCAGGTTTTGTACACAATTTGTTTGCATCTTGCAGAAAAATACGATATAATGTATCCGTATTTTTGGATGGAATGGTGGGATTTGATATGGAGGTAAGGCGCATAGCCGCTCTGGCAATCGGCAGTCTCCTCGCAGCAGGACTCGCTGCCCTTCTGCCGGATTTGCCTTTCCCGATACGGTTCCTTCTGGTTGCGGCTGCGGCGGGTTTGACGGCGCTGCAGCTTTCTGTATCCATACAGGCTGCAGAGAGAAGGGAGAACACGCTCCGCGAAACACAACGCCGTCTCGAGGAGGCGGAGCAGCACGGCGAGGATGCCGCGCGGCGCGTGCGGGAGGAGGCGCAGAAACAGCAGGCCCAGACGAAGGAAAAGCTTGCCGCGTTCTACAGCAAAACCTCGCACAGCCTGCGCGTCCCGATTTCCGTCGTGCAGGGCTATGCGGATCTGCTCAGCAGCGGACTCATTCAGGACGAGGGCGTCAGGCGGGAATATCTCAACAAAATCCGGGAGCGCACGGAATACATGAGCACCGTTCTCGGCCAGCTGCTCGCGGAGGCCCGCGTGCAGACCGATTTCAGCATTGCCTGCTGGGACAGGTTCGATTTGGTCGAGCTGCTGCGTCAGATCACCGACGATATGCAGGAGGCCGCCCAGAAGCTGGGCACGACCATCCGGCTCGTGTCCGAGGTGCGCCGTCTTTCCTTTGAGGGAGACAGGACGAGGCTGACGCGCGCATTCTATAACATTCTTGAGAACAGCCTCAAATATATGAACGCAGCGGGGTGTGTTACCGTTACGCTTTCCGTTGTGGAGGACAAGCAGGTTTTTCTGGTTTTTAAGGACAATGGAGCCGGCATGGATCGCGAGGAGGCGGAGCACGTCTTCGAGCTCAATTACCAGGGCTCGAACGGTATACAGGGGAACGGAATGGGCCTGTACCTCGTATACGTCACAGCCCTTGCGCATCACGGCAGCGTCAGCGCCAGAAGCGCTCCCGGTTCGGGCATGACCATCCGGATGCTCCTTCCGCTGGAGCAGGAACGGCAGGGAGAAAAGGGATGAATCTGTTTCAGCGCTGCAAATAACTCCATATATTCTGCTGCAATCATATGAATCAAGCCGAACACAGGGCTTTTTTAGAAAATCTTTAGAAAAGTATGAACAATTCTATGCTATGATTAGGGAAGACAAAAGACATCTGTGTGGAATCATGCGCCGGAAGGCGCTTTGCTAATCCGGGAGAGACAGGAATCAAAAATCTGCTGTGAGGTGTATTTCATGGAAAATCGTCAGCTTCTGCCGTTTGAACGAAACCGCTACTATGTCGGCAAGCTTTTGACCTCTGCTGATTTTCAGGCCGAGCAGAGCTACTTTAACAATAAACGCCGCTTCCTCAATCAGATGATGTTTGGGGCGGGGATTGTCTGCGGGCTGAGCGTTTACAGTCTCGACGATCTCTCCGTTATGGTGGAATCCGGCGCCGCCATCGACGGTCTCGGCCGCGAGATCGTGGTGGAAAACTCCGTCGTGCGCAAGCTTTCCGCCATCGAGGGCTTCGAATCTCTCACCGGAGAGCACGCCGCCCTCTGCCTGCGCTACCGCGAGGAGGCGGTGCACCCCGTGTGCACCGTCAACCGGATGGAGCGCGACGAGGAGTATGAGCTCAACCGCCTGCGCGAAGGCTGGGAGCTCTTCCTCACCGACGCGTCGGAGCTCGGCGGGGAGGAAGCCCCGGAGTCGGAGTTCCTTCTGCAGTCGACGCTCTATGAGGACGCCGACTACACCGTCACCGTAACGGCGCCCGCCGTCGCGAGCTGCGGCAGCGCGATGAAGGTGCTTGTCCGGATTCAGAAGACGTCCGGCGCGGACAGCAGATTTTCCATTGACGGCGTCCTGCAGGCGCCTGCCTTTCTCACGGCTGACGGAGGCCACGAGGCGCGGATTCACTCGGTAGATCTCGCCCTGAATCAGGATGAGCACTTTGACTGCGTCTGCTGGCTTACGGCGCAGCAGCCTGTGGACGAGGCGATCCTGCTCGCCCGGACCGACACGATGCGCATCACCGTCGACGGCGCGGAGAAGCCCGTGACCGATTCCTTCCTGCTCAAGCTCTCCGTTTCCTCCGATTCCGTCGAGGACATCCTCTCCCGCGAGGTCGGCCGCGTCAGTCTCGAGACGCGCAGCTTCTCCGCGCCGCCCGAGTACATCCGTCTTGCCGACATTACCCTGCAGCTGACGAAAAACGCCTACATCATTGACCGCGTTGAGGAGCGCGGCGTGAAGAAATACATTCATACCACCTCCGGCGAGGAGACCCGCCGCGAATACGCGGGATGGTTTTCTGCCGCCGGTGCGGGTACGCCCGCCGCAGCCGCGCAGCTGCGCGAGCAGAGAGCCGGCGGTCTGACCTTCCAGGAGCCGCTCTATGCGACCGGCACCTGCGAGATCCCGCTCGGCGACAGAGCTCGCCGCGGCGAGACCTTTTTCTCGAGCGAGATCATGCACGGCCTC
>CASFAA010000291.1 GCA_949292505.1 uncultured Oscillospiraceae bacterium
GTCCCCCGCGCACGACGCGCCGCCGCCGTCCACGCGCTCGCCGTAAATACAGCCCCCGGCGAGCGCCCTCGCGTCCAGCATAAGCCTGTACCCGTCATAATCCCGCTTGATAGCCGGAAAATCCTTCACCGCCCCCTCGGCAATCCTGTGCCTGTACGACGCCACCGTCATTCCTCCCGTCATTCTTCAAGCCTCATGTTCTCCGTCCCAGCGTTCACAACGTGGTTCGAGTGGATGATACGCTCGTACATACGCTGCATATAACGGCGCTCCAGCTCGTACAAATCGCAGTTCGACGTGATGACCGTCGGAAGCATTCCGTTGTACCGCACTGAAACAAGCTCGTTCAGCGCCGCGCAGTTCGCCGGCGTCTTCGTCTCGCACCCGAGGTCGTCAAGCACGAGGAAAGCCGCGCCCTGCGCCTCGTAAAAATTAGCCTTGTCGATGCAGACCGAATAGGCGGAAAACCACCGCGCCTTCGACCGCCCCATCCGGCCCCATACCTGCGGGTTGTCCCAGTGCCGCCCGATGGCTGCGAGGATGTCGTGATAAATCCGCCACGCCGCCGCAAAACTCTTCCCCGTCCCTGTATCGCCGTGGATATACAAAAAGCCCCTCCCGTCCCAAAGCCTCGCGCTGTGCAGCGCCAGCGTCTCGCGCGCCTGCGCCACCTCGCGGCGGAAGCGCTTCGGCACGTCCGGCGGCATCATCAGCGCCGCGCGCCGCTCCGCCTCGCGCATAAACTCCGCGCCCCTCGGACATTCTCGCGTCAAAAGCGGACACGGGACCAGAAACTCCACACCGTCCGGCCTGTCGATGCGCAGCATCCCCGCCCCGTCGCAGTCCGAAAGGCACTCGCGCACATTCTCGGCCGCCCAGCGCTGGGCGCGGAAACGCAGCTCAAGAAGCCGTCCGTAACTGCAAGCCGCGGCGCGCCCGTTCAAAAGCCTTTGCATCAACCTGCCCCTCGCCAGTCTGAAAATCCTCCTCGCGCACAGCCCGCCCGTCCGGCGGGCAGCCCGCAGCGGGCGCGTAATCGCGCCACCTCCCGTGAGGCCCGAGAAAAGTCGAGCCGTGCATGATATACTGCGCCTCGCGGCACCGCTCCGCGCACTCCGCGGCGTAACGCGAAGCCGCGGAAATAAGCAGCCCCGGCGGCGTACCCTCGCGGATACGCACCCGCCACTTCCCCCATGCGTCCGCCTTCGCCTTACGGTTCGGGTACGCCTGCCAGAAAGTCTCGAACTCCTGCGAATACTCGCACTTCCGGCTCTTCCTGGGCCGCCTTTCGCCCCTTCCGGGGCCCTCCTCGGCATTCGCCTCGGTGTCAGAAACGGCGTTTTCCGCCTTCGTGGGGGATACAGGGGGTGTGTTATCTTTTTCTGCTCTGTTCTGTTCTTCTCTGTTCTGTTCTAAGTGACATTGTGTGACGCCTTGTGACACATCGGTGACATCGTGTGAAACGGCGAAAGAAGCCGCGCTGCGGGACGCCTCCTCAAGCTCCGCCAGCTTAGCGCACACCGCGGCTTCAAGCGCCTCAAGCCTCTCACGCTCGCGCTGAAGCCTCTTCCGCTCGCTGGCGCCTTCGTCCTTAACCTGACGCTTGCTCCACGCTGCGATAAAGCCGTCGCGTATAACCCCGCGCTCGCACATGGCGCGGAACACCGACGCGCACGTCCCCTCGTCATAGCCGAACAGCTCGTCGATCTCCTCGCAGTTGAACCCGTCGACCGAACCACGCTCCTCGTTCTGCGAAGCGTGCTCAAGCAAAGCGCTCCATACAGCGACCACCGTTCCGACGCACTGTCCCGACCGCCGCGCCACCCAGGGCCACTTAGTATCGCAGGAAGAACCGTGATACCACCTGAACCAGTTCATAACGC
>CASFAA010000292.1 GCA_949292505.1 uncultured Oscillospiraceae bacterium
CGCAAACGCGTGACGACCTGCCAGAAGTGCATCCGCACCGGCGATATCGAGAACGTCGGCAAGACGGCGCGCCACGGCACCTACTTTGAGATGCTCGGCAACTTCTCCTTCGGCGACTACTTCAAGCACGAGGCCACGGCCTGGGCGTGGGAGTTCTGCACGAAGGTGCTCGAGCTGCCGATCGACAAGCTCTGGGTCACCATCTATCAGGACGACGACGAGGCGTTCGACATCTGGACGAAGGAGGTCGGCGTCGCGCCCGACCGCATCGTCCGCATGGGCAAGGAGGACAACTTCTGGGAGCACGGCTCCGGCCCATGCGGCCCCTGCTCCGAGATCTATTTTGACCGCGGCGAGCAGTACGGCTGCGGCAAGCCCACCTGCGGCGTCGGCTGCGACTGCGACCGCTACGTCGAGTTCTGGAACGTCGTGTTCTCCCAGTTCGACAGCGACGGCAAGGGCAACTACCCGCCGATGGCCCACCCGAACATCGACACCGGCATGGGCCTCGAGCGCCTCGCGTGCATCATGCAGGGCGTCGACAACCTCTTCCTCGTCGACACCGTGCAGAACATCATGAAGCACATCTGCCGCATCGCCGATGTCAAGTACGGCGAGGACGAGAAGAAGGATGTCTCCCTGCGTGTCATCACCGACCACATCCGTTCGACGACGTTCATGATCGGCGACGGCGTCATGCCGAGCAACGAGGGCCGCGGCTATGTGCTGCGCCGCCTGCTCCGCCGCGCTGCCCGCCATGGCCGTCTCCTCGGCATCAACCGCCCGTTCCTCTCCGAGGTCTCCGAGACGGTCATTCAGGAGAACCTGACGGCTTATCCCGAGCTCGCCGAGAAGCGCGCGATGATCCAGAAGCTGATCCGCGTCGAGGAGGAGAGCTTCGCCAAGACGATCGATCAGGGGATGCAGATGCTCAGCGACCTCATTGACCGCCTCGACACAAGCGTCATCAGCGGCGAGGACGCCTTCCGCCTCAACGACACCTACGGCTTCCCGCTCGACCTCACGAAGGAGATCGCCGCCGAGCGCGGCTTCACCGTCGACGAGGAGTCCTTCCGTGAGCATCTGCAGGAGCAGAAGGTCCGCGCCCGCAACGCCCGCAAGAACGCCGGCGCCGACGCCTGGCTTGGCGAGAGCAACCTGCTCGACGGCGTCCCGGAGACGAGCTTCCTCGGCTATGAGAAGACGGCCTGCACCGCGAAGGTGCTCGCCATCGTGAAGGACGGCGCGCGCGCCGAGTCCGTCACGGCGGGCGACGAGGCGGTTCTCGTCCTCGACAGCACCGTCTTCTACGGCGAGGGCGGCGGTCAGGTCGGCGACACCGGCTCCGGCGAGTCCGCCGACGCGATGTTCACCGTGGACAATACCACGAAGAACCACGCGAAGAATTACCTGCACCACGTCACCGTCACCGCGGGCTCCATCTCCGTCGGCGAGGAGGTTTCCCTGCGCGTCGACGAGGAGCGCCGCTTTGCCATCATGCGCAACCACACCGCGGCGCACCTGCTGCAGGCCGCGCTGCGCCGTGTCCTCGGCGACCACGTCGAGCAGGCCGGCCAGCTCGTCAACGAGCAGCACGTCCGCTTCGACTTCACCCACTTCTCCGCCATGACGGCGGAGGAGCTCGCGAAGGTCGAGCTCCTCGTCAATCAGGAGATTCTGAAGGGCGTCGACGTCGATTCCCGCGAGATGCCGATCGACGAGGCGAGAAAGCTCGGCGCGATGGCGCTGTTCGGAGAGAAGTACGGCGATATCGTCCGCGTCGTCTCCGTCGGCGACTTCTCCCGCGAGTTCTGCGGCGGCACGCACATCTCCAACACCGCCCGCATCGGCCTGTTCAAGATTGTCTCCGAGTCCTCCGTCGCCTCCGGCGTGCGCCGCATCGAGGGCGTGACCGGCATGGGCGTGCTCCGGATGCTCAGCGAGGAGACGGCGCTGATCCACAGCACCGCCGCCGTCCTGAAGGTGAACAACGCGAACGAGATCGGCGTGCGCGCCGCGCAGCTGCTCGGCGAGCTCAAGGAGAAGGACTCCGCGATCGAGTCGCTCAACAGCCGCATTGCCGGGATGCAGATGGACGGCCTCTTCTCCGAGGCGAAGGAGATTGGCGGCGTGAAGGTAATCACCGCCCTGTTCTCCGGCACCGACTCCGCGACGCTGCGCACCATGTGCGACCGCATCCGCGATCAGGCGTCGGGCATCGTCGCCGTCCTCGCCTGCACGAGCGGCGGCAAGGGCTCTATCGCGGCCACCGTCGGCAAGGACGCCCTCGCGAAGGGAATCCATGCCGGCAAGCTTGTCAAGGCCGTCGCGCAGGTGACGGGCGGCAACGGCGGCGGCAAGCCCGACTTCGCCATGGCCGGCGCGAAGGATCTCACGAAGCTCGACGAGGCGCTCGCCGCCGCAGAGGGCTTTGTCGCCGACATGATGGCGTGATGATCCAGTAAAAAAGACGAAAGTTTCGGCTTTTCAGAAGCGATTTGGTATGCTATAATAAACGGAGAGGCCTGCTGCACGGCGGCGGGCTTCTCCGTTTTCGCGTTTTGGCGCGATATTCCAACGTCAGGAAAGTGGTGAAATCAACATGAACGATTGCATTTTCTGCAAAATTGCCGCAGGCGAGATCCCCAGCAGGAAGGCGTATGAGGATGACCGCGTGCTGGCGTTCTACGACCTGGATCCCCAGGCGCCTGTCCATATTCTGATCATCCCGAAGGAGCATATCGCCTCCGCCGCGGAGATCACGGAGGATAATTCCTCCATCGCGGCGCATATCTTCGAGGTTGCGGCGCGTCTCGCGAAGGAGCTCGGCCTCGACGGCGGCTTCCGCCTGGTGGCGAACACCGGAGCCGACGGCGGACAGACGGTGCAGCACCTGCACGTCCACCTGCTCGGCGGCCGTTCGATGAAGTGGCCTCCCGGCTGATTCCGGCGTCCCATATCTGAAACGAAAAGAGGAGACAGAGATGAGCGATACGGAGAGAAAGTACTATCATATGGATATTGCCGGCTGCGGCCGTGACCTGCCGATCTGTCCGATCAGCGACACGATGGACATCGCCGGCTTCGTCATGCTCGGCGACGTGGAGATCACGGAGGCCACGGCAAAGGCCCTGCTCGAAAAGTGCCCGGAGCACGACGTCATCATTACCGCCGAGACGAAGGGCATCCCGCTTGCCTATGAGATGGCGCGGCAGGGCTGCCGCAAATATGTCGTCGCCAGAAAGAGCGTGAAGGCGTATATGCGCAATCCGATCCATGTGGAGGTTAAGTCCATCACAACGGATCATGTGCAGAAGCTTTTCCTCGCCGAGGACGACTACAAGGATCTGAAAGATAAGCGCATTCTGATTGTCGACGACGTCATCAGCACGGGCGAATCCCTCGCCGCGATCGAGAGCCTTGTGCAGGAGTTCGGCGGCAACGTCGTCGGGCGCGCCTGCGTTCTCGCCGAGGGCGACGCGATGCACCGCACCGACATTATTTTCCTCGAACCTCTTCCGCTCTTTGTGAAGGAGACGAACGCCTGAACATAAAGAGAGCGGTTTACCCCAATGCTGACGGGCAGCCGTTTCGCACAGCGGCCTGAAAAGGGGGCGGGACAGAACAATGAAGCGGCCTCTGGCGCTGGTAGGATTCTCCACCCTGCTGGCACTGGTCGCCGCTCTTTTTGTTGGTGAAAGATATTCACTTCTCCTTGG
>CASFAA010000293.1 GCA_949292505.1 uncultured Oscillospiraceae bacterium
CCGCCGAAGGGCTGCAAGTTCCACACCCGCTGCCGCTACTGCCAGCAGAAGTGCACGGAGGAGGTTCCCGAGTGGATCGACGTGGGGAACAACCACTACGTCGCCTGTCACTTCCCGCTCCACGGCAAGAAAGGATAAGCCCATGCTGTTCGGGAAAAAAATCAACCGCGTCGTCGACGTGAAAAAGGCAGAGGAGCGCTTCGCAAAGGATCGCGAGCAGCTGCCCCTCGAGAAGAAGGATAAGCCCGCCATGATTCTCGCGGCGCTGATTGTCTTCGTCCCGGCTTTTCTCCTCGTCCTGGCGGTTTTTGCCCTTGTGCTGTACGTTTTCTTCTTCCGGTTTCTGTAAATGCGAAACGGCTCCCTGCGATTCGCCGCGGGGAGCCGTTTTTTCTGCGTGAATCAGCCGGCTTTCATTGATACTTTGATGAAAATGGGTTACGATAGAAAAAACGGGCATGAAACCGCAAAGGAGGAGCTATCATGATCTACCAGACGCCTGATTTGGCGAAACGCGCCCTCGCCGCGCCGTCCGGCTGCAGCGCCCTGAGCTGGAGCGCGGAGGACGGCAGCCATTTCTGGGGCAGGAATCTCGACTTCAACCGCCTCGCCGAGGGGACGGCCATGACCTTCTCCCCGCGGGGGACGGTTTATCACACCCGCGGCTGCGAGCTCGAGCACTCCGCGGACGCCGCCACGCGCCGGACGGCGCGCTTTGCTTCTTTGGGCGTCGGCATCCTGCTGCCGCCCGCCGTCCCCGTCCTTTACGAGGGCGTCAACGAGCGCGGCCTCATGGGCGGGCAGCTCTATTATCGCGGCTTCGCCTCCTATGCGGACGAGGCGCGCCCCGGCACGCTCGCCGTGCAGCCGCCGTTTTTTGTCTCGCACTGCCTCTCGCAGTGCGAGACGGTCGGGGAGGTCGCGCGGCTCATCGAGAAGGACGTGTCCTTCGTTTCCGTGCCGCTGCTCGGCGCGGTGCCGCCGCTGCACTGGTCGTTCTCCGACCGCACGGGCGAGACGATCGTGGTGGAGCCCGATGCGGACGGCGTGCGCGTTTACCGGAACACGATCGGCGTCATGACGAACAGCCCCGGCTACGGCTGGCACCGGACCAATCTCCTCAACTATGCAGGGCTGCGCGATCTCGATTACGACGGCGCTTCCCTCGGCGGCGAAAAGCAGCCGCAGTGCTTCTCGGGCAGCGGCGCGCAGGGGCTTCCCGGCGACTGGAGCTCCCCGTCGCGCTTCGTGCGCCTTGCCTTCCTCCGGCAGCACGCCGCGCAGGGCAGAACCGAGGAGGAGGCCGCCGTGCGGATGCTGCGCCTCATGGAGAGCGCCGCGTTCCCGCTCGGGGCGGTGCGCGTCAGCGAGCCGGGCGAGCCGACCGCCCTCGACGCGGGCGTCGTCCCCTTCGACTATACCGTCTACACCGCGATCTACTGCGCCGAGTCGCTGCGCGCCTACTGGACGACGTATGACAGTCCGCGCGTCCGCTCCGCGGGCCTTGCCCCGCTGCTCGGCCGCGCTGCGCCGGCGCAATTCCCGCTGGCTCATCCCGCCGATTTCCTCGACCTCACTGAATAAATTTCTCAGACGCCCATTCCCTTTCGTCTTTCCGCACAGGACAGAGCAAGAGGGAATGGGCGTTTTGCATAAAACGACGGGGAATAGTTTTTGCTTGTATACAGATTTACAAAGTGGATACAAAGTGGTATTTTAAATACAAGGAAAGCGAAAGGAGGGAATCTCCCGTGAACAGCGAGACCATTTACACCACGCTCAAGCGCTCCATCCTCGACCTTACGATGAAGCCGGGGCAGAGCGTGAGCGAGAACGAGCTCTGCGCGAGGTTTGAGGTCTCCCGCACGCCCGTCCGCACCGCTCTGCAGCGTCTGCAGGCTGACGGCCTCGTACACGTCGTCCCGTACCGCGGCAGTACGGTCGCACTGCTCGACTTCGACGAGATCAAGCAGATGATTTACCTGCGCACTGCCGTCGAGGCCGAGGTGCTCCGCGACTTTCTCCCGCTGTGTACGCCGATGCTCGAGGAGAAGATCCGCTATCAGATCCGCAAGCAGATGGCGCTCATCCAGGGAGAGTTTGAGCTCACGCAGTTTTACGAGATGGATTCCCACCTGCACGCCATCTGGTTCCGCGAGACGGGCAAGGAAAAAATCTGGGAGCTGATTCAGCGCGCGCAGATCCACTACACCCGCTTCCGCATCCTCGATATTGCGGAAAACCGCAATTTCCCCACGATCATTGAGGAACACCGTGAACTGCTGCGGATCATCCGCGAGCAGCGCGCGGACGAGATCGCCCCTCTGGTGCGCCGCCATCTGTACGGCAGCATCGGGCGGCTCGCCGAAAAAGTGCAGACCGAATTCCGTGAATATTTTATACAGGAAAAGGAGACGACGTAACATGGACATCCGCTACAGTGCAAATCCCCGCGACGTCAAGACGTACACCACCGAGGAGCTCCGCCGCGAGTTCCACATCACAAACCTCTATGAGGCCGATCAGGTTAAGGCCGTGTACAGCCACGTCGACCGCATGGTCACCCTCGGCGTCATGCCGGTGAAGGAGACGGTCTCGATCGACAAGGGCATCGACGTCTGGGCGAACTTCGGCACCCACTACTTCCTCGAGCGCCGCGAGCTCGGTATGTTCAACCTCGGCGGCTCCGGCGTTGTTTCCTGCGACGGCAGGGAGTACGCGCTCGGCTACAAGGACTGCCTTTATGTGACGATGGGCACGAAGGAGGTCCTGTTCCGCAGCGACGATCCGGAGAACCCGGCTCGCTTCTACATCGTCAGCGCCCCGGCGCACCGCGCGTATGAGACGCGCCTCATTACCCTGCAGGAGGCCGCGAAGCGTCCGCTCGGCAGCCTCGAGTCCGCGAACAAGCGCGTCATCAACCAGTTCATCCATCCCTCCGTGCTGCCGACGTGCCAGCTCTCCATGGGCATGACGTGCCTCGAGCCCGGCTCCGTGTGGAACACCATGCCGTGCCACACCCACGAGCGCCGCATGGAGATCTACACCTATTTTGAGATTCCCGAGAACAACGTCGTCTTCCACCTGATGGGCCAGGGCGACGAGACGCGCCATATTGTGATGAAGAATTTTGACGCCGTCATCAGCCCGTCCTGGAGCATCCACGCCGGCTGCGGCACGTCGAATTACACGTTCATCTGGGCGATGGGCGGCGAGAACCAGGCGTTCGACGATATGGACGAGATCCCGACCACCGAGCTCAAATAAAACACAGGACATCAGACAGGAGGAGAAAACCATGAACAACATTCTCGACAGCTTTTCGTTAAAGGGCAAGGTCGCGCTGATCACCGGCGCGTCCTACGGCATCGGCTTTGCCATCGCGAGCGCGTACGCCGCCGCGGGCGCGACGATTGTGTTCAACGATATCCGTCAGGAGCTTGTCGACAAGGGCCTCGCCTCCTACAAGGAGATCGGCATCGACGCGCACGGCTACGTCTGCGACGTGACCGACGAGGCCGCTGTGCAGAAGCTCGTCGCCACGATTGAGAAGGAGGTCGGCGTGATCGACATCCTCGTCAACAACGCCGGTATCATCAAGCGCATCCCGATGTGCGACATGACGGCGGAGCAGTTCCGCCAGGTCATCGACGTCGACCTGAACGCCCCGTTTATCGTCTCGAAGGCCGTCATCCCCGGCATGATCCGGAAGGGCCACGGCAAGATCATCAACATCTGCTCCATGATGAGCGAGCTCGGCCGCGAGACGGTTTCCGCGTATGCGGCGGCCAAGGGCGGCCTCAAGATGCTCACCCGCAACATCTGCTCCGAGTACGGCGAGCAGAACATCCAGTGCAACGGCATCGGCCCCGGCTACATCGCCACCCCGCAGACCGCGCCGCTGCGCGAGCGCCAGCCTGACGGCAGCCGCCATCCGTTCGACAGCTTCATCGTCGCGAAGACGCCCGCCGCGCGCTGGGGCACGACGGAGGATCTCATGGGCCCCGCCGTGTTCCTCGCCTCCGACGCCTCCAACTTCGTGAACGGACATATCCTCTATGTGGACGGCGGCATCCTTGCCTACATCGGCAAGCAGCCGTAAAGGAGGCAGCATGAAAGCGACGGAGTTTGTGCTGGCCGGGGAGGCCATGGCGCTCTTTATCGCCCGGGAGGAGAAGCCTCTCGAGGAGGTCACGCAGTGGGAATCCGCCATTGCGGGCGCGGAGCTGAACGTCGCGATCGGCCTGTCGCGTCTCGGCCACCGCGCTTCGTACCTGACCGCCCTTGGCGACGACGTCTTCGGGCGCATGATCCGTGCATTCCTCAAGAAAAACAACATCAGCGACGCGCTCGCCTTTACGAATCCAGACCGCCAGACGGGCTTCATGCTCAAGGGCAAGGTGAGCCGCGGCGATCCGCCGATCCAGTATTTCCGCAAGGGCTCCGCAGCCTCCGCTCTCGGCGTGGAGGAGACGGCCTCCTGCCTCGACGGCAGGGAGGGCGGCTTCCTGCACATGACGGGCATTTTCCCGGCTCTCTCCGAGAGCGCGCTCGCGGCCAGCGAGGCGTTGATGCGCGCCGCCCGTGAGAAGGGGATGACCGTCACCTTTGACCCGAATCTCCGCCCGCAGCTGTGGAAGGATCAGCGGACGATGGCTGAGACGCTCAACCGCCTCGCCGGATATGCCGACGTCTTTCTTCCCGGCGTGAAGGAGGGGAAGATCCTCTGCGGAGAGGAGACGCCGGAAGGGATCGCTGGCTACTACCTCGCGCGCGGCGTCAAGACGGTTGTTGTCAAGACGGGCGCGAAGGGCGCGTACGCCGCGACGAAGGACGAACGCGTGGAGGAGCCGACCTTTCGCGCGGAGAAAATCGTCGACACCGTCGGCGCGGGCGACGGCTTCGCGGCCGGCGTCATCTCCGCGATGGCGGAGGGGCTTCCGCTGCGCGAGTGCGTGCGGCGCGGCAACGCGATCGGCACACTGCAGATCATGAGCGTCGGCGACAACACCGGCCTGCCGGACAGGGAGCAGTTGGAACGCTTTATGCGCACGACGCCGCAGGAGGGATAAGCAATGAATTTTATTGAGAAGCTCAGCCAGGAAAAAATCATTCCTGTCGTCAAGATCAACGACGCGGCGAAGGCCCCCGACCTTGCCCGCGCCCTGCTCGCGGGCGGCCTGTCCGTCATTGAGCTGACGTTCCGCTCCGCCGCCGCCGAGGACGCGATCCGCGCCGTCAGCCGCGAGGCGCCGGAGCTTGCCGTCTGCGCCGGCACCGTGCTCACCGTCGAGCAGGCGGAGAAGGCCCTCGCCGCCGGCGCCACCGCCATCGTCAGCCCCGGCACGAACGAGGACGTCGTCCGCTATTGCCTGAGCCGCAGCGTGCCGGTGATTCCCGGCGTCGCGACGCCCACCGAGGCCGAGGCGTGCATCCGCCTGGGACTCTCCGTCCTCAAGCTGTTCCCGGCCGAGACGGTCGGCGGCGTGGGGATGCTCAAGGCGCTCGCCGGGCCGTACAGCTATCTGCGCTTCATGCCGACGGGCGGCATCAACACGAAGAACCTGCCGGACTACCTCGCCCTGCCGAACGTGCTGTGCTGCGGCGGCAGCTGGATTGCCCCCGAAAAGCTCATCGACGCGGGGGACTTCGCGAAAATCACCGAGCTTGCCCGCGAGGCCGTCGCGCTCGCCAGAGCGTGACGCTCGTTTCCCCGAAACAAAACGGACGCCCTGCCGCGCGGCAGGGCGTCCGTTTTGCTATGCCGGGATCAGCGCCACAAGCGCGCAGAGCGCCGCGCCGCAGAGCGTGGGGAGGAGAAAGGCGGCCGCCGTCCACTTGAGGCTTTTCGTCTCGCGATGGATGGTCAGCAGCGTCGTCGCGCACGGCCAGTGCAGAAGGGAAAACAGCACCATGCAGACCGCCGTCTTCCACGTCCAGCCGTTCGCGATGAGAAGCGACTGCAGCTGGGGCAGCGACAGTTCCGTGAGGCTTCCTCCGGCCATGTACGTCATGACAAGGATCGGCACGACAATCTCGTTCGCCGGGAGGCCGAGGAGGAAGGCGAGCAGGATCGGCCCGTCGAGTCCGAGGACGCGGCCCGCCGGGTCGAGCGCCGAGGCGAGGTGCGCGAGCAGGCTCGCCCCGCCCACGTCCACGTTCGCGAGAATCCAGAGCAGCAGGCCCGCCGGGGCGGCGACCGCCGCCGCCCGCCCGAGGACGAAGATTGTGCGGTCGAGGACGGAACGCAC
This sequence comes from uncultured Oscillospiraceae bacterium, assembly GCA_949292505.1. Taxonomy (GTDB): domain Bacteria; phylum Bacillota; class Clostridia; order Oscillospirales; family Acutalibacteraceae; genus Caccousia. The sequence goes on from CASFAA010000293.1 coordinate 6,252, forward strand.
AAGAATCTGCCCAATCTGCGGCCTGCGGTACGGTGGCAGCTCGAGCGTGAACGAGGAGGGAACGCCGCGCAGCACCGTCGCCGAGAGGAGACGGGAGACGAGGAGCGTCAGGACGATGCCGAGCAGGATCACCCCCGTCAGCAGCAGCGCCGGGACAACGCCGCCCGTCGTTCCCGCCGCGAAGAAGATGGTCAGGATGGTGATGAGCGTCGGGAATTTGCCGTTGCACGGGACGAAGGCGTTTGTCACCGAGGCAAGAATGCGCTCGCGCGGTGAGTCAATGATGCGGCAGCCGACGACGCCCGCGGCGTTGCAGCCGAAGCCCATGCACATCGTCAGCGCCTGCTTGCCGCACGCGCGCGCCTTCTGGAAGGCGTGGTCGAGGTTGAAGGCCACGCGAGGCAGGTAGCCGAAATCCTCCAAAATGGTAAACAGCGGAAAGAATATGGCCATCGGCGGCAGCATGACGGAGACGACCCAGCACAGAACGCGGAACATCCCATGCACGACGGCTCCCGTCAGCCACTCGGGCGCGCCGCAGGCGGCAAAGAGGGAGGCGAGCCCCTCCTCCGCCGCCGTGCCGAGCGACGAGAGCAGCTCCGAGGGGACGTTCGCCCCGGCGATCGTCAGCCAGAACACGAGGGCAAGCAGCAGCAGCATGACGGGGATTCCCGTTCTGCGGCTGGTGAAAAGGCGGTCTAGCTTCCGGTCACGGGCGAAGCCGCCGTCCGCCGGGGCGGCGACGCAGGCCGATGCGATGCGCTCCGCCTCCGCAATGAGCCGCGACGCGACGAGGTCCTGCAGCAGCGCGGGGGAGACGCCCTCCCCCGCGAGCAGCTCCCGCGCCGCCCGGGCCGCGTCCCGCAGCGTTTCCCAGCGGGCCAGGGACGCGCAGTACGACTGAAACGGCCCCGTCCAGCTCTCCTCCGGCTCGAGCAGCCGGAGGCTCAGCCACCGCGCGGACGGGCCGGGCTGCGGCAACCCCTCAAGAAACGGCAGCAGGGAGGCCGCCGCCCGCTCGACAGACGGGCTGTACCGCACGGCGAACGGCTCCGGCGCGTCCCCGCGCGCCGTTTTCCCGACGGCGCGCATCAGCGCCCGCAGGCCGCGGCGGCTCCGTGCGCTGGCTGTCACGACCGGGACGCCCAGCAGCGCCGACAGGCGTTTCTCGTCCACGCGGATGCCCTTGCGTTCCGCCTCGTCGATCAGGTTGACGCACACGACGGTGCGGGGCATAATCTCAATCGTCTGCAGCGCGAGGTTCAGGTTCCGCTCGAGGCACGTCGCGTCGCAGACGACGATCGCCGCGTCCGCTCCGCCGAAGCAGAGAAAATCGTGCGCCGCCTCCTCCTCCGCGGAGTTCGCGAACAGCGAGTACGCGCCCGGGATGTCGACGAGGATGTACGGCTCCCCCTCGAAGCGGCAGGAGCCCTGCGCCGTCGTGACCGTCTTGCCCGGCCAGTTGCCCGTGTGCTGGTGCAGGCCGGTCAGCGCGTTGACGACGGTGCTCTTGCCGACGTTCGGGTTCCCGCCGACGGCGACGACGACGACGCCCGGCTCGCTGCGGTCAATCGACAGCCCGGCGGAAAGCGCGGCTGTCCCCGTGGACTGCGCTGTCAGCCCCATGCGCCCTCACCTCCTTCATCAGGATCGTGCCGGCGTCCTGCCGCCGCAGCGCGACGACCGCGCCGCGGATCAGATAGGCGGCCGGGTCGCCGCTCGGGCTTTTCTGCAGGCAGACGACGCGCGTGCCGTCTGTGAGTCCGAGGTCGCGCAGCCGCCGCCGGATCGGCCCGTCGGCGCGCAGCGCCCCGACGAGCGCCTCCTGGCCTTCCTCGAGGGCGGAGAGGGGAACGGATTGGTTCATGGCGAAAACTCCTTTCGAAAACGGAGCGCACAGGCCCCGGCTTATTCTCTGGTTCATTCCAGTATAAGCGCGAGCGCGTGATTTTGCCCCTTCGGAACGGAAAAGGCGCTGCCGCCCGGCTGGGCGGCAGCGCCTCAACTTGTCAAAAAAGGGTAGGCTTCAGGCAGCGTGTGAATTTCAATTTTGCGGCTCCGCCCCCGCTCCGGTCGGCGCTGATTCGCGTGCCGACGGCACGCGGCGCCCTTTTGAAAAAATCTGGCGAAAACTTCACGTTTGCCCTTTCTCAGCTTTTTCGTCAGACCCCGAAGAAGTCGATCGCCTTCTGGATCGCCAGATCCCAGAAGCGCCACTCGTGGCGGTAGCCGGGGAGCTCAAACCACTCCGCTTCGAGCCCCGTCTCCTCCGCATGGCGGCGAAAGGCGGAGAACCGCTCGTAGAGCAGATCGTCCTCCTGCCCGCAGGCAAAGAACAGGCGCGGCAGCTTCCCGGTTGGGGCGAGGCGGTCGAGAATTGCCCAGACGTTCTCGTTCGACGCGCGGTACGCCTCGAGGCCGCCCGCGTTCGCGATGGTCGCCTTGAGGCGCGGATCCTCGCTGTTGAGGAGCGGGCACGGATGGCCGGGCCGGATTTCGGAGAAATCCATCGGAGCCGCGGAGAGAATCGCCGCCGCGGCGAATTTTTCCGGATGGTTCGCGGCGTACTTGATTGCGCCGCGCCCGCCCATGCTCAGCCCGGCGATGAAGTTGTCCTCCCGTCTGTCCGAGACGGGCAGCCAGCCGTACACGAGCGGCATAAGCTCCTCCGTCAGATAGTCGTACATCGAGAAGCCCATCATCATGCTGTCCCAGTTCGAGTAGTTGGAGTTGAGCGCCGGCGGCATCACCACGGCGAGGTTTTTCTCGCACGCGTACAGCTCGATGTTCGACTTGCGCACCCAGTCGGTCGCGTCGCCGAACGTGCCATGCAGCAGCCAGAGCGCCTTGTACTTCTTCCCGGAGCGGTAAAAGTCCTCCGCCTTTACACTGCGCGGCTTGTCCGGCAGGATGATCGTCACCTGATGGTTGTTGTTGAGAAGCTCGCTTTCAAAGTTATACGTCAGCAGAGACATAAAGCTTCCTCCCTTTACAGCTCATAGTCGACCGCCGCGCGCCCGCAGACGTTCTCGTGGACGATCGCCTTGATGGCAAGGTGCGCCGGGTGAGACTGGTACGCCCGCTCCGCCTCGCGCGAGACAAACTCGCACAGCAGCGCGAGGTCGTATTCCCCGCCGTTATAGTTTTCGCCGAGCTCAATCGCCGTCAGCTCGTCGACGACGCCGAGCAGCGCGCGAAACCGCGCGCCGAGATCGGCGGCGAGCGCCGCCTGGCGCTCCTTGGCCTCCTTTTTGAGCTTCCAGCAGACAATATGTTTTACCATACGACAATTCCTCCCTGTAATATACTATATGTATTGATTATTCGTGCTTTCGATTCCCGTATTTGCCGATCCCGAGGTCGTTCTGCAGGACGGAGCCGAACGAGAGCGAATCCCGGCCGAACTTCTCCCGGATTTTGTCGAGCGCCGACTCAAGCTGCTCCTGCCGCTCGCGCCGCTCGGCCTTTCCCGCCTCAAAGAGACTGAGCTGCTCCCCGGCCTCGTCCTCCGGGACGATGCCGGAGCCGGTGACGGTCAGCATCCGGATCGGCGCGCGCTCGTTCCACGAGGCGCGGATCAGCTCGAGCGCCGCGGCCTTGATCTCGGAGGCGAGGGACGTCGGCGCGGAAAGGCGCTTCTGCCGCGTGATGGTGTGGAAGCTCGGGCTGCGGATCGTGATCTGCACCGTCGTGCACTTGAGATGGTGGCGGCGCATCCGGGCCGCCGTCGAGTCGGCGAGGACGGAGAGGGCGAGCGAGATGTCCTCCGGGCCGGCGAGGTCGCGGCGGAACGTCATCCCGTTGCCGACGGACTTGACCTCGCGCTCCTCGCCGAAGCGCCTCACGGGCGCGTCCTCGAGGCCGTTCGCCATGTCCCACAGATCGCCGCCGTTTTTCCCGAGGAGGGAGACGAGGCGCTCCCGCGGCGAGCGGGCGAGGTCGCCGATCGTCCGGATGCCCGCCTGCCGGAGCCGCGCGGCGGCGCTCTCCCCGACAAAGAGGAGGCGATCGGCCGGCAGAGGATAGAGCAGCGGACGGAACGTCTCCCGCGAAAGGACGGTCGTGGCGTTCGGTTTTTTGTAGTCGCTGCCGAGCTTCGCGAGCGTCTTGTTGAACGAGACGCCGACGGAGATCGTGAGCCCCGTCTCCTCCTCCACGACGCGCCGCAGCTCGTCCGCGATTTCCGGGCCGGAGCCGAACAGCAGGCCGCTGCCCGTCACGTCGAGCCAGCTCTCGTCGATGCTGAACGGCTCGACCTGATCGGTGTAGCGCAGATAGATCTCGTTGACGAGGCGCGAGTATTTGACGTACTCGTCGCGGTGCGGCGGAGCGAGGACGAGCTGCGGGCATTTTCTGCGGGCCTGCCAGATCGTCTCCGCCGTCTGGATGCCGTACCGCTTCGCCTTCTCGTTCTTCGCGAGGATGATCCCGTGCCGCGACTCTGGGTCGCCGCACACGGCCATCGGCACGTCCCGGTATTCCGGATGCAGCAGGCATTCGACGGAGGCGTAAAACGCGTTGCAGTCGCAGTGCAGGATGATCCGGTCTCCCATCTCAGAAGCGGTACTGCATCCGCAGGAGCGACGGCTCGAAGCCGTTGCGCTCATAGAGGCGCAGCGCGCCCTTGTTTTCCGGCAGGACGTTGAGCTCGAGGTGGTCGAGCCCGCGGCGGCGCGCCCAGTCCTTCGCCGCGTCGATGAGTCCGGAGCCCGCCCCGATGCCGCGCAGCTCCGGGTCGACGGCGAGATCCATCAGGTACGCATAGCGGTGCGGCGTAAGGCAGCCGTACGGCGGCGTCGTCTGCTCGAGCAGGACGGCGAAGCCGATGGGCTCGTCGTCCCGCACGGCGGCGAGAACGGCGCTGTCGGAGCCCTCCATCATGCGCAGGAGAAACTCCTCCGTCTGCTCCGACGCGCGGAAGCTGTACGGCTGCATCCGCGCAGCCTCGGCAAAAAGCTGCTTGTAAAGCGCCAGAATGGCGGGAATGTCTTTCTTTTCAGCGAGCCGGATTTCCATGGAAGCATCTTCCTTCAAAAGAGTTTTCGGGCGGATCGCGCCCGTGCGGTTTTTCCTATTATACTCCGATTTCGCCCCGTTTTCCACCGCAAACCGGCTTTATTTTGTAAAGGGGCGGGCGCGGCTCGAAAAAAAGCGAAGCGGCGGCTCGCTTCAGCCGTCGCTTCGCCCTGAGCGCCTGTCGTTACCGGCGATCGAATTCCGGGTTGAAGGCGTAGAAGTTTTTGGAGTCGAGCTTGTCGGTCGTCAGGCGGAGGCCCTCGCCGAAGCGCTGGAAGTGAACGACCTCCCGCTCGCGCAGGAAGCGAATCGCGTCCGCTACGTCCGGGTCGTCGCAGTAGCGCAGAATGTTGTCGTACGTCGTGCGCGCCTTCTGCTCCGCCGCCATGTCCTCGTGCAGATCGGTGATGGCGTCGCCGGAGACGGCGAACGAGCCGGCGGAGAAGGGCATCCCGTTCGCGTCGGCGGGATAGACGCCCGTCGTATGGTCAATGAAGTAGGCGTCGAAGCCCGCCTCCTGAATCTGCTTGGGCGTGAGGTTCCGCGTGAGCTGGTAGACGATCGTCCCGACCATCTCGAGATGGCCGAGCTCCTCGGTGCCGATGTCCGTCAGAATGGCCTTGAGCTCCGGATACGGCATCGTGTACCGCTGTGACAGATAGCGCAGCGACGCGCCGAGCTCGCCGTTGGGCCCGCCGTACTGCGCGCAGATCAGCTTCGCGAGGGCGGGGTTGGGGTTCTTGATCCGAATCGGATACTGCAGCTTTTTCTCATAGACCCACATCAGGCGTCCTCCTCCTCTCCCGTCTCCCACGGCCACGGGCCGGTGATCCAGGCCCAGCGGCTCGTGTTCGCGCTCGTCTCGTTGAGCGGGCCGTAGGCGGCCTCGTACTCCTTGACGAGGGCGGCTGTCTTCGCGCGGCATTCCTCCAGCTTTTTCGCCGCCTCACAGTCGTTCGGATGGGTGTCGAGGAAGATGTGCAGCTCCCACTCGGAGAACTGCAGGGCGCGGATGCGCCGCAGAAGGCGTTCCTGTTCGCTCATGCGCCCGCCTCCTTCCCGCCGGAAAACGGCTTGTCGAGATCGGGAAAGAGCGTGCCGCTGGCGAGAGCCTTCTCGGGCTCGTAAACCGCGCCGTACTGCTGGAAGGGGACGTATGCCATCGCGGGCACGGGATCCTCCGGCAGCGGAGCGGGTGTGTGCAGATCGCAGGACTGGCCGTCGAGCTGCGTTTTCATCGTTATCCACTCTCCTTTCAGAGCATGGGGAAGGGGTTTCCCACAGGCCATTCTATGTGAGAGCGGGGCGATGGGTGAAACTTCACTCCTTGAGGCGGTAGAGGCGGCGTCCGCCGTCGGATACCTCCTCCGCGAGGGAACCCGCGATGAGTTCGCCGAGCAGCGGCTTGACGCGCGCCGCGTCCTCGCCGAGAAAGCCGCACAGCTCGGAAAGCTCCGCCGAGACGTGATCGCGCAGGTAGTCGAGCACAGCCTGGCGGCGCGCCGCCGGGAAGGCCGCCTCGCGGCCGGGATCGGGGTCTGCGTCAAGCGGGAGAGTGAGCACTGTGCGCCCGAAGGAAAGCTGGTCCTCGAGCACAGGCTCCGCGCGTCCGAGCGCCCGCCACGCGGCGCGGATGGCCGGCAGGCCGCTGCCCTCGCCGCGCCCGACGCCGGCGAGGCGCAGGATGCGCATGATGCTCGCGTTGCGGGGATCGGCCACGCCGCCGAGCGCCTCCGGCAGGGAGGGGCGCAGCGAGCCGGGGTTCGAGAAGCGCACGGCGCGCGGCGTGCGGATGACGGAGAGGGGCTGCTCCCCCTCGTAGTCGGCGTGCACGACGGTGTTGACGAGCGCTTCCGTGAGCGCCTGCGCCTCGCGCCCGCCGCCCGGCAGATCCTGCAGCAGCCTTTCGGAGACGAGCGCGTAAAAATCGAACAGATTCCCGCTCCACAACGGGTCCCCGGCGCGCAGGCGGTACGTCCACTTCGCCGTGCGGGAGGGGCGCTCCTGGTAATCCGCCGCGTAGCGCGGATAGACCGTGCGGATTGCGCCGTATTCGCCAAAGAGCAGCAGTCCCGCCGCCGTCGGGTGCATCCGGCGATCCGCCCCGCGCGCGAGCGCTCCCGCTTTGGCAAGCAGCTCCTCCCCGGAAAGCGAGAGCCATGGGTGGCCGGGACGCTGCGTTTCCAGCATGGCGCGCCAGCTTCCCGCCGCGGAGGGGGAAAGCGCCGAAGATGGAAGATTCTCGATCACGCGGCCGTCGAGCGCGCCGTCGCGGCTGTCGCGCTGCATTGCGAGCACCTCCTCGGGCGTGCAGTGGTAGTCGCCCTCGCCGTTTCGGCGGTACGAGCCGCGCACCGGATCGCCGCCGGTGTAGACGGGCCTGTCGTGCCGGTCGGCGCGCGGCACCTCGATGACGACGATCCGGTTCCCCTGCGCTTCGAGGATGCACACATTCATTGGGGAAAGGATGTTGACGCTCACAACCGCCGGATCGTTGACGAGGAAGAGAAACTCCTCAGCCAGCGCCTCCGGATCCGGGAGGGGGACGGTCGAGAGCGTTTTGTCGGGCCCCTCCTCAACGCCGAGCAGGATGACGCCGCCGACGGTGTTCGCGAAGGCGGAGTATGTCTCCCAGATGCTGCGCGGCAGTCCTCCGACGGCGCGCTTCGCCTCGATGCGGTTGTTTTCGCGGTATTTCGAGAGCTCGTCAAAGTTCAGCATCCCGTTCGCCTCCTGTGCGCTTTTTTCCATTGTAGCACGCGGAGAGAGGCTTGACAATTTCCTTTTCCGCCCCGCGCGGGCTTGCTTTTCCCGGAGAAATCCCGTATCATGGAAATAACATGGATCCGGGGGGCGGAATGACGATATGCGGAATGATTTAGTGGAGTGGGAAACCTGGGCGCAAAGTCCCGGCGCGGGCGCGGAGGCTGCGCTGTGACCGGGGCGCAGGGCGGCGGGCTGGAGCTGCGCCGCGTTAACCGCAACCGCGTCTACCGCGCCGTGTACGAGTCCGGCCGCGTTTCGCAGCAGGAGCTCGCCCAGCGCCTCGGCCTGAGCCTGCCGACGGTGGCGCAGAATCTCCGAAGCCTGTGCGCCGAGGGACTTCTGCGCGAGGACGGCTCGTTTGCCTCGACGGGAGGCCGTCCCGCGAAGGGCGTTTCCTGCGTCCTCGACGCGCG
>CASFAA010000294.1 GCA_949292505.1 uncultured Oscillospiraceae bacterium
TTTTTGTCAATATGCGGTAAAAAAGAGCCTCTCGCCGGGACAGGCAAGAGGCTCTCGGATTTCTGCGCCCGAAAAAGAGCGGCTCAGCGGTAGGTGTACGACGGCGTCAGACGGGCGCACTGGCGGATCACCGTGCCGCACCGCTCGCTGTGGTACGCGAGATAGCGCTTCTTCTTTTCATTTTCCACCTGATTTTCACGCACAAACTGTTTCCACGAGTCGCACGTCTTGTGGCATCCCTCACAGTAGCGCGGGCAGGAAGACTGACATGGCAGCATGGCATACACTCCCATCCAAATGAAATGGTCCGTCTCCGGCGCGGCTCGCTGCCGCAGCACCGCAGTACCGGACAAAAGCGATCGTCTGCTTTTATCATACTACGTTTGTCCGCTCTTCTCTATCACGTTTTTGTAAATTTTTTTTGAGATTTTCCCGCGGGTATAAAAAACGCCTTCCCGGCGCCTTGCTTTCGGCGCGGGGAAGGCGTTGATGCTGCGCTTATTCTTCGTCCTTTTCCTCCTGCTGCGGCGCGGCGCTCTCCGGGCGGATCGGGATGACGCTTTTCTTGACCATCAGCCCCTCGTACTTGAGCTTGAACTGCACGCGGCCGTAAAAGCTGCTGTGGCACGAGCGGCAGGTGAAGATCGCGCGGTAGCTCTTATTCTTGAGCTGCCAGTCGCCGACCCGCTGCGCGGGACGTCCGCAGCCGTCGCAGTGGAACACCATGTCGCCGGGGCGGATGAGCGGGCTGTTCAGATCGCAGAGGATCATCGTCTTGAACGTCATGCGGCGGTAAAACTCGTCGTCCGCCTCCTGCTCCATCGCGGCCAGCCGCTCCGGATCGTACACGCGCTGCAGGCAGCGCAGCGAGAGCAGGCTGTCCCCGAGCGCGCGATGATGATCAAAGTCGTCCCCGCTGATGCCGAGCTGCTCCGCCGCCGTCGTCAGCCCCATCTGCTTGCCCGGATCCGCGCCGAGCTGCTGCTGGCAGTACGCCTGCAGGTCGATGTACGTCTCAAGAAAGGGGATCCGCTGGCTGCCGCAGAAGTAGCGGCAGTTCTCGATGAGCGTCAGAATGTCCGACGTCCCCCACGTCAGGAGAACCGCTCCGCCCATCCATTTGCGGAAACGGCTCGTCACCTGCATGAACTGCAGCCCGCCCTCAAGCTCCTCGTTCGTGATGCTTGTCAGCGTGCGGATCTTTCCGCTGATCTTCTTGCCGACCTGCGGACGCACCAGCGCCTCGTAGGTATCGAGGATGTTGAGCGATTCGTCCACCTTCACCGCGCCGAACTCGATGATCTCGTTGATGAAGCCCTTGATCCGCCGGCTGTAGGTGCCGTTCCACTCCAGATCGAGGATAACGTACGTCTTCTCCGGCATGGATTTCCCTCCCTTCGTACAAAATGCGGGCGGCGCCGGACACAGCCGGCGCGCCGCCCGCAGTCTTCTTATTTCTTCTTGCTCGCGAGCTTCATGCGCTGCTCCTTGCTCAGGATCGTCTTGCGCATCCGGATGCTCTTCGGCGTCACCTCGACGAGCTCGTCGTTCTTGATGAACTCCAGGCACTGCTCGAGGCTGAGCACCGTCGGCGGGGTGAGCTTGAGCGCTTCGTCGGAGCCCGCCGCGCGCGTGTTCGTGACGTGCTTCTTCTTGCACACGTTCACGGTGATGTCGTCCGACTTCGGGCTCACGCCGACAATCATGCCCTCGTACACCTCGACGCCCGGCCCGATGAACAGGCGGCCTCTGTCCTGCGCGTACCACAGGCCGTAGCCCGTCGACTCGCCGGCCTCATGCGCGACGAGCGAGCCCTGCGGGCGCTCCGGAATGTCGCCCTTGTACGGCTCGTAGTCGTCGAACACGTTGTTCATGATGCCGTTGCCGTTCGTGTCCGTCAAAAACTCCTGGCGGTAGCCCATCAGACCGCGCGCCGGGATCTTGAACTCGAGGTGCGTCACGCCCGTGTCGCGCGTTCCCATGTTGATCATCTCGGCCTTTCTTCCGCCGAGCTTCTCCATCACCGCGCCGACGTACGCGTCCGGCACCTCGATCATCAGAAGCTCAATCGGCTCGTACCGCTTGCCGTCGATCTCCTTGTAGATGACGTGCGGGCTCGAGACCTGGAACTCGTAATTCTGGCGGCGCATCTGCTCGATGAGAATCGACAGGTGCAGCTCGCCGCGGCCGGAAACCTTGAAGGTGTCGGGCGAGTCCGTCTCCTCCACGCGCATCGCGACGTTCGTCTCGACCTCCTTGAACAGGCGGTCGCGCAGGTTGCGGCTCGTGACGTACTTGCCCTCGCGGCCCGCGAACGGGCTGTTGTTGACCATGAACAGCATCGAGACGGTCGGCTCGTCAATCTTGACGAACGGCAGCGGCTCCACGCAGTCCGGCGCGCACGCCGTCTCGCCGATGTTCAGATCCGTGAAACCCGACACCGCCACAAGGTCGCCCAGCGCGGCGGACTCCACCTCCACGCGGCGCAGCCCCTCGAACTGGTAGAGCTT
>CASFAA010000295.1 GCA_949292505.1 uncultured Oscillospiraceae bacterium
CCCCTTTCGTTTGTTCCGCCGCCGGCCGTCTTGCGGCGGGGAGCGGCGTTTGGTATACTGATATATATGCGGAGCCCCCTGTTTCGGTGGCGCTCTGCTTTCTTTCGCCCTGAAAAGGAGGAACCATCGGGTGAGCAGTGAAAAGAATCTCTTAACGGTGGGGAGCGTCCCGAAGAAAATGCTGTTCTTCGCGATCCCCATTTTTCTCAGCAATCTGTTCCAGCAGCTTTACAACGCCGTGGACTCGCTCATCGTCGGCAATTTCGTCGGCCAGGAGGCGCTCGCGGCGGTCGGCTCGTCGGCGAGCCTCATCATGCTGCTCGTCGGCTTTGTCAACGGTGTCTCGCTCGGCGCAGGCGTGCTCGTCGCGCGTTTCTTCGGCGCGGGGGACGAGAAGGAAATGGAACGCGCTGTGCACACGACGATCGCGCTCGGCCTGTGCGCCGGCGTCGTGCTGACCGCCGCCGGGATCGGCCTCTCCCCGCAGATCCTGCGCCTGATGGGGACGCCGGAGGACGTCATGCCGAACTCCGTGCTCTACTTCCGCGTCTACTTCGGGGGCGTGATGGCCGTGGTACTGTACAATCTCGGCGCGGGCATCCTCCAATCGGCGGGGGACAGCCGCAGCCCGATGAAGTACCTCGTCGCCGCGTCGCTGACGAATGTCGTCCTCGATCTGCTGTTTGTCGCCGTCCTCGGCATGGGCGTCGGCGGAGCCGGACTCGCGACGGTGCTCAGCCAGGCGCTCAGCGCGTTTCTCGTGTTCCGCAAGCTCATGCGCGTCGACGCGGGCTACCGCGTGCGCTGGCAGCGCGTCCGGTTTGACCGGGAAATGCTGCGCCGCGTCGTGACGCTCGGCGTCCCGTCCGGCGTGCAGAACTCCGTCATCTCGCTCGCAAACGTGATCGTCCAGTCGAACATCAATGCCTTCGGCTCGTCCGCAATGGCGGGCTGCGGGGCGTACAGCAAGCTCGAGGGCTTCGCCTTCCTGCCCGTGACGTGCTTCTCGCTCGCGCTTTCGACCTTCGTCAGCCAGAACCTCGGCGCGGGCCGGCAGGATCGCGTGAAGTCCGGCGTCCGCTTCGGCCTACTGTGCAGCCCGATTCTCGCGGAGGGGATCGGCGTCCTGATTTTCGCGTTTGCGCCGTTCCTCATCGGGCTGTTCAACGGCGAGCCGGAGGTCGTCGCGTTCGGCGTTTCGGACGCGCGCACGGTCGCCCTGTTCTACTGCCTGCTCGCGTTCTCGCACTGCTGCGCCGGCATCCTGCGCGGCTATGGCCGCCCCGTCGTGCCGATGGCCATCATGCTGGCCGTGTGGTGCGTGTTCCGCATCACCTACATCACCGTGACGGTGCGCCTCATCCCCGACATCCGCGTCGTCTTCTGGGCGTATCCCATCACCTGGACGATCAGCTCCATTCTGTTCGCCGCCTTCGTCTGGCGCGTCCTGCGCCGCGGCGTACCGCAGAAGCTCTGAGAGAAAGCAGAAAACCGCGTCCCTCGCCCGGCCGGGCGAAGGACGCGGTTTTTTCGTCAGAGCCCGCAGGCGCAGGCTTCCTCCTCGCAGTCGTGCAGCTCGCCGACGATGGGCGTCGGGTCGATGCCAAGACGGCGGTAATAGTCGGACACGGCGGCCTTGATCGCCTGCTCCGCGAGGACGGAGCAGTGCACCTTGACCGGCGGCAGACCGTCAAGCGCCTCCATCACGGCGCGGTTCGTCAGCCGGAGCGCCTCGTCGATCGTCTTGCCCTTGACGAGCTCCGTCGCCATCGAGCTCGTCGCGATGGCCGCGCCGCAGCCGAACGTCTTGAAGCTGACGTCCCTGATCACGTTGTCCTCGACCTTGATATACATCCGCATGATGTCGCCGCACTTCGGGTTGCCGACCTCGCCGACGCCGTTCGCGTCCGGCAGCTCGCCCACGTTGCGGGGATTCGCGAAATGCTCCATAACCTTCTCGCTGTATGCCATAACTGTGCAGCCTCCTTCTCTCAGAAATCCCGGATTTCGTACTGAATATTGTTTCTCTGAATCGTCTCCCAAAGCGGGCTCATCGCGCGCAGGCGCTCGACGATGCCGGGGAGCACGGAAAGAATGTAGTCAACGTCCTCCTCTGTATTGCCGTCGCTGAACGAGAGCCGCAGCGACCCGTGCGCGACCTCGTGCGGAAGGCCGATGGCGAGCAGCACATGGCTCGGATCGAGCGAGCCGGAGGTGCACGCCGAACCGGAGGACGCGCAGACGCCCTTGAAGTCGAGCATCAGAAGCAGGCTCTCGCCCTCGATGCCCTCGAAGCACAGGCTCACGTTGCCCGGCAGACGGCGCACCGCGTCGCCGTTGAGGCGGCTGCGCTCGATTTTGAGCGCCTCCCCGATGAGCCTGTCCCGCATTTTCGTGAGTCGCTCGCCGCGCTCCTCCATCGTGGCGCACGCCTCGCGCAGGGCGGCGCTCAGGCCGACGATCCCCGCCACATTCTCCGTCCCGGCGCGGCGTCCGCGCTCCTGCGCGCCGCCGTCGATGAGGTTCGGCAGGGCGATTCCCTTTCTGCAGTATAAGAGGCCGACGCCCTTCGGGCCGTGGAATTTGTGTGCCGAGATCGAGAGCATATCGATGTTCTGCGCCTTCACGTCGATCGGCACGTTCCCCGCGGCCTGCACCGCGTCGGTGTGGAACCACACGCCGCGCCGGCGGCAGATTGCGCCGATCTCGGCGATCGGCTGGATGGTGCCGATCTCGTTGTTCGCGTACATCACGGTGACGAGCGCCGTGTCCTCCCGGATGGCAGCCTCGACCTCCTCGGGGCGGACGATCCCATTGTGGTGCACCTCGAGATAGGTGACCTCGAAGCCCTCCTTCTCGAGCGCCGTGCACGCGTGCAGCACGGCGTGATGCTCAAATTTCGTCGTGATGATATGGCGCTTGCCCTTCTTCGCGAGCAGGTGCGCCGCGCCCTTGATCGCCCAGTTGTCGGCTTCGCTTCCGCCGGAGGTGAAGAAGATCTCGTTCGGCTCGGCGTTCAGGCAGGCCGCCGTCTCGCGGCGCGCCTCCTCGAGCGCCTTTTTCGCCGTCTGCCCCACCGAGTAGAGGCTCGAGGGATTGCCGTAATTCGTCGTATAAAAAGGCTCCATCGCCCGCAGGACAGAGGGCGAAACCGCCGTGGTGGCGGCATTGTCCGCGTATACAAAGCGCTTTGCTTCAGCCATTGTGCTCCAGTCCTTTCAAAACAATAATGATTCCTGTTTTGGAACTGCTTTTAATATACACTATTTCGGTATAGATTTCAATCCCTTTTTCAAATTATTTCCGCTTTTCCGCGAAATACTCAGCCGGCAGCGTGCTTCTGCGTCTCGGCGACGGCGAGGCGGTCGCAGCGCTCGTTCTCGGGATGGCCGGCGTGCCCCTTCACCCAGACGACCTTCACCTGATGGATGTCGAGCAGCTGGAGCAGGCGTTCCCACAGGTCGGTATTGAGCGCGGGGGATTTGTCGCTCTTGCGCCAGCCGTTTTTCTTCCACGAGCGCGCCCAGCCCTTGACGATTGCGTCGCAGACGTATTTGGAATCGCTCGTCAGCGTGACAGCGCACGGCTCCTTGAGCTGCTCAAGCCCCGCGATGACGGCGGAGAGCTCCATGCGGTTGTTCGTCGTGTGCGCGTCTCCGCCGGAGAGCTCCTTCTCGTGCGTCCCGTAGCGGAGAATGGCGCCCCAGCCTCCGGGCCCGGGATTCCCCGAGCACGATCCGTCCGTATATAATTCCACAGCTTTCATTCTGATGAATCTCCTTCCTCGCCTGCGGCGGGCACTTCGCGCACGCTCCCTCCGGTCGCCGGGCTGTATGTAATTGGGTTGTTTTGTGCCCGCGTTTGAAGCGCAGGCGAAGCGCCCGCCCCAGGCCTTCTTCGGCTATTATACCACACCGCGCGCCTCCTTCCTATAAAAGGAAGGGATTTTGTGCTATAATCATAGGCAAATATATTTGTTTCGGAGGAGGAAATCGATATGTCACAGAATATTTTTGTCTCGCTGCCCCCGTATGAGGCGGCGGAGCGCATTCATCAGACCATTGTTGGCGGAAGCATCACCGGAGAGGCGATTGACCGCTGCCAGCTTAACGGGCAGGGCGGGACCGTCTGCCTCGTTTCCGTCTACGAGAAGCACTACTGGCGCGCGGGCAACCGTCTGACGCTGACCGTCACCGTTGATAATCTGCAGGGACCGACGCGCATTCACCTCGTCAGCGGAGGCGGCGGGGAAGGGCTGTTCCGCTTTGACTGGGGCGCGTCAAAGAACTTTGAGTCGGGCATCCTCGAGGCGCTCGAACCGTACAGAATCTAAGGGGGCGTTCGCGTGACATATGAAGAAGCCGTGGCGGCGCTTGACGCTGTCCCCTCGTTTCCCGGAAAGCCGGGGCTGGAGCGCATGAAACGGCTGCTGGAGCGGCTGGGGAACCCGGAGAAGGGCCTGAGGGCGATCCATGTCGCCGGGACGAACGGCAAGGGCTCGACGTGCGCCCTGCTCGCCTCGATCCTCGGTGCGGCGGGGTACCGCACCGGCCTGTACACCTCCCCGCACCTGACCGACTTCTCGGAGCGCATCCGGGTCGGCGGCGAGGAAATCCCCCACGAGGCCGCTGCGCGTCTCGCGCAGCGCGTGCTCGCCGCTGCGGACGCCTGCCGGGAGGAGGGCGTCTGCCTCACGGAGTTTGAGCTCATCACCGCGATGGCCTTTTTGTGGTTTCGTGAGCAGGCGTGCGAAATCTGTGTGCTCGAGACGGGCCTCGGCGGCCGCTGCGACGCGACGAACGTTCTCGATCGCCCGGAGCTGACCGTCATCACGTCGATTTCCCTCGACCACACGAAGCTCCTCGGCGACACGGTCGAGCAGATCGCCTTTGAAAAGTCCGGCATCCTCAAGCCG
>CASFAA010000296.1 GCA_949292505.1 uncultured Oscillospiraceae bacterium
CATCGGGCTCGCGACAACCTCGGCGCCGGCAGCGGGAGCAGGAGCAGCCTTCGGAGCGGCGGCGGGAGCCGGAGCGGCCTTCGGCGCGGGAGCCGGGGCAGCGGCCGGAGCGGGAGCGGCCGGAGCAGCGGGAGCGCCAGCGCCCATCTCCTCGACCTGAACGTCATACGCAACGCCGTTAACAGTAATCTTCAGATTTTTCATATCGATAATCCTCCTAACAATTTACTCTTTACAGCTGAATGTTGCTGTGCTTCTTCGGCAGGTTGGAAACGCGCTTGCTCGACAGCATGGCCAGGTTGGCAATCACGCGGTCTCTCGTCTCCTCGGGAAGGATCACGTCCTCGATATAGCCCTGAGCGGCGGCGGCCAGAGGCGTCGCCGCGGTCTTCCTGTACTCCTCAATCAGCGCCTTGCGGGCCTCGACGGGCTTGTCCGCGCCCTTGAGCTCCTCGCTGTGCAGGAACAGAGCGGCGGCGGCGGGAGCAATCGGAGAGACGACGGCGTCGGCCCACGCCATGGTATAGTCGGCGTTCGCGCCGCGGCCGGCAACGGCAATGTAGACGGGACCGTAAGCCTCGCCGGTGACGACGGTCAGCTTCGCGGTCGTGGCCTCAGCGTACGCGCTGCTGAGTTTCACAGCCTCGCGCAGGGAAGCGAACTCCGTCGCGTTGACGAAGGAGACAACCGGGATGGAGAAGGCGTCGCAGAAGCGGACAAAGCGGGCGGCCTTCGCGCAGTCGTCGGCGCCGAGCTCGCCGGTGTACGCGGCGATGCCGACGGACGCGCCGGAAACCTGCGCCAGACCCGTCACAACGTCCTTACCAAAGGCAGCGGAGAGCTCGAGGAAGCTCTCGGGATCCGCGACGGCGGCGATGACGTCCTTCGCAGCGGCGGAAGCGACGGCGACAGGCGTACCGACGGAAGCGGTCTCGGCGGCAGGAGCGCCGCAGAGATTGTTGGAGGGCAGGGAGACGACGAGGTTCTTGACGGCCTCGAAGGCCTCCTCGTCATTCTTCGCAACGATGCTGCACACGCCGGACTTCGCGGCCTCCTCGGCGGAAGCGTTCGCGCCGCTCGTGGCGATTGTCAGCTCGGCCTTCTCGGTCATCACGACGACGTCGGCGTTCGCGGCAATCATCGCGCTCGTGCCGATGCACGGGCCGAGCACAAGGGAAATCTGCGGGACGACGCCGGAGAGAACGGCGCTGTTCTTGAGGATCTCGCCGTAAGCGGCCAGAAGATCCGCGCCCTCCGCGAGGCGGCCCCCAATGGAATCATAAATGCCGACGACCGGCGCGCCGGTCTTGACTGCGAGGTCATATACCTTCTTGATCTTCGCGGCCTGCGCCTTGCTCATCGCGCCGCCGGCAATGTCGCTGTTCTGGGCGAACGCGTATACGGGGCAGTCGCCGACAAGGCCGTATCCTGCGACGACCTCAGCGAGGGAATCCCCGGACTTGGCGAGACCGTCTACTTCATTGAAAGTGCCTTCGTCGAATAATGCAGTAATGCGCTGGTATCCCTTGGAAGCTTTCGCCTCTTCACGGGCCTTGAGCAGGAGCTCCGCATTGCTAACGTTACTCATGTTAATTCCTCCTTCTATTGAATGAATCCCATCGAATTGTCGATAACAGCAATTAAAATTATTATAAACGATTCCAGGATTCTTGACAAGCATTATTTGTAGAAAAAGTGTCAATGTTTGCAAAAATTTACGATACGGTCGGTGGGAAGGACAAAAGAGCCGTCTTCCGGGCGAAATCCTTCCGATTTCAGGAAATCCTCCCAGCCGGGCAGCGCGCAGGAAAGGCGGTACGCCCCGCGGTTGGCGGCAAAGGAGGCGGCGGCGCGCAGAAGGCTGTCCGCGAGAAAGCGGCGCTCCGGCTCTTCTCCGTCCGCCTCGAGCAGTACGATGTGGAGCACGGAGCTGGAAACGCGCACGCCGACGGCGCCGAGGCGCGCTCCGCGGTCCGTCATGACGAGGACGTCCTCCGTGTCGGGATGCTCGCGGCGAAAACGCTCGAGCTCCTCTCCCGCAAGAGGCAGGATGGCAATCATGTGCCTCTCCCCTTTCTCCGGGCGGCAGGCTTGTCCTTCGGAGCCGTCCCCGTCTGCTGGGAGCGCGCCTCCTCCTTGAGGCGGCGCACCTCCTCCGGCGTGAGCGCGCGCCACTTGCCGGGCGGAAGCATCCCGAGACGGACGCAGCCCATCGCGACGCGCTTGAGCCGCGCAACCTCGAGGCCGAGCTGCTCGCACATATTGCGGATCTGACGGTTGCGTCCCTCGTAGAGAATGATCTCGAGGACGACGCGCCCCTTCTCCTGCGTCAGGACGCGCACGCGAGCCGGAGCGGTCTTCCTGCCGTCAATGACCATGCCGGACTCCATCTGGGCGAGCTGCTCGTCCGTGACAGCGGGGTGCACCGTCACGCGGTACGTCTTCGGGACGTGGCGGGCCGGGTGCGTCAGCGCGTTGGCGAACGCGCCGTCGTTCGTCATCAGAAGAAGGCCCTCGGAGTCCTTGTCGAGGCGGCCGACGGGGTAGACGCGCTGCTCCACGTCCTCAATGAGCTCCGCCACGCATTTGCGGTCGCGCTCGTCGCTCATCGTCGTGATGTAGCCTCTCGGCTTGTGGAGCATGAGGTAGACGTTCTCCTCCGCCGCGGCGAGCGGCCTTCCGCGGACGGTGATGCGATCGGCGGCGGGATCCGCCCTGTCGCCGAGCTTCGCCGTCTCGCCGTTCACGGCGACGTCACCCGCCGCGATCCACTCCTCCGCCTTCCGGCGGGACGCGAGACCGCAGTCCGCAATGATTTTCTGCAGCCTGATTTTTTCCTGTGCCATGGTGTGCAACAATCCCTTTATGTGTAATGTATTTTTCTGCCGGACGGAGCGGCGCGCGGAGGAGTTTCCCCCCTCCGCGCGCTCCTCAGCTCCAGCCAAAGAAATCTGATATTTTTTCCCAGAAGCTGCGCGGCGGCTCCTTCCGGCGCACGTCCTCCACGGCGTAGAGCGGCGAGCTGCGCATGAGCTCCCCGTCGAGCCAGTAGGAGATCGTGCCGACGCGCTCCCCCTCGCGGACGGGCGCGTACAGAAAGCGCGGCAGCTCCACGCGGCTGACGACGCGCTCCGCCTCCTCGCGGAGCACCGGGAAGCCCTCCGTCAGCTCGCCGCAGACGCCGACCGTCCCGTCCTCGCCGCCCGTCACCGGAAGCGCGCACTGAAACGGGACGTCGCCCGGCTCGTACCGCTCCATGACGGAGAAGCCGTACTCCATCATCGCGAGGTGATCGTTCCAGTCGTCCGGCGCGCTGAGCGTCACGGCGACAAGGCGGATGCCTCCCCGCTCCGCAGCCGAGACGAGACAGCGCCCCGCCTGCTTCGTATAGCCCGTCTTCACGCCGATGCAGCCGTCGAGCTGTGTAAGGAGTTTATTGTGGTTCTGATACGTCCTCGTCTCCTCCGGGGAGGAAAACGCGACCTGCACCGACGCGCTGCGCGAAAGCTCGAGGAACGCCTCGTTTTCGAGCGCCTCACACGTCAGCGCAGCGAGATCGGCAGCCGTCGTATAATGCCCCTCGGCGTCGAGACCGGAGGGCGTCACAAAATGGGTGTGGGTCAGCCCGAGCGCGGCGGCGCGCTCGTTCATGCGGTCGGCGAACGCTTCGAGCGAGCCGCCGATGAGGAAGGCCGCGGCGTTCGCAGCGTCGTTCCCGGAGACGGACAGCATCCCCGCGGCGAGACCGTGCAGCGTCAGGCGGTCGCCCGCGCGCAGGCCCATCGAGGAGCCCTCCACCCGGATCATTTCATCGGTAATGGTCACCTCGCGGTCGGGCTCCTCGAGCGTGAGCAGCGCCGTCATGATTTTTGTGGTGCTCGCCATCGCCCGCTCCTCCTGCGCGTTCTTCTCATAGAGGACGCGCCCCGTCTCCGCCTCGACCAGAATCGCCGAGACGGCGGAGGTCTCCGGCAAAGCGGAGGACGACGGCTGCGCGGAGGTCTCCGCGCGCGCCGGGAACGGAAGAAGAAGGAACCAGACGATTGTGAGAAGGAGTGCCGCCGTTCTTTTACCCATGTATCATCACCTGCCAACACATTTCTATGCGGCAGGCGGGCAACTTATCCGTTCTCCGCGGACTCCCCGGCCGGAGCTTCCTCGTGGGAAGCCTCCGCTTTCGTCTCTTTCCTCGATTTGAGGAACTCGTTGATCTTGTCCGCGACGTCGGGAATCATGCCGACAACGCGGTCGGCTGAGCTGTTGTACGGGTCGATCTGCAGCAGACGCGTGCTGCCGCCGCTGATGGTCAGAAACGCGAGCGGCGTGACCGTCACGCCCGCACCCGCGCCACCGCCGAAGTAATTCTTCTCCGGGTGCGCCTTCGACGGGAGGTCGGAGCCGCCGGACGCGAAGCCGTAGCTGATTTTGGAGATCGGAATGATCACCGTGCCGTCCGGCGTCGTGACGGGATCGCCCATCACGGTGTTGGCGTCGATCATCTGCCGGATTTTGTCCAGGGTAACGTTCATCATGCCTTCAATCGGATGCTCGCTCATACGAAAACCAGCCTTTCTACCTTCAGTTGTTTGTTATTTTGTCCCGGGCGCACCGGCTTGCGCCGGAGCGTCAGGCTGCGGGTCACGGAATTTCATCCAGAGCTTCGCCGCGCGCCAGAGCGCAGACAACGACTCCTTCAGAAGGAAAAACAGCGCGATTCTCACGCGGAGGGTCAGGCGCGCCTCTGCCTTCTTCCGGTCAAAATCCGGGAAGACGCTGACGCCGAAGCGGCGGCAGCCGCACGCCTGCATCAGGGCGCTCACTGCGGGGTAGACCACAGCGCAGACCCGGCCGTACCAGAGCGCCGTCTCCGCGGCGTCCTCCGTCGCGACGGCGAGGTCGAGGTCAAACTGCAGCACCTTAACGTGCGACAGGAATTTTTTGAGGACGGACACGGCGAGCGCCGCGGCCTCCCGCAGGATAGCCAGCAGCCCGTCGACGCCCTTTTTCTTTAGGATATCCCGCCAGTCCGGCTTTTTTTCTTCCTCCGGGGTCTCAGCGGGCTTTTTCTTTTCCGCTTTCTTCTTTTCGGGCTCCGGCTTTTCCTTCGCCGGAAGGACGGTAAACCGGAAAAACAGGTACCTGATTCGGAGCGACAGCTCCTCCTCAAAGGACGCGCTCACCGTCACGGGACAGGCGAGCAAAATCGCCAGAAAAGCGAGAATTCCCGCTGCAATCAGCACGCCTCTCCCTCCCTTCTCTATGCTTCGTCCTGCGCAGGCTCCTCCGCGCTCCCGTCCGTCTCCGTGGGAAGAGGCGGAAGCTCGTCGAGTGAGGAGATGTGCAGGCATCTCAGGAAATTCTCTGTGGTGCCGTACAATAGCGGACGGCCGGGAAGCTCCAGCCTTCCCCGCTCCTCGACGAGGCCCTTCGCCGTGAGTGTCGCCATGACGCTGCCGCAGTCGACGCCGCGCACCTGGTCGACGAACGCCTTCGTCACCGGCTGGTTGTACGCGACGATCGCCAGCACCTCCATCGCCGCCTGGGAAAGCGGCGTGTTCCGCCGGATTTCGAGAGCGCTGCGCACCTCCTCGGCATACTGCGGGCCGGTGCACATCTGGTAGCTGTCGCCGAGCTTGACAATGTGGATGCCGCTGCTCGGCTTGTTGTACCGATCCATCAGGAGCGTCAGGAGCTTTTTCGCCGTCTCCCGGTCGAGCGACAGCACCTCCGCGAGGCGGGCTTCCGGCACCGGCTCCCCGCTTGCGAACAGAATCGCCTCTATGGCTCCCTGGATCTTTCGGATCTCCATGTTTCTTTCGTTCCTCTCATTTGAACTGTCTCTTGGCCGGGCAGGCCGTCAACGATCACCCTTCTCGCCTTGACCAGCTCCAGCACGGCCAGAAAAGTCGCGACCTGCTCAGAACGCTCCGTCTTCCCCTCAAACAGGCTGTAATACGAAAGCCTGTCCCCCTTCCAGAGCTTGCGCAGGACGGAGACAATCTGAGAGGAAACAGACACAATCCGATGCGCGACAATGCCGGCGAAGGCGCCGGGAGTCGGGAGGACGCGGCGCTTTCCGCGGCCCGCCGCGCTCAGATACGCCGCGTGGATCTCCTCCGGGTCATGGCTGCGGCGGTAGATGCGGTCCGGCTCGAGCTCCTGCGCGTCCCGGACAAAGCTGTCAAACGAAAGGCTTTCCGAGAGCAGCGCGGCCATCCGCTTGCATTCCTGGTATTCGAGGAGCCTGCCGACAAGCTCCCGCTTCTCGTCCGGCTCCTCCTCGTGGCGCGGAAGCAGAGACGCGGATTTCATCTCAATCAGCTTCGCCGCCATCTCGAGGAACTCGCTCGAGACGTCCATATCGCTGCCGCGCATTGCGTCAACCTGCTCGACGAACTGGTCGACGATTGACAGGATGGAAATGTCGCAGATGGACAGCTTGTTTTTCGCGAGAAGCTGCAGCAGCAGATCGAGAGGCCCGTCAAAGCTTTCAAGATGATAGGAAAAGTGTTCCAAGCCGTCTCCCCCTTACAGCAGGCCGAACAGGCGGAACGGCGCGGCGGCGAGCCAAATGACGGCGTTCCACAAATGCTCCTGCAGGAAATAGAGCACCGGATCGAGGACGCCGATGAACAGAAGCAGGAACAGGACGCCGACGAGTATCCGCTCATACCGGTAATACGCGTACATCATCCGATTCGGCAGGAACGCGGCGACAATCCGCGAGCCGTCGAGCGGCGGAATCGGCAGCAGATTGAACACGGCGAGCATCAGGTTGATGGAGACGTAGTAATAGAAGAAGATGCTCAGCAGAAGGAACGCGCGATTCGGTATCGGCAGGGGAAGCACATAGAGCAGGTTGTCGAGGAACGCTCCGACGAACGCGGCGATGACGTTGCTCGCAGGCCCGGCCAGCGCCGTGATGGCCATCCCGCGCTTCGGATTGCGGAAGTAGCGCGGATTGACGGGGACGGGCTTGGCCCAGCCGATCCCGAACAGCAGAAGGCCCGCGGAGCCGATGGGATCAAGGCTCGCGATCGGGTTGAGCGTCAGCCGCCCGGCCTGCTTCGCCGTCGGGTCGCCGAGCTTATAGGCGACGTAGCCGTGCGCGAATTCGTGCAGCGGCAGAATCAGAACCATGACGAAGACCGTGGCGAGCACCTGCATCAGGACGCCGAAGACATCGACTCCCTGACCGCTCGCAAGACTTCGGAGCGCATCAATCAGCATATCATTTTCCTTCCATCGAACGGCAGGTTTTTTCCCTGCAATTCCCGATTTATTCTTGCCCGGAAACTATTTCTTTATTATAATATAGACATGGTTCAAAAACAAGTCATTTCGTCGATTCCGGTCTCTCATCCCGATTCCGCGGAAAAGAAATCCGTTTTTTTTCAAAAAAAGACTTGCTTTTCTCGAAAAAACCTGATAGAATACGAATGTTGTAATCCTATGATTCCGTCCTCAAAGGAGGTGCAGACATGGCAAAGTGTGAAATTTGTGGCAAGGATGTTGCTTTTGGCATTCAGGTGTCCCATTCCCATAGACGTACGAACAGAACCTGGAAGCCGAACATCAGACGCGTGAAGGCGATTGTGAACGGCACCCCGAAGCGCGTTTACGCCTGCACCCGCTGCTTGCGTTCCGGCAAGGTTACCCGTGCCATCTGACAGAGGCAACCGAAGAACATCAGGCTCTCTGATTTTTCAGAGAGCCTTTTTTTCTTTG
>CASFAA010000297.1 GCA_949292505.1 uncultured Oscillospiraceae bacterium
GCCCGCGGGGGACTGCGCGGCCGGCTCAGAAAATCATAACGGAGAAGGAGAACCACCGATGAAGGAAGTCATTCTGCTCAAGCTCGGCGAGATGGTGCTCAAGGGCCTCAACCGGAACACCTTCGAGAACGCGCTGATCAAAAATATCCGCCGCCGCCTCGCGCCGCTCGGGGAATTCGAGGTGCGCATGGCGCAGTCGACCGTCACCATCACGCCCGGAGAGGGCGCGGATTTCGAGGGCGCGGTCGAGCGCGTCCGCAAGATTTTCGGCGTCATTACCTTCTCCCGCGCGTGCGTGACGGAGAAGAATATGGACGCCGTGCGCGCCGCCGCCGTGGAGTACCTGCGCCCGCAGCTCTCGCGCGTGTCGACGTTCAAGGTCGAGACGAAGCGCGCCGATAAGAAATTCCCGCTCAATTCGCCGCAGATCTCCGCCGAGGTCGGCGCGTGCCTGCTTGCCGCGTTCCCGAACCTGACGGTCAACGTCCATGAGCCGGACGTGACCGTCCGCGTCGAGATCCGCGATTTCGGCGCGTACGTCCACGGAGAGCCGGAGCAGGGCGCGGGCGGCATCCCCGTCGGGACGGGGGGCAAGGCCGCCATCCTCATCAGCGGCGGCATCGACAGCCCCGTCGCCGCCTGGATGATGGCCAAGCGCGGCGTCGAGCTCACGCCGATCCACTTCGCGAGCCCGCCGTATACGAGCGAGCGCGCCGAGAAGAAGGTCGCCCAGCTGCTCGCGCGCGTCGCGGAGTACGCCGGGCGGATGTACATGATCACCGTTCCCTTCGCGCGCGTGCAGGAGGAAATTCTTGATAAATGCCCGGAGGATTACTTCACCATCCTCATGCGCCGGTTCATGATGCGCGTCTCGGAGCGGATCGCGCAGATCGAGGGCTGCGCCGCCCTCATCACCGGCGAAAGCCTCGGCCAGGTCGCGAGCCAGACGCTGCAGGCCATCGCCGCTACGGACGACGCCGCCTCCATGCCCGTCTTCCGCCCGCTCATCGGCATGGACAAGAGCGAGATCGTCGCTGTGTCGCGCAAAATCGATACCTTCGACCTCTCGATTCTGCCGTATGAGGACTGCTGCACCGTCTTCACCCCGCGCCACCCGCGCACGAGGCCGGAGCTCGACGAGGTGCGAAAGGCCGAAAGCGCCCTCGACGTGGAGGCGCTGGTGAACGCGTGCGTCGAGGGACGCCGCGTGACGAAGATTGTCCCCGGCGAGGTTTAAAGGGAGGAACGCTGCCATGAAGGCTGAACTGATTTCCGTCGGCACTGAGCTGCTGCTCGGCCATACCATCGATACCGACGCCGCGTACGCGTCGCGCGAGCTCGCGGCGGCGGGCGTCGACGTGCTGCGCCGCTTCACCGTGGGCGATAACCCCGCGCGTCTCGAGGAGACGCTCCGGCTCGCGCTGTCGCAGAGCGATCTGGTGATTCTCATCGGCGGCCTCGGGCCGACGAAGGACGACCTCACCAAGGAGATCGCAGCCGCCGTGTGCGGCAGGCAGCTCGTCCCGCACGAGGAAAGCCGCCGCCGCATCGAGGAATATTTCAAGGGCAGGCCGCTCGGCGAGACGCAGTGGAAGCAGGCCATGCTCCCCGAGGGCTGCGACGTGCTGGAAAATAACCGCGGCACCGCGCCGGGCTGCGTCTTCTCCGCCCCGAACGGCTCGCTCGTGGCGCTGCTGCCGGGGCCGCCGTCGGAGTGCGAGCCGATGATCCGCGACCAGCTGATGCCGTACCTGCACCGCTTCTGCGGCGGAGCGATCGCCTCGCTCATGGTGCGCACCTTCGGCATCGGCGAAGGCAGCGCCGCGGAGCGCGCCGCCGATTTTCTCGAGATGAAAAATCCCACCGTCGCGCCGTACGCGAAGGAGAGCGAAATGTTCTTCCGCGTGACGGCGAAGGCCGCGTCCGAGCAGGAGGCGCGGGAGCAGTGCGCCGCCGTCGCGCGGCGGCTGTGCGGGAGGCTCGGCTCCTTCGTCTACGACGTCAACGAGGACGGCACGAGCCAGAGCTGCCTGGAAAATACGGTCGTTCGCCTCCTCACGGAGCAGGGCAGGACGATTGCCGCCGCCGAGTCGTGCACCGGCGGGCTGATCGCGAAGCGTCTGACGGACGTCCCCGGCGCGTCCGCCGTGCTGAATATGAGCTTCGTCACCTACTCGAACGAGGCGAAGCGCCGCCTCCTCGGCGTGCCGGAGGAGCTGCTCGAGCGGTACGGGGCCGTCAGTGAGGAGGTCGCCCGCGCGATGGCGGAGGGCGTCCGCCGCGCCGCCGGAAGCAGCCTCGGCCTCGGCGTGACGGGCATCGCTGGCCCGGACGGCGGCACCCCGGAGAAGCCCGTCGGCCTTGTGTGGATCGCGCTGAGCGACGGCGAGGAGACATGGGTGCGGCGGCTCAGCGCCCCGGCCCGCTTCCAGCCGCGCGAGAAGATCCGCTTCCGCGCCGCGAGTACTGCCCTCGATATGGCGCGCCGCCGTCTGAGCGGCCTGCCCGCGGAGGAAAAGCCGGTATGAAATCGTCGCTGCTGTTTGTCAACGCCCGCCAGACCTATTTCGCCCAGAGCGAGATTGAGCGCTTCCTCGCGCTGCTCGACTGCCGCCTTTCCGGCAGCGAGGCGGCGTTCGGGAGCTTCCTGCCGGCGCTGTCGTCGCTGCTTTCCCGCAGCGACGTCGTGTTCGTCGTCGCCCCGGCGGAGGGCTTCCCGCCCGCGAGGCCCGCGTGCGCGGCGGCGCTGTTTGAGCGGCTGCACGTCCCGATCGGGCCGGACGGCGAGCCGCGCGGCGTCCTTCGCCTGACGGAGGGGGACGTCGAGGGCTATCTCGTGGAGAGCCGCAGCCAGGCGATCTGCCTGCTGCCGGACGACGTGCGCGTCCTGCCCGCGATGCTGTCGCAGGCGTGCGCGCCGCTGTGCGAGAAATTCGGCCTCGTGCGCCGCGCCGTGCGCAAGCCGCCCGCGCCGCGCTTTGGCGAGGAGCTTGAGGAGGAATACGGCGGTCTCTGACCGCCCGGAAGGGGGAAAGACGGATGGACCTCATCAGCCAGGTGAAAATGGCGGACGTCATGATGAAATTCCTGCGGGGAGACATGGCGCGCCTCACGCCGTACCCGTTCGCGGCGGGAAAGCCTGCGTTCGCGCCGGACGGCGATCCGCGTCTGCCGCGCAGCACGCCGGAGCGCGAGGGCATCCCGTCCGGCTACCTGCGGGAGTTTTTCCGCGCCGCGGACGACGGGTCGTTCCCGCCGAAGCTGCACAGCGCCGCCGTGCTGTGCCACGGGAAGCTTGTCGCGTGCGTCAGCCGGGAGCCGTACACGGCGCAGCTGCCGCATATGACGTTTTCGTTTTCGAAGACGGTCGTCGCGATGGCCGTGGGACTCGCCGCCGAGGAGGGGCTGCTCTCCGCGGAGGATAAGGTTGTTTCCTTCTTCCCTGAAAAGCAGCCGCCGCTGTTCCGCAGTCCGCGCATGGCGGCGATGACGGTGCGCCACCTGCTCACGATGACGAGCGGGGCGAACTTCAACGAGGCGGGGAGCGAGATCGAGCGCGACTGGGTGCGCGCCTTTTTCTTCTCGGACTGTTCCGCCATGCCGGGGGAGAGCTTCCGGTACAACAGCATGAACTCGTATCTGCTCGCCGCCATCCTGTGCCGCGTGACAGGACAGACGCTCGTGGATTATCTCACGCCGCGGCTGTTCGAGCCGCTCGGCATCGGCCCGGTTTACTGGGAGACGTGCCCGATGGGGATCGAGAAGGGCGGCTGGGGGCTGTATCTGCGCGTGACGGATATGGCGAAGCTCGGCCAGCTGTGCCTGAACGGCGGCGTCTGGGAGGGCAGGCGCGTCCTGCCGGAGCGGTGGCTCGCCGAGATGCTGACCCTCGGCGTCGACACGGGGAGGGAGGGCATGGAGCGGTACGGCTATCAGCTGTGGGGCTTCCCCGCGCCGCACTCGTACCAGTTCAACGGCGTGTTCGGGCAGTACGCCGTCGTGCTGCCGGAATACGATATGGTGATCGCGTCGACGGGCGGCGACTCCGGCCTGTTCTACAACCGGATCCTGCGCGCGATCGACGAGTATTTCGGCTCGGGCGCGCCGGCGCGGTTCGCCGCGTGGCGGCAGGGACACCCGGAATGCGGCGTGTCGAGGCTGTGCCGCGATCCGCTGCGCGAAGACAGGAAAGCGCTCGCTCTGCTGCGCGACCCGTGGAGCGAGCCGGAGCCGGAGCCGGG
>CASFAA010000298.1 GCA_949292505.1 uncultured Oscillospiraceae bacterium
CGGGAGAGGGCGCGCAGTAAAACAGCCACGTCATCGTCCGCGCGATATTGCGGGCGGGGCGTGGCTTTTTGATGCCGTGAGCCCGGGCGGGTCACAGTTCCGATTTCAGCAGTTTGACATATTCTTCCACGATCCGGTAAAACGCGTCAAGATCTTCCCGGCTGCAGTGCTCCTCCAGGTGAGACGCCGTCTGCGTGATGTCCGCCACGTCGTAGGCTTTGTGGATGTTGGACAGCCGCGATCCCTTTTCCGTCGCATACAGGTGGGCGTTTTTTTCGTTGTTTTCCGAAAAACGCTTTTCCAGATAGCCGGCCTCCGTCAGTTTTTTGATTATCTGGGAAATGGAGCTCTTGCTCTTGTGCCACATTTTTGCAAGTTCGGTGGCCGTGACGCCGGGCGTGTCGTCGATGTAGGTAAGCGTGTGCATCTCGATCATGTTGAAGTCTTCCACGTCGTAGGAGTGCTTGGCATAGATGAAATTGTGATACAAAATCACAAACTCGTACAGCATATCCGCCCGGATCTTCAGTTTCTGATAAGCGCTGTCGATGTCTGACAAATGGCTCATGCTGGACCTCGTCCTCTCTATATAGATACAACTCCAGTTTACCATATTTATATAGTGATTTCAAGGAAGCGAGCTCGCAGCGCATTTGAAATAGTTTATCAAAAGAATTATTATACAAGAAAAGCAAGATATATTTGTGCATATAACACAGTATTTATAAAAAACAATCGATAAAATATTGACGAAAAGCGGCATACTCATTATAATATAGTTTAGAAGCTAAACCATGCTGGGTGGTTTGGCGCAAGGCAATGAGAAAGGCGGTATGTCAAATGGATTTTGAGAAGTTCTGCCAAGAAAACTGTGTGGAGCGAAAGGGTACCGGCACGCTGAAATGGGACTCTCTGCAGGAGGTTTTCGGAGATCCCGATCTTCTGCCGCTGTGGGTAGCCGACATGGAGATCCAGTCGCCTCCGTCCGCGCGCGAAGCGATGATGAAGCAGGTCGAGCACGGCACGTTCGGCTACGGCAAGGTGACGGATTCCTATTATGATGCGTTTTTTGCATGGCAGAAAAAGCATCACGGCGTTGAGCTGAAGAAAGAGGAGATCCGTTTCGCCACCGGCGTCGTGGGCTCTCTGTATGCGGCGGTCAGAGCCTATACGGAGCCGGAAGCGTCGGTCATCATCTGCCCGCCGGTCTACTATCCGTTCTATGATGCGATCCTGAACACGGGGCGCAAGCTGGTCATGTGCGACCTGACGAACGACGGCGGTCACTTCTATCTCGACCTTGAGAAATTCGAGAAGACGATCGCGGAGCAGAAGCCGTCCATGTTCATCCTGTGCTCGCCGCACAACCCCGTGTGCCGCGTGTGGACCGAGGCGGAGCTGGAGGGGATGCTGGAGATCTGCCGCAAGTACGGCGTGCTGGTCGTCGCAGACGAGATCCATCAGGATTTCACGTACTCTCCCGAGCACAAGTTCGTCTCCACCGCTCTGATCGGCGGCGGCAAATATAAGGATATGCTCATCCTTCTGAACTCCGGCTCCAAGACGTTCAACCTGGCGGGCCTGATCCACTCGCACGTCATCATCTTCGACGAAAAGCTGATGAAGACGTACGACGAGTACATCAAGTCCATCGGTTCCCCCGAGGCCAACGTGATGGGTCTTGTCGGCATGGGCGCCGCGTTCCGCGGCGGCGAGGAGTGGTTCGAGAACGTCAAGGCGCTCATCTGCCACAACTACGATACCATGAAAGAGATGTTCGCGAAGGAAGCGCCGAAGATCGTCCTGACGCCGCTGGAGGGCACGTACCTGTCGTGGCTCGACCTGCGCGGCTACATGGACGGCAAGGAAGTGGCCGAGTTCATTCAGAAGAAGTGCCGTCTGGCCTGCGACGTGGGCGAGTGGTTCAGCTTCGAGGGCCACGGCTTTGTGCGCATCAATCTGGCCACCGATACCAAGTACATCAAGGAGGCCATTGGGCGGATCATTGACAATCTGCCCAAGGCGGAAGAAGCGTAAGGAGGAAAGCGAGGGGCAAACGTGTGCTTGTGGTGGGCGGCGTCGCCGGCGGCGCCTCCGCCGCGGCCAGAGTGAGACGTCTGGACGCGGACGCATCCATCACCGTCTTTGAGCGGGGAGAGCACGTCTCGTTCTCGAACTGCTCGCTGCCCTATTTTCTGAGCCGGACGGTGGAGGAGTCCGACTATCTCGTGATGATGACGCCGGAGAGCTTCAAGGCCTCCTACGACATCGACGTGCGCGTGCGCAGCGAGGTGGTCTCTATCGACCGGGCGGAAAAGAAAATCCTTGTCAAAGAGCTGGACACCGGCCGGGAGTACGAGGAAGCGTACGACGAACTGGTTTTGTCTCCGGGCGCGAGCCCGATCCGTCCGCGCTCGATTCCGGGCGTGGATCTTCCCCATGTGTTCACCGTCCGCAACGTGACCGACATCGTCAAGCTGGACCGGTACGTCCGCCGCGAGAATTCGGGCGACGTTGTGGTCGTAGGCGGCGGTTTCATCGGACTGGAAGTTGCGGAAAACCTGAAGGAGGCAGGCAAAAACGTCAGCGTCGTGGAGGCTGCTCCGCAGGTCATGGCGCCGTTCGATTTTGACATGGTCCAGATCCTCCAGAAGGAGCTGATCGACCACGGCGTGGCGCTGTGCGTCGGCGACGGCGTCAAAGCCATCACGCCTGACAAGGTCGTCCTTACCTCCGGCAAGGAGCTTGCGGCGGACGCGGTTGTGCTTGCCATCGGCGTTGCGCCCGAGACAAAGCTCGCGAAAGACGCCGGGCTGGAGCTCGGAGAAACGGGCGCCATCAAAGTCACGGCGGACTACCGCACCAGCGATCCGCACATTTACGCGGTGGGCGACGCCATCGAGGTGTACAACCGCCTCACGCACAAGGCCGTCAAGCTCCCGCTCGCGGGTCCGGCCATCCGTCAGGCGCGAACGGCCGCTGACGCCATCTACGGCATGCGCGGAACGAACAACGGCGTGCTGGGTTCGTGCGCTGTCCGGGTGTTCGGCATGAACGCCGCAGCCACGGGGCTGAACGAGCGCACGGCGAAAGCGAACGGATTCTCCTGCGACTCCGTGTACACCATGTCGATGGACAAAGTCGGCCTGATGCCGGACAGCGCGCCCATCCACTTCAAGCTGGTGTTCGAGACGCCCACGGGAAAGATCCTGGGCGCGCAGGCTGTTGGCCGGGGCTGCGTCGACAAACGGATCGACGTCATTGCGACGCTCATTGCGATGGGCGGCACGCTCGAGGATCTGAAAGAGTTGGAGCTGTGCTACTCTCCCGTGTTCGGTACGGCGAGAGACGTCGTCAATCTGGCGGCGCTGGTGGGACTCAACGTTCTCCACGGCGTGTTCCGTCAGGTCCCCGTGACGGCTGTGCGAGAGCTGGTGGAGAGCGGCGCGTACATCATCGACGTCAGAACTCCCGAGGAATTCGAGATGGGACATCTTGTGGGCGCCGTCAACATTCCGCTTGGCGAACTGCGGCAGCGTCTGAACGAGATT
>CASFAA010000299.1 GCA_949292505.1 uncultured Oscillospiraceae bacterium
CCTATTCGCAGAAGGGCTGCAGCGCGGGCAGCCTGGTTTTCTGTTTTCACGCAGCCCCGGCGGCCTGTGGCCGCAGCGCGCGAAATGCCCACCGCAGGTGTGGTATCCTATTCGCAGAAGGGCTGCAGCGCGGGCAGCCTGGTTTTCTGTTTTCACGCAGCCCCGGCGGCCTGTGGCCGCAGCGCGCGAAATGCCCACCGCAGGTGTGGTATAATGAAAGACAAAGAAAAAGGTGAAACCGTCCGGGCTTAGCCCGGAGAAAGGAACGCAGCAGCATGGAACGAAACTATCCCCAGTTTACGATCACCGAGAAGGCGGAGCGCAGCCTGCGCCTCGGCCACCCCTGGGTTTACGATACAGAGATCCTTTCCGGAGAAGCGGAGGACGGCTGTCTTGCCGACGTGCTCAGTCACAAGGGGCGCTGGCTCGGCACAGCGCTCTACAATTCCCACTCCAAGATCCGACTGCGGGTTCTCTCCCGCAACACGAACGACGACTTCAGCGAGGCGTTCTTTGAACGCCGCCTCCGGCACGCGATCGACTACCGCCGCACCGTCATGGGGCCGGATTTCTCGTGCTGCCGCCTCATCTTCGGCGAGGCGGACTTCTTTCCCGGCTTGACGGTCGACCGCTTCTCGAACGTTCTCGTTGCGCAGACGCTCTCCCTCGGGATGGAGCTGCGCAAGGACGTCATCTTCCCGCTGCTCGTGAAGCTCCTGCGCGAATCGGGCGAGACGATTGACGCTCTCTATGAGCGAAACGACGTGCGCATCCGCGAGCTCGAGGGCATGGAGCAGAGCAAGGGCTTTTACGCCATGGACGGCCTAAGCACCGATCTCCCTGGCGTGACGGAGATCTGCGAGAACGGGATCCGCTATGAGGTCGATTATGTGAACGGCCAGAAGACGGGCTTTTTCCTCGACCAGAAATACAACCGCCTCGCCGCGGCGCGTCTCGCGCCGGGGAAGCGGGTGCTGGATTGCTTCACGCACACGGGCGCGTTCGCGCTCAACGCGGCGAAGGCGGGCGCGAGCCACGTCTGCGCGGTGGACGTCTCCGCCGACGCCCTCAAAACGGCGCAGCACAACGCTGCGCTCAACGGACTGACGGACAACCTGTCGTTCCGGGAGGCGAACGTCTTTGACCTCCTCACCGAGATGGGCGAGGCGAAAAGCCGGGAGTTTGACTACATCATCCTCGACCCGCCGGCCTTCACGAAATCGCACGGTACGGTGCGCAGTGCGGAGCGCGGCTACCACGAGATCAACCGGCGCGCCATGCAGCTGCTGCCGCGGGGCGGCTATCTCGCAACGTGCTCGTGCTCGCACTTCATGACCGAGGAGCTGTTCTGCCGGATGCTCCACAGCGCCGCCGCGGACGCCGGGCGCTCTCTGCGCCAGATCGAGGCGCGTCAGCAGGCGCCCGACCATCCGATTCTGTGGAACGTGCCGGAGACAAACTATCTGAAATTCTACCTGTTCCAGGTAGTCTGAGGGAGGCGGGCGTTGTGGAAATCACCGTCACAAAAGGGCTGCCCTCCGGCGGGCGGCAGGTGCGCCTCGAGGTCTTCGTCCGCGAGCAGGGCTTCACGGAAGCATCCGAGTTTGACGACGCCGACCGGGACGCGTGGCACGCCGTTGCGTGGGAAAACGGCCTCCCCCTCGCGACGGGACGGCTGTTTCCGGATGCGGGACGGGAGGCAGGCTATGTCATCGGAAGGATCGCCGTGCGGCGGGAAAAACGCGGGGCGCGTCTTGGAGCAGCGGTCATGGACGCGCTCGAGCAGAAGGCGCTGTCGCTCGGCGCGCAGGAAATCCGGCTCTGCGCGCAGGTGCGCGCGAGGGGCTTCTATGAATCTCTCGGCTACGCGGCGTTCGGAGAGATTGTGTATGACGAATCCGTCCCGCACACAATGATGAAAAAAAATCTGGCATAAGAAAAAGCCTGCGTCGAGCAGGCTTTTTCTTATGTCTTTTTGATAAACTCCGTCCGGCAGACAGGGCAGGTGATTTGAATTTTTCCCTTTCCGCGGGGAACGCGCAATTTATTTTTGCATTTGGGGCATTTATAATAGCGGTGCTCTTTGTCGCGCAGCTCCGCGGCATGGCCCGTGAAAAAGCCCTTGAATCTGTTCCAGCCTCGCAGGAACTTCTGGTTTTCCGCCCAGCGCTTCGCCCTGTTGCGAGAAAGCATCCGAAACATGACAAGGAGAAAGACGAGCCAGGAGAGCAGCGGGAACAGGAAAAAGCCTGTGAAAAGACCTATGACCCAAAGCGCAAGATACACAATGATCAGCGCCCAGTTGAGCTGATCGCTGCCGTAGCGTCCGTAGAAAAAACGCTGCAGGGCGGCCTGCAGCCGTGCGAAAAAGTTATTCATTCCCGTCCTTCCTGTCCTTTCCGATATGCGCGCGGAGAATTTGACCGGCGTTCCGAAGAATACGAAGCTCATCCTCCGTATAGCAGGAGAAGCTGCCGGAGAGAGCGTCTATTGCGTCCTGCAGGATGCTGCAAAGCGCCGTTTTCCCCTCCGGGGTGATAGCCAGCAGAATCATTCTCCTGTTTTCACTGCTCGGCTCGCGGGCGACAAACCCCTTGTCAACAAGGGCGTTTGCCACCTTCGTAAACTGCTGCCTCGAGACGCAGAGCTCCTCGGCAAGCCAGGTCATACAGGCGGGCTTTCCCTCGCGCTCAAGGAGCATCAGCGCCTGCAGCTGCGTCGGCGGCAGCTGCGGCAGCACGGCGCGCTTGCTCGTCTGAAAAATCTGGCGAAACAGCAGCGGCAGCAGCTGCAGCGTTTCGCGCGCAAGCAAAATCGGCAGTTCTTCCACAACTCCTCCCCCTTTCTCGTATGGCGAATATTATAGTGGAACGAAAGGGGAGCGTCAAGAAACAAACTGTGAACAAGAAATAAAAATTTATTGTAAATAAAAGTTAACTTATTATTCATCCTTTTTTGCACGCCTCATCCTATAATGTGGATAAGCAGCACCATCTGAGCAGTTCTGCGTAAACTGCGCGGTACTGCCTTCATTTTCAACATTGGCGGCGGAGGCGCATCCGCCGCAACGGAGGGCAAAACCCATGGTTGAACAGAAAAAGAATCCCCGAAGATCCCTGATATGGTACTGCGTCATCGTGCTCGCGGTGATGGCAGTGCTCAACACCATTCTCATGCCGCAGCTGAGCAGGATGCAGACGAAGGAGGTAGACTACGGCACCTTCCTCACCATGCTCGAGAACGGCGAGGTCAAAGAAGTGCAGAAAGACGGCGAGACAATCGCGTTCAACACCGTCGATGAAAACGATCCGTTCATCTATGTAACGGGCGCATGGGACGATCCGGAGC
This sequence comes from uncultured Oscillospiraceae bacterium, assembly GCA_949292505.1. GTDB lineage: Bacteria > Bacillota > Clostridia > Oscillospirales > Acutalibacteraceae > Caccousia. The sequence goes on from CASFAA010000299.1 coordinate 3,349, forward strand.
TTGTCAACAGGCTCACCGACGCAGGAGTAAAATTCTCCAACATCATTCCGAAGGAGGAGTCTCCCTGGCTGTCGCTGCTGTTCGGGCTGGTACTTCCCACAGCCCTGCTGTGGGGCGCCGGATATCTCTTAATCCGTAATATGCAGAAAAAGATGGGCGGGCCGAACGCGATGCAGTTCGGCAAGAGCAACGCGAAGATCTACGTCGCCGCCCAGACGGGCAAGACCTTCGCCGACGTGGCCGGCGAGGACGAGGCGAAGGAAGCGCTCAAGGAGATTGTCGACTTTCTCCACGACCCAAAGAAGTATGAGTCCATCGGCGCGTCGATGCCCAAGGGCGCGCTGCTCGTAGGCCCTCCCGGTACCGGCAAGACGCTGCTGGCGAAGGCTGTCGCGGGCGAGGCGAACGTCCCGTTCTTCTCGATTTCCGGCTCCGAGTTTGTGGAGATGTTCGTCGGCATGGGCGCAGCCAAGGTGCGCGACCTGTTCAAGCAGGCACAGGAGAAAGCGCCGTGCATCGTCTTTATCGACGAGATTGACACCATCGGCAAAAAGCGCGACGGCGTGGGCCTGACGGGCAACGACGAGCGCGAGCAGACGCTCAACCAGCTGCTCACCGAGATGGACGGCTTCGACGGCAAGAAAGGCGTCGTGATTCTCGCGGCGACGAACCGCCCCGAGACGCTCGACCAGGCGCTCCTGCGCCCCGGCCGCTTTGACCGCCGGATTCCCGTCGAGCTGCCTGACCTGCAGGGCCGCGAGGCGATTCTGCGCGTCCACGCGCAGGACGTCAAGCTCGGGCCGGACATCGACTTCAACGCGATTGCGAGAGCCACCGCCGGCGCGTCCGGCGCGGAGCTTGCGAACATCATCAACGAGGCCGCCCTGCGCGCCGTACGCATGGGCCGCTACGCCGTGACGCAGGAGGATCTCGAGGAGAGCGTCGAGGTCATCATTGCGGGCTATCAAAGGAAGGGCGCCGTCATCGCGCCTCGGGAGAAGGAGCTCGTCGCCTACCACGAAATCGGACACGCGCTCGTCGCGGCAAAGCAGACGGATTCCGCTCCCGTACACAAGATCACCATCGTCCCCCGTACCTCCGGCGCGCTCGGCTACACCATGCAGGTGGCTGAGGACGAGAGCGTCCTGATGAGCCGCGAGGAGATCTTCAACAAGATCGCGACGCTGACCGGCGGCCGCTCCGCAGAGGAGCTGATCTTCGGCACCTGCACATCCGGCGCGTCCAACGACATTGAGCAGGCGACAAAGCTCGCCCGCTCGATGGTAACGCGGCTCGGTATGTCGGAAAAGTTCGGCATGATCGCGCTCGAAACGGAGACGAACAAGTATCTCGGCGGCGACGCCTCCCTTGCCTGCTCGGAGGGCACTGCGCGGCAGGTCGACGAGGAGGTTATCGCCCTCATCGGCAAAGCGCACGAGAAGGCCATCGGCATTCTCAAGGAAAATCTCCCCGCCCTCCACGAGCTCGCCCACTATCTCCTTGACAAGGAAACCATCACCGGCGAGGAGTTCATGGCAATCCTCAAAAAGTACGACGAGCCCGCCGCGCTCAATGGCTGACGCTCAAAATAGGATAATCGGGGTCCTTCTTCCGCGGAAGGGCCCCGATTTTTTTTGCTTATTCGAGGTTAAGGCGCTTTTTCAAAAGCTGCCAAATGATGAAGTAATACGTTGTGCCGAATATGACGTTGAAGAGGATGAGGCAGCCAACCATCGACTCAATCACGATGTAGGCGGCGTCTTTCGCCGTCTGCATATACTGCAGGAGGCCCAGGTAATTCTTCGGAAAATCGGGAAAGAGGACCAGCGCAGTAATAGCGATGCTCGCGATCAGCTGCTCGACCATCGAAAATCCCACATAGGTACCGAAGCCTGCCAGAATCCGCGCCTTTTTCACCTGGCAGCCCACAACGATCGCGGCGTAGATTTCGAGATAGGCGTGCAGGAAGCTGGATACCAGCAGCAGAAGAAGGAGGAAGAAGAGAACCCACGAGTGGGGAGCCTCGCGCACCATCGCTTCCCCCAGGGAGCCGAAGATCTTGGCGAAATAAGGGAGCGTATTCGCGTCCATCGCCAGAATGACGATGGAAAGAATCATCACCGCGCAGCCCGCGATACCCCACACCAGTGCGGGGATCAGCTTTCCCCAGACGTGCTGCATCGGCGTGACGGGAAGCGTAAACGAGAGATACCCCTCGTTCCCGAGAAGGTTCTTGTAAAAGCGCGCAACTATCAGCAGGACGGTGATAACGGAAACGCCCACAAGCCCCGCGACGTAGGCAAAGCTCATCACCGCGGACGGGATTTCCACCATAAACGTACGCAGCGTATCGTTGACCGAGAAGGAAACGGAAATCAGCAAATGCGTCAGCCCCGCAAAGACGAGCAGCAGCAGGTACATCGGCAGAAAATAGCGCGCCGTCGCCTGGAACTCATATTTTATCAGTTTTCTCAGCATCGGAATACCTCCCGGAACAGCATGTCCACACTCTTGTCCTGCTTCGCGCGAATGTTTTCCACCGAATCGCACAGGATAATGCTGCCGTTGTTGATGAAGATAACGTCGTCAAGGATATTTTCCACGTCGGCAATCAGATGCGTGGAAATGACAACGCTTCCCTCGGGGTTGTAGTTCGTAATGATAGTGCTCAAAATAAAGTCGCGCGCGGCGGGATCGACGCCGCCGATCGGCTCGTCCAGCAGATAAAGCTGCGCGCGGCGGCTCATCACAAGAATCAGCTGCACCTTCTCCTTCGTGCCCTTGCTCATCGTCTTCATCCGCTTGGCCGGATCCACCGCGAGGCGGGCGAGCATATCATAGGCACGGGCTTCCTCGAAATCCTCGTAAAAATCCTTGAAGAAGCCAATCATCTGCTCGACTGTCATCCAGTCATTAAGGTAGCTGCGCTCCGGCAGGTAGGAGACGTGTTTCTTCGACTCCACGCCGGGGCGATACCCGCAGACAAGGAGCTCTCCCCTGTCCGGCGTCAGAAGGCCGTTGCACAGCTTGAGAAACGTGCTCTTTCCGCTTCCGTTTGGCCCGAGCAGGCCGATGATTCTCCCTCTCGGAAGTTCCAGGTTGATCCCGTTGAGCGCGCGGCAGCCCGGAAAGCTCTTGCCCAGGTCGCGGCATGAAATCAAATAATCCATCATTTTACCTCCTTCTTCTCCAGAAGCTGAATCGTCTGCTCCCGGGTGTAGCCCAGGCGCATCATCTCATCAATGAAGCAGCCAATCAGCTCCGAAGCCATCGCTTCCTTTGCCTCCATGATTTTCTCATGATCCTCGGTCACATATCTTCCGCTTGTCCTCTGTGTGTACAACAGCCCTTCCTCCTCCAGTCTGACGAGCGCGCGCTGCATCGTATTCGGATTCACCGCTGCCTCCACCGCAAGCTCCCGCACCGCGGGGAGCCTGGAGCCGGCGGGATAGACGCCCGTCACGATCATCCGCCTGAGCTGCTCGACAAGCTGCGCGTAAATCGGGCGGTCAGATTGCAGGTTCCACGCCATGAGAGCCCGTCCTCCTTTCGATGTATTATTGTATTAAGTTCATAATACAATAATACACTTTTCCCCGCGTTTGTCAAGATATATTTTCAAAATCCCATCAGAAGCCTCACCGCCCAGGAGGCGCACAGACAGGCGGCAAGATGTCCGATGAGCGCCGCGGGAAGCGCGCAGCTTTTCTCCTTCCTCCGGATTGCGCCGAAATAAACGGCGACGCAATACAGCGCCGTTTCCGTCGAGCCGGCGAGAACGCTGGCCGTGCGGCCGGCAAACGAGTCGGGGCCGCACGCTTCGAGCGTCTGTGAGAGAAGGGCGGTGGAGGCGCCGCCCGACACCGGCTTCATAAGCGCCAGCGGAAGCACCTCTTTCGGCAGGCCGAGACAGCGGGCAAGCGGCTCAAGCGCACGGGCTGCCAGCTCAAGCGCGCCGGACGCCTGCAGCATGGTCACGCCTGTCACGAGACCAATCAGCACCGGCAGAAGAGATACGCAGGACCGCAGCCCCTCCTTTGCTCCTTCAGAAAACGCGTCGAAGACAGGAACACGGCGGAACAGGCAGAAAAGAAGCAAAGCTGCTATCAGAAAAGGGACAAGACAGGATGCGGCCTTATCCATGACGTTTCTCCAGCGCAATGCAGGCTGCCAGCGCTGCCGCCAGTGACACGGCGGAGGTCAGCCAAACCGCAGGGAGAATATCAAAAGGGGACGCCGCGCCAGCCGCCGATCGGAGCGCGCCGAGCGTTGTAGGAAGCAGCTGCAGAGAGGCGGTATTGACGACGACAAAACGCACCATGGAGCGCGTGAGCCCCCTTCCCCCGTTTTCCGCGTCCATCGCGCGCATCGCGGCGAGGCCCATCGGCGTGGCCGCGTTTCCGAGGCCGAGAAGGTTGGCTGTAAGATTCATGCAGATAGCGCGGTCCGCCTCCCCGCCCTCGCGGCAGCCGGGAAAAAGGCGGCGGACAACAGGGCTCAGGAGAGCCGAGAGCTTTGCCGTCACGCCAGCCTTCTCTGCCGCCTTGAGGAAGCCCGTCCAGACTGCCATGGCTCCAGCCATCGCGAAGACGAGCTCAACCGCCTTCTGCGCTCCTGAAAAGACAGACTGGGAGAGCTCCTCCATGCGGCCGAGCGCTGCGGCACAGAGTATGCTGATAAGGAGCATTCCTGCCCACACGAGATTCAACAATTTTTTTCGCCTCCTTCTTCCCTTTCTCAGGATTGTATGATATAATGTCTGAAAATATGTCAAATGTCAAAAAAAGTTCACACACCACGGGTTGACGTGATTTCCATTATCTAGTATGATAAGAGTAAGGAATCTCAAAATCCGACAAGCAGGAAGAAAGGAACGTGCCAGACATGAAATCAACAGGAATCGTCCGCCCAATCGACAACCTCGGCCGTATCGTGATTCCGACGGAACTGCGGAAAACGCTGCACATCAACGACAAGGATCCTCTTGAGATCTATGTAGACGGCAACTGCATCATTCTCAAGAAGTATCAGCCTTCGTGCATTTTCTGCGACAGCCTTGAGGAGATTATGACGTACAAGGGCTACAATGTGTGCCATAAGTGCATGAAGAAGCTCGGCAATCTGGCGGAAAACATGGAGGATCTCTGAGTCCTCCGCCTCGAAAAAAGGAACCGCCCCGGCGCGAATAATCGCGCCGGGGCGGCTCCTTTATCATATGAAGTAAAAATATTTTTACGTCGTAAGCATCCGGTACATGGCTTCCAGGCAAACCTGCGCGTGTTCCATAAAACGGGCAATCTCAAAGTGCTCGCCGGCGTTGTGAAGGCGGCGATCCGGCTCGTCGGCAAAGAAGGGACCGAAAGCAACGCCGCGGGACTGCAGGGCGCGGGCGTACGTCCCGCCGCCGGTGGCATAGAGGGCGGCGGGCTCTCCTGTGACGGCCTGATACGCGTCGCTCAGAAGGCGGATGAACGGGCTGTCCGCGGGAAGGAACAGCGGAGCGACGACGTGGCCGTCCGCGAGGGCAAGGCCGTACTTTTCGGCTTTCTCGCGGATTACGGCGAGAATCGTGTCCCCATCCTTTGTGACGGGAAAACGGATGTCGATGGTCAGCGACGCGCCGTTCTCATCCGCGGAGAGAAGGCCGAGGTTAAGCGTCAGCGGGCCGGACTCCTCGTCCGCCATTTTGACGCCCATCGACGCGCCGTCGTACTCGACGCCGACGCAGTCGCGCACGAAGCAGAAGAAGCTCCCGAGCTCCTCGGACGAGAAGACGCCGGAGAGAAGCCGAACGAGCCAGGACGCCGCGTTGACGCCCTCCTGCGGCTGCATGGCGTGCGCCGCGACGCCTGCCGCGCAGACGCGCGCGCCATCCTTCGTCCGTTCCACGGAGAAACGTTCGCCATATCCACGCGCATCACGGCACAACGCATCGACGCGCTCCCGGCCGCAGCGCAGGACAGCCTCCGCCCTGGCGGGAACGGCGTTCGCAACGGTACCCGCAGAGAAGGAACAAATCACAGGGGAATCATTTCTATCCTTCGCAATCACGGCGGAGACGCGGCCCTTCTCCCGGTTGCAGATGCCGTACTCGGCGTCCGGCGTGAAGCCCATCACGGGAAGCGGCTCCCTGCTGTAGTAGTAGGCGAGATCCTCGCTGCCCGTCTCCTCGGCGGCGCCGAAGACGACGCGGAGCCTCCGCTTCGCGGGAACCTTCTCGTCCATCAGCGCCTTAAGGCAGTACAGCGCAACGACAGCCTCGCCCTTATCGTCCGCGACGCCGCGGCCATAGCAGCAGCCGTCCCGGATCGTCATTTCGTACGGGTCGGTCTCCCAGCCGTCTCCGGCGGGGACGACGTCGACATGGGCGAGGACGGCGGCCGTCTCCTCCCCCTCGCCGTACTCGGCGTGTCCGGCGTAGTTGCCGACGTTCTTGACGGCAAGGCCGAGGCGCTCCGCCATAGCGAGGATCGTCTGGAGGGCGCGGGCCGACTCGCGGCCGAAGGGCATCCCCGGCTCCGGAGCTGAACGGACGGAGGGAATGCGGACGAGCTCTGCGAGATCGCGGAGAATATCGTCCTGATAGCGAAGAATTTTGCTGCCAAAGCTCATTTTACCAACCTCATTTCCATCAGAGTACAAAAAAAGGATTCCAGCCGTTCAGCACCGCAGCGTTTTTCCAGACGCACTGCAGCACGAGCAGGACTATTCCCGCGACAATGCACGGGAAGATCGGAAAAGGATGCAGTACCGCAAAGCGGCGGCGCAGCGTCTCCCAGATAAGAAACAGGCCGTAGATCAGCGCCGTGTACGGGATGAACGGGTGATAGCAGAAGCTTTCGACCAGATGCAGCCGGGCCAGCGCCACCACGGCGCGCGTCGCGCCGCAGCCAGGACAGTAGAGGCCTGTTCGCTCATGAACCCAGCACGGCGGCATCCAGCCGAGAAGCTCCTGCCCCGAAAAGGCGACGAAGACAGCGGCGAAAAAGAATACCGGCAGAAGCGCAAGCCCCAGCCGGTATAGCGTTTCCTCCGCAGAAAGCGGCTTCCTCATCAGAACAGATCATTGTAGTAGTTATAGTAGTCAAACGAGGACGCCGTCTCGCCTGCAGCGACAATGAAGATCAACAGCGCGACAGAGAGCACCAGTCCCAGCGCGCCGGTGATGATACCGGCAATGGCCATGCCTCTGCCGCCCGACTTTTTGCCGACAGCAACCGCACCGAGAATAATCGCAATGATGGAGAGAATCCAGGAGATCCACATTCCGCAGCAGAAAACGACGGACAGAATGCCGCAAACCATCGAGGCGATCGCAAGACCGCTTCCCTTGCGCGGCTCCTCGCCGTACGGCGTCGCCTGGTAGGAAGGCTGCTGATAGGACGGCTGATACTGGGGAGCCTGATACTGGGGCGTCTGATACTGCGGCGCCTGATACTGTCCGGCCTGATAATCAGGAGACTGGTACTGATTGGACGAATAATCAGGGGTCTGATACTGGTTGGACGAGTAATCAGGACTCTGATACTGGTTAGACGAAGACTGCGGATTCTGATAATCAGGGATCTGATATCCGCCGTTCTGCTGGCCCTGATACTGACCATCAGAAGGATTCTGGTTCATGCCGTTGTAGTCCTGCGAGGAATTCCCGGGATAATAGTTTTTGTTCTCATTCGGATCCATATTCCAACAACCTCCACAACTCTTTCAGGATGAAGTATTTCTCGTTTCATTATATCGGGGGGCGAAAAATTTGTCAACGGAAAAAGGCTCCGCACAGAGATTTCCTCCCTGCGCGGAGCCTTTCGCTGTCATACGCTTATTTGCCAAGCGCCTTCTTGACGACTTCCTCGATATGGGAAGCGCAGAGACCGAACTGCTTGAGCAGTTCCACAGCGGGACCGGAATGGCCGAACTCGTCGTTGACGCCAATCTTCACGAGAGGCGTCGGCAGCTCCTCGGAAAGGACGCTCGCGACGGCATCGCCCAGACCGCCAATCACGTTGTGCTCCTCGGCGGTGACGATCTTGCCGGTCTCCTTCGCGGCCTTAAGGACGGCCTCCTTGTCGAGCGGCTTGATGGTGTGCATATCGATGACGCGGACGCTGATGCCCTCGTTCCTGAGCGCGTCGGCTGCCTTGACCGCCTCGCCGACGAGAAGGCCGGTGGCGATGACGGTGATGTCGGAGCCCTCGCGCAGGGTGATGGACTTGCCGATCTCAAAGGTATAGTCGTCGTTGTTGTTGACGCTCTCCACCGCGAGGCGGCCCAGGCGCAGATAAACGGGGCCCTCGTATTCAATGGCGGCCTTGACGGCGGCGCGCATCTCATAGTGGTCGGCAGGATTCAGAATAACCATGCCGGGGATGGTACGCATAAGGCCAATATCCTCGCAGCACTGATGGGTCGCGCCGTCCTCGCCGACGGAGATACCGGCATGGGAGCCGACAATCTTCACGTTCAGATGCGGATAGCCGATAGAGTTGCGAACCTGCTCAAACGCTCTGCCCGCGGAGAACATCGCGAAGGAGGCAGCAAACGGAATCTTGCCGCAGGCAGCCAGACCGGCGGCGACGCCGATCATGTTGCACTCGGCAATGCCGCAGTCAATGAAGCGCTCAGGATGGGCTTTCTTGAAAACGCCCGTCTTGGTGGCAGCCGCCAGGTCGGCGTCGAGCACCACGACGTCGGGGTACTGATCCGCAAACTCGGCGATCGCTTTGCCGAAGCTCTCGCGGGTAGCGATTTTTACCATTTCAGCCATTATTCTGCCTCCAATCCGGCGAGCACCTTATTCAGGTCGTTCATTGCCGTCTCATACTGTTCCGCATTGGGAGCGGTACCGTGCCAGCCGACTTGATTCTCCATGAAGGAGACGTCCTTGCCCTTGGTGGTCTTGGCGACGATGGCGCTGGGCTTGCCCTTCACGGTGCGGGCGTGGGCGAACGCGGCTTCAATCGCGTCGAAGTCGTGGCCGTCGATCACCTGCACGTCAAAGCCGAACGCGCGCAGCTTCTCGTCAATCGGGCCGGGACCGGCGACCTCCTCGACGGGGCCGTCGATCTGCAGGCCGTTGTTGTCAACAATCATGCACAGGTTGTCCAGCTTCTTGTGGGCGGCAAACATGGCGGCCTCCCAGACCTGGCCCTCCTCGACCTCGCCGTCGCCGAGAATGGCGTACACGCGGTAATCCTTGCCGTCGAGCTTGGCGGCAAGCGCCATGCCGCAGGCGGCGGAAATGCCCTGGCCGAGCGAGCCGGTGCTCATGTCGACGCCGGGCGTGTCGTTCATGTTCGGATGACCCTGCAGCATGGAGCCGATGTGGCGCAGCGTCTTCATTTCCTCAGCCGGGAAATAGCCTCTCTCGGCCAGCACACCGTAAAGTCCCGGGCAGCAATGACCCTTGGAAAGGACGAACCGGTCGCGGTCCGGAGCCGACGGATTGGCGGGATCAATCTTCATCTCCTTAAAATACAGGTAGGTGAGCAGATCCGCCGCGGAAAGAGAACCGCCGGGATGACCCGATTTTGCGTAATAAACACCGGTGACGGCGTTCATTCTGACCTTGCAGGCGGAAATCTGCAAGCTCTTTTTCTCGCTGCTGTTCATGGTTGGCCTCCTCGTCAAAATAAGATACGGAGCATTACT
>CASFAA010000300.1 GCA_949292505.1 uncultured Oscillospiraceae bacterium
CTTCCCCGAGCGTGCTGAGAAGCTGTTCGCGGAGGCTGAGAAGGTCGCCAAGGAGAATTACGAGCGCCTGGCAAAGATGTCCGAGTAATTCGGGCGTCAAATACCCGCAGCAAGCGTCCGGTCAACGGGCTCCTTTCCGGATGGGGCCCCGCCCGGGCGGTAAAAAAGAGCGTACAGCCGACGGGCTGTGCGCTCTTTTCTGTTGTTTCCATGTTTTTTGAGCGCCGCAACCGCCGGTTGCGCCACGGTTGGTAGACGGACGCGCGAAAATCTGCTATTCTGAGAACAGAAAGGGGCGTGAGCGCGATGACGCTGGGCGAACGAATTCGGAAATGCCGCGTGCGGGCCGGACTGTCGCAGGAAAAGCTCGCGGAGCTGACAGAGGTGAGCCGTCAGGCCGTGGGAAAGTGGGAATCGGGGCAGGCCGCGCCGGGCGCGGAAAAGCTGCAGCGCCTCGCCGACATCTTCGGTGAGAGCATGACGCCGCCCGCGGCCGCGGATCGGGATGCTGCAGACGCGCCCTCCGGCCAATCCCCTGCAGATCCACCGGACGCCGCCTCCGCCGCGCGGGAGCTGTTTGCCCTCGCGGAGCGGGAGAAAGCGGCAAAGACAGCGGCGCGCAGGAAGACGTACAAACAGAACGCGCTGCGCTTTCTCGCGGTATGCGCCGCGTATCTGCTGCTCTACCTGCTCGGGCGGCTGATCTGGTGCGGCGGGCAGGTGAGCGCGGCGACGGGATGGTTGTTCTCCGCAAGGCCCTCCGGCGAACACAGCTACCTGTTCGGCTGGCTTTTGAGCAGCGGCCTGTTCTGGTGGGCGGCGGCTGTTTCCGCGCTGCCCGCGCTGCTCGGGAAATGGAAGTTCTCGCTCGTCACGCTGGCGGGCTTTGGAATCGGCTTCCTTCTTGGCCTTGTGTTCGGGCCGAACCCCGCGGGCGCGGCGCTCGGGCAGGGGGAGTACGGCTGGGCAATCTGGGGGGCGGCGTTTTTGATCTCCTGTGCGGCGGGAGCGGTTGTGCAGAGGGGTTGGGGGAAGCGATAGGATAGAAAAATAAGCAGCCTCCTTTGCGGGAAGAACTCCGCAAAGGAGGCTGTTTTGTTGGTATTTGGCTGAGAGGTGGAAAGCGGCGGGGCGGAGTGCGGGAAAGGAATGATGTGCGCCGCCGTCCGGGAGAAGACGCTTCGTCTGTTCCTGCTGCATCCGGATTTATCCGGATGCAGCGTCTGAATTTCAATTTTGCGGTTTGAGAAACCGGAAAATTAAAATTCAGCGGCTGGGTGCTGTCAGCGGCTGAGAGCTGAGTGGGGGAAAGGACTCGCGTGCGCCGCCGTTCGGGAAAAGACGCTTCGCTGTTTCCCCTGGCTTTTTTGGGCTTCGCGCTATTGATCACCGGAAGCTCAGCGCACGGGGCTCTGCCCCGCACCCCGCCGCCTTTGAAAAGGCGGGCGAAACTTTCACGTTTTGCTCTCCGGCAGCTTCCTTTTATTCCCCCACCTCAAACTCCCTGAGCTGCGCCAGCAGCTTCCCGCTCGCGCGGGCGGTGAGGCGCAGGCCGTTTTCCACATATTCCTCCGATTCGACCAGTCCGTCGCGGCGCGCCTGTGCGGCCAGTCCCGCCTTCTCAAACGGCAGCAGCGCCGTGACAAGCTCCGTCTTCTCGGGCAGCGCGTTCTCAATCGCGAGGAGAAGGCTGTCGATCCCCTCGCCCGTGCGCGCGCTGATGCGCACCGTGTTCCCGATCGTCGGAATCGACGCGAGGCCGGGGACGAGATCGCATTTGTTCATCACCGCAAGAATCGGCCTGCCCCCGCAGCCGAGCTCGGCGAGGAGGTCGTTCGTCACCTCGAGATGCGTGCGCGCCTCCTGGCTCGACGCGTCGCAGAGGTTCAGGATCACGTCCGCCTGCGCCGCCTGCTCGAGCGTCGAGTGGAACGCCTGCACGAGCTGGTGCGGCAGGCGGCGGACAAAGCCGACCGTGTCGATCAGCATCACCGTCTGGCCGTGCGGGAGCTTCAGCGAGCGCGCCGTCGGGTCGAGGGTCGCGAACAGCTTGTCCTCGGCAAGCACCCCAGCCTGCGTCAGCCGGTTCATGAGCGTCGATTTGCCCGCGTTCGTATAGCCGACAATCGCGACGGTGATGACGCCGTCCTTCTGCCTGCGGCGCGTCACCTGCCCGCGCCGTCTCTCGACCTCCTCGAGCTGCGCCTTGAGGTTGCCGATGCGGCGGCGGATGTGGCGGCGGTCCGTCTCGAGCTTCGTCTCGCCCGGGCCGCGCGTGCCGACGCCGCCGCCGAGCCGCGAGAGCTCCGTGCCGCGCCCCGTCAGGCGGGGCAGCAGATACCGCAGCTGCGCGAGCTCCACCTGCAGCTTGCCCTCCCGGCTCCGCGCGCGGGCGGCGAAAATGTCGAGGATCAGCATCGTCCGGTCGACGACGCGCACGTCCGACGCCTCCTCCACGTTGCGGATCTGCGTCGGCGTAAGCTCGCAGTCAAAAATGAGCAGATCGATCTCCTGCTGCCTGCAGAAATCCGCGATCTCCTCCATCATGCCGGAACCGACGCACGTCGCCGGGTCGGGGGCGGGACGCTTCTGCGTCACCGCGCCGCACGGCTCGGCTCCCGCGCTGCGCGTGAGCTCGTACAGCTCCGCGAGCGACGCCTCCGCGTCGTATTCCCCGGTGTCCACCTCGACCAGCAGCGCGCGCTCCGGCCTCAGTTCCTTTTCCTGTATCTCAAACATTGCGTTTTTCCTTCCGCTTTCGGGCGCAGTTCCGCGCCGAAAAACACCCTTTCCGAGTCTTGCGGGGCCGCCCCGCTCCTCCCCATTATACCGGATTGACCGATGGAAAACAATTCCGGCGTGAAATTTAAAAAAAATTCAAACTGTCGTTGCAATTATGCCGCAAAATAGAAAGTGATATTCTTTTATGGGAGGATGAAAAAAATGAAAAAGAAACGACTGCTCTCCGCGCTGATGGCTGCCGCGATTCTGGCGGCGCAGTGCTTCCTGCCCGCGTCGGAGAGCTTTTCGCCCGCGCCGGAGGCGTCCGCCGCCGTCACGCTCTGGTCCGTCAGCTACACGGATACGCGAACGCTCGCGAACGGCCTGACGCAGGCCGAGTTCGTCTACAAGACGGCTGACGGCGTCGGGACGAACTGCATCGCGCTGCGGCTCTCGCCCGACTCCACCGTCTCGCTGCGCCCGGCCATGCCGGAGGACGGCACAAGCATCGGCCTCGACACAGTGCGCGACATGGCGAACAGCGCCATCCTGCACGGGGACAACGTCGTCGCCGCGGTCAACGGCGATATGTACAACACGTCGACCGGCGAGCCGTGGGGCGTCGTGTATTACCGGGGGAATGTCCTGCACGGCTACAACGTCGCGGGGCGCGACTGGCTCTATTTCGGCCTGACGAAGGACGGCGGGTACCGGTACGGCGGCTACGCCGACTACCAGCAGAACTGGCCGCAGCTCGAGAGCGCGATGGGTCTGCACTGCGTCCTCGTGGAGAACGGAAAGAACGTCTGCGCCGACAAGTCGTCGACGCGCGCGCCGCGCACCGCCGTCGGCGTCCGCTCGGACGGGACGATCTTCTTCCTCGTCACGGACGGCAGAAGCGGCACGAACTCCGGCCTGAGCCTGACGGAGCTCGCCGATCTAATGATCCAGCAGGGAGCCGTCTGGGCCGGGAATCTGGACGGAGGCGGCAGCTCGACGGTCGTCTCGCGCGAGGCCGGCGCGGACAAGCTGACCGTCCAGAACAGCCCCTCCGACGGGGCGGAGCGGCGCGTTGCGAACGCGTGGCTGTTCGTCGACGAGGGCTCCCCGACCGCCGCCCAGACGAGCGCCGCCGACGTTTCGCTCAACGGCCTCGTCGTCTCCGACACGACGCGCACCGTGACGATCGCCGCCGGGCAGTCGTACCAGTTCCGCATGACGCTCGTCGAGGGCTCTAACCCGCCGGACTGCTACCTCTCCGACAAGACGTATTTCGACATCGTCTACATCGGCAATTCCGGCCGCGACTACTTCTACAAGGTCACCGCAAAGGCGAACGCCCCCGCGGGAGCCTCCACGGCGATCTACTCCTTCCTGCCGAACCAGGCGGCAGTCAAGCAGTGTGAGATTGCCGCCTGAGCTGCGGCCGTCTGCGACTGCATAAAAAACCGGCGTCCCCGCACGGGACGCCGGTTTTTTTGCGTTTCAGCCCCGCTCCTTGCCCCCCCTTTTTCCGGAACAGGAGAGTGTTGGCCGCTCTCACAAAAGGGGAAACGGCAGCCTGTAAATGAATTCCCTTCACCCCTTTTTGTTATCGCAGCAGATCCGCCAGCGTGTACTCGCCTTTGCGAATGTCGGAAACGCGTTTATATTCTTTGATCGCAGCAATCAGCCGATTCGTCTCCTGAAAATAGCTTTTTATGAAATCCTGGCTTTTGACATTGCCCAGCCTGAGATCCTGCAGGCAGAAATCGCTCGGCTTTTTTCTGGAGGATTTAAACTCCTTATACTTTCCTTCCGAAAAAATGACCAGCATCTCGATTTCCGGCGCGGTGACCACGTTGATTACGTCCACCTTGTGCTCGTACGCTTTACTGATTCTAAAATTTTCTCTGCGGGAATCCAAAATACGGAGAATGGAAATTTTATCAGTGAAACCCTTTCTCAAATAAGTATCTTCGAATTTCTTTGCGTTCCGGCACCGGATCGGCTTCTCCTCGAGGAGCTGTCCGCGGCTGAAAATAAGCTTTCCGCTGTCAAGAAGAAGGTTTATAATCACCTCTTCCGCCGTCCCTTCGCAGATACAGGCGATATACCTGGAAAGCTCCATGGATCAGCCCTCCTTTTTCGTGCTCATGAGGGTCTTTTTCAGAGCCATGTAAGCTTCGTACATGGGGACTGTGCCTTCAAGGAAACCGCTCTGATACGCCTCGCTTTTCTTAATATCATTTCTCTTCAGCAGCGTCGAGAGATTATCAATGGAAATGCCGTGTCTGTTTCTGACAATATAAATATTATCATTGCGCTCAAATTCATCGAGAAGCTCCGCGTAATGCGTGGAAAAAATCAGCATAGCCCCGTTCGCGTTCACTCTCTTATCCATGAAAAGTCGAATCAGCGTAGAAACGATTTCACGGTTAAAATGATTTTCCAGCTCGTCTACAACCAGATATCCTCCCGTTCTGAATACGCTCGCCGCCTTCAAGAAGGTGTTGATCCCTTTTATCGTGCCTGAGGAGAGATACCTGTTCAGCTCAGCGAACCGGTTCAGCGCAATTTCGCCTTTCCCTTTGAATTTCAGTCCAATGTGGACATTCTTATTCTCTTTTTTTATCTTAAGATACTCAATGCTCGGATCGAAAAAGGCAATCAGTTCAGGCGGGCAGTCCTCCGCCAGGCTCAGCTGATTGATATTCGTATACTGCAGCATATCCAGCACGGCCAGCTGCTCATAATTTCTCTTATTGAACGCGACCATGATGCTCACGTCATCCAGCAGAAAATCATTGAACTGACGGGACATCGCGATCTCCGCGCCCTGAAAATCGAAAAGATTCTTTTTCCGAAGATCCCTTGTGATTGCTTTTCTTCTAAGCGTTTCCTGAACAATCACAAGCTTTCCGTTTTTATGGCTGATTTCGGTTGTGAGGAGATAAATTGCTCCGCTTTCCGGCGCCTGATGCGCGACACAGCTGTCTGCGTAAAAGGTTGTCTCGATACAGGCGCAGCAATCCTCATCCAGACCGCCAAGAATCTCCGCACAGTCAATGCTGTTGATCGGCTCATTGTTCAGCATTCTGCACACGAACGCAATCAGCTTGAGCGCGGTCGTTTTTCCTGACGCATTGATTCCAATCAGGGCCAGCACATTATTCTGCGTAAAGGCCTGCGCCTCCGTGGAAAACACGACGCTCATAGACTCTGCGTCCTCTGCCGTCACGCGCTGCAGAGCCAGAAAATCAAAATCACACCGGTCTTTGAACAGAGGGATTCCCGAAGCTCTTATCCGTAAAATTTTCATACTGCCGCTCCCCCTTCCCTGTCAGTCACAAAAATTTTGTTTTTAATATCTCTATTATAGCCGATTCACCGCCTTCAATCAATATTAAAAACGAGTTTTTTGTTTTTAATTTCCTGTCTGGCAATTCAACGCCAAGCCCCTGACCCCAAAAAACCGGCGTCCCCGCACGGGACGCCGGTTTTTTGCGTTTCCTGCCTTTTCCTTACTCGCCGAACAGTTCCTTGAGCTTGTCAAAGAAGCTCTTGCGCTTCGTGTAGTTCTTCTCCTCGGCGATAGAGTCGAACTCGCGCAGGACGTCCTTCTGTTTCTGCGAGAGGTTGCGCGGCACCTCTACGGTGATCTGGACGTACTGGTCGCCGCGGCCGCGGCCGTTGATGAACGGGATGCCCTTGCCACGGAGCTTGAAGACGTCGCCGGGCTGCGTGCCCTCGCGCACCTGATAGCTGACGCGTCCGTCGATGGTCGGGACGGTCACCTCCGCGCCCATGGCGGCCTGGGAGAAGGTGATCGGCATCTCGCACCAGACGTCGTTGCCGCGCCGCTCAAAGATGGGATGCGGGCGCACGTTCACGAAGACCTCGAGGTCGCCCGCGGGGCCGCCGTTCGCGCCGGCGTTGCCCTGGCCGCGGACCTGGAGCACCTGCTCGTTGTCCACGCCGGCCGGGATATTGACCTCGATCGAATGACGGCGGCGCACATGGCCGGAGCCGCCGCAGGTATGGCACGGCGAATCGATCACCTTGCCGGTGCCGCGGCAGCGGTCGCACCCGCGCGACGTCTGCACGACGCCGAACGGCGTGCGCTGGCTCACGCGCACCTGACCGGTGCCGTTGCACTGCGGGCACGTCTTGGCGGTGGTGCCCTTCTGCGCGCCGGAGCCGCCGCATTCCTGGCAGCTCTCGACGCGGTCATACGCAATCGTCTTCTTGCAGCCCTTCGCGGCCTCCTCGAAGGAGATGTTCACCACGGCCTCGGCGTCGCTGCCGCGGCGCGGGGCGTTCGGGTT
>CASFAA010000301.1 GCA_949292505.1 uncultured Oscillospiraceae bacterium
GAAAGCCCACTGTGAGCTATAAGGCAGGCGTCAGCGTCATTATTCCGGCTGACGTGACCATCTACGTCGGCGGTCAGAGCTATGACGGCGTCATTGAGGGGGATGATGGGATTGTCACAAATGATGCTTCCGGCTTCCCTGTCCCGGGCTTTACCGTCTCCGCCCCGAGCGGCGTGGATGCGGCTGCTTTCGATCCCACCAAAGCTGTGCTGAAATATCAGGATGGAAACGATGTTCGTACATGGAAGATTGTTCCGTATGACGGGAATGAGAATTCCCCCAAGCCTTCTCACGGCATCTACCGCTTTGAGCCTACGGAGGGCAGCAATACCCCGGTGCGGATGCAGTTTACCAATACGAGCGGTACAGTAGTGACGGAAGATGATTTCCAGATCACGGATCACCTCGATCAGGAGCTGACAATGGAGGTCTACGGCGAGGGAATCGAAGCCGGCCATGTCTGTCTGGAATATGACGGAAAGCAGTATCCGATCGACGCGGGCGTGGGAACGCTCAGGGTTCGCAGCACGACAGGCGGGGAAGAGTACGGAGACGTGAAGACGGAGGGCGAGGGAACGGTCAGCAGGGGCGATTCCGGCGTGGTCGTTCCTGAAAATACGACCTATTCCATCAACGGAACCGCGGTGCAGGTCGCCGATCCCAGCGGGGTGAAGCTCCTGTTTGACGATATCATCGACGATTACATCGATTCCGGAGAGCCGACGAACACCCAGCTTCTCAAGGACAAGACAGACGAGGTACTGACGGAGGCGATTCAGAGCGATACAGTATCTCTCACCGGTTCAGGCACGCGCCATTATGAGCTCAAGTATCTCGATCTGGTGGATACGAATAACGGAAACGTCTGGGTTGCGGCCAGCGGGGACATCACCGTCTGTTGGCCCCTGCCTGCCGGAACGAGCAGCTCCACAAAGTTTGCGCTGCTCCACTTCCCCGGCCTCCATCGTGAGATGGGAACTGATGACGTTGCAGACGGCATTGCAGAATGCAATGTGGAGATCAAGGAAATCACCGTGACCGATACGCATGTGACCTTCACCGTCCCCACTGCCGGCTTCTCTCCCTTTGTGCTGGTGTGGGAGACGAGAGGAGGCTCCTCCTCCCATGATCCCGACCCGACGCCCGGCACGCCGCTTGAGCCCGTCAGCTCGACGCCCGACAGCTCGGAGCCTCCCGCGCCCGACAGCTCGAGCGCGCCGTCCGATCCCATTGTTTCCAGCCAGCCAGCCGTTTCCGACGGCGCTTCTGAGCCGTCCGATTCCGCGTCCTCCGAAGCCGTGGCCGATCCGGATGTCCCCAAAACGGGAGACGAGTCGGCGCTGATCCTGTGGCTCACGCTTGCGGGCGCTGCACTGCTCGGACTTGGCGGTACGCTTCTGATAGCCAGACGGAAAGAGAATGAGGATCTGTCTGATTAAGACGAAGAAGATCGTCTGCTGCGGAAGGGAGGATGCACCATGGCGAGAGGGCTGGATTTAACCGGTAAACGGTTTGGATCGCTGATCGTTCTCGATCGGACGGGTCAGAGTCAGGGCGGTTATCCTCTCTGGCGCTGCCGCTGTGACTGCGGGAACGAAGTGATTGTCGCTTCCAGGCGGCTCCGGCGCGGCACAGTGACGAGCTGCGGCTGCACGCCGAAGCCCACGGCGCACCGCGGGCCGAAAGCCGAAGACCTGACGGGGCGGCGGTTCGGCAGCCTCATTGCCCTCCGGCAGCTTGAGAGCCGGGGAGGACGGACGCGCTGGCTGTGTCAATGTGACTGCGGAAAGCTGCACGCCGCTGCAGCGCACGAGCTGAAGACCGGAAAGGTAACCAGCTGCGGCTGCCGCCGAAAAATCGGCCTCAGAGGTATTGCCGACATCACGGGACGCCGCTTTGGCCGCCTCGTGGCGCTCTCTCCGACAGAAAGGCGCGACAAGAAGGGTTCCGTGTATTGGCTCTGCCGCTGCGATTGCGGGAACGAGCTCGAGATTACGGAAAACAGTCTCGTCTACGGCAACTACAGAAGCTGCGGCTGCCTCAAGCAGGACCTGCAGCGCGAAATCACGAACAGGCTTCACCGTGTCGACGGCACCTGCGTCGAATGGCTTGAGAAGCGCAAGCACCGTAGCGACAACCGCAGCGGCTTCCGCGGCGTTTTCCTTCTGCATACCGGGAAGTACCGCGTATCCATCGGCTTTAAAAAGCAGCGCTTTTACCTCGGCGTCTTCGCGACATTTGAGGAAGCCGTCGCGGCACGGCTGGAAGCGGAGGAGAAAATACACAATGCGTTTGTGAGAGCGTATTATCTGTGGCGGGAGCGCAGCGATCCGCTGCCGGAGGAGGAGCGCACGCCGCTCGAATTCAGCGTGGAAAAAAAGGGGGATGAGTTCATCATCATCTCCAATGCCGAACTCTTTGCTCCCCCGTCCGAAGAAAAAGCCCTATAGCGGAACGCCCCGCGCAGACAGCGCGGGGCGTTCTCTGTTTGCCATCTGTTCCCCGTTCTGGTATAATCATCTCATGATTCTTATCATGGGAGAGAGGATACGATGAAAGCGATTCTTTTTGATATGTACGGCGTCGTGCTCCGGCAGACGGGCAACGATTTCGCGCCCTATGTCCAGCGCACCTTTCCGCAGCTCACGACAGACGAGATCCACGGCGTCTGGCTTCGGGCGGACAAGGGAGAGCTTCCCTCGCTCGAGGTGTGGCGGCAGCTCGGCTTTTCGGGCGATCTTGAGCGGATCGAGCGCGACTATCTCGACACCATCGAGCTGATGGACGGCGCGCTCGGCTTTCTCGACGCGGCCCGCGCGGGGGGACTGCGCACGGCGCTCGTCTCGAACGACTCGAGCGAGTGGAGCCGCTACCTGCGCGGAAAGTTTGACCTCAACCGCCGGTTCGACGCCGTCAGCGTGAGCGGCGACCTCGGCTTCTCAAAGCCCGACCGCCGGATCTTCGACCACACGCTCCGCCTGCTCGGCCTTTCGCCCGCCGACTGCCTGTACCTCGACGACCGCGCGCACAACGTTGAGGCGGCCGCCGCCCTCGGGATGCGCGCCGTTCTCTTCGACCCGGACGGCCTTTCCGGCGATCCGGAAGCCGTGTATGGTTTTGCGGAGCTTGGAAAGCAGATTTTCCTGCGCGGCTGAGCGGTACGAAATTTATCAAATGTCTCTTTCTCCCGCGCTTGTCCTCCCGTACAATAGAGGCAGATTCCATTTTGTTAGGGAGGATTGTATGATGAACGAAGGTCAGGTTTTCGGGTATGTGCGGGTGTCCACCAGGGATCAGAACGTTGAGAGGCAGATCGACGCACTGGCTCCGTATCATATTCCCAGGAAAAATCTCTACATCGAGACGTGCAGCGGCAAGGATTTCCTTCGGCCCGCTTACCGGCGGCTTCTGCGCCGTCTGCATCAGGGGGATCTGCTGTATGTCAAGTCCATCGACCGCCTCGGCCGAAATTACCAGGACGTCATCGAACAATGGCGCATTATCACAAAGGAGAAAAAGGCGGATGTGAAGGTGCTTGATATGCCGCTGCTCGATACCACTTACGGCAAGGATCTCCTCGGCACCTTCATTGCGGATCTGACGCTGCAGGTGATGAGCTTTGTGGCGCAGATTGAACGCGAGTCCATTCTGCAGCGGCAGGCGGAGGGAATCGCGGCGGCCAAGGCGCGCGGCGTCAAATTCGGCAAGCAGCCGAAGGAGCTGCCGGATAATTTTGACGAGCTGTTCGTTCTGTGGAGACAGAAAAAGATCTCCAACCAGGAGCTCGCACAGATCTGCGGGATGGATATTTCCGTCATCTACCGTAAGCTCCGCGTGGCGGGGGTCTCTTTGAAGTCTTCGGATGACTGCGCCCCGTTTGACTGAGTGCTGTTTTCGTCAATCCAGCTTGCTTTTTTCTCAAACCTCTTGCCTTTCGACGCCGTACGCGGTATAATACAGGGTAGTCCGGCAATCGCCGGACGATATACAAAAAACAGGGGAGCTTGTGGAGCAGGCTGAGAGGAAGTCAAGCAACTTCGACCCTTCACCTGATGCGGATAATGCCGCCGTAGGAAGTCATATGACATGATTCTTTTCGGGGACGCCGCGCGGGCGTCCCTGTT
>CASFAA010000302.1 GCA_949292505.1 uncultured Oscillospiraceae bacterium
AGCGGCCGTTTCGACGGCGCCGCCGCCATCGTGAAGCCGACGGACAGGGGAGACCTCGCCGCCTTTGCGCGGCAGGACTGCCGCTTCCATGTGGTGCTGCGCGGCCTGCAGCACGGCGAGCGCTTCGACCGGTCGTTTCCCGTGACGATCGTGCGGCGCGCGGTGCACCCTTACCAGGCGTTCGGCGATTTTCTCGCCCTTGCGCGCGAGCCGTCCCTCGAGTTTGTGATCTCCAACACCACCGAGGCGGGTATCGCGCTCGACCCGTCGGACAGGTTTTCCGACGAGCCTCCGCGTTCCTTCCCCGGAAAGCTCACGCGCCTGCTCTGGGAGCGGTACCGCTTTGTGGGCGGAGATCCGACCCGCGGGCTGACCGTTTTCCCGACGGAGCTCATCGAGCATAACGGCGAAGCGCTTCGCCGCTGCGTGCTCGAGCTCGCCGGACTCTGGGGGCTGGAAAAGGCGTTCCTCCGCTGGGTTTCCGAGAGCTGCCGCTTCTGCCCGACGCTGGTCGACCGCATCGTGAGCGGCTGCGCAAAGGAGGAGCTTCCCGCGCTCTGGGAGCGTCTCGGCGAGCGGGACGAGCTTGTCACCGTCGGCGAACCGTTTGGGATGTGGGCGATCGAAGCGCCTGATGACGTCGCCGCCCGCTTCCCGGTGGACGGGGAGGGGAGCGCCGCGTTCTTCGTCTCCGATCTCGCGCCGTGGAAGCAGCGCAAGGTGCGCATTCTCAACGGCGGCCACACGGCCCTCACGCCCGCCGCGTATCTGGATGGGCAGGAGCTTGTGCGCTGCTGCATGGAGGACGCGCTGCTGCGCGGCTATCTCGAGCGCGCCGAGCGCGAGGAGATTGTTCCCTTTGTGCCGCTGCCGCGCGCGGAGTCCGAAGCGTTCGCGCGGGACGTGCTCGAGCGCTTTTCCAACCCCTTCCTCGACCACCGTCTGCTCGACATCGCCGCGAACTCCATGCTCAAGTGGCGCGAGCGCGTCCTGCCCTCCGTTCTTGACGGCCTGCGCGCCGGGCGGACGCAGCGCCTTCTGGCGTTCTCGTTCGCGGCGCTCCTCGCCTTTTCCACGGCGGAGAAGGAGGAAAACGGCGCGCTGTTCGGGCGGCGGGAAGGCGGGTACTACCCGCTCCGCGACGTGCCGGAGGCGCTCGCGCTGATTCGCTCGTTCAGCCGCGGAGACGCCGCGGCGTACGTCCGCGCCGTCCTCTCCTGGCTCGGCGCGGGAGAGCTGAACGGCTTTTCAGACATCGCCGCCGGCGACCTCTGCCGCATCCGCGCCTCGGGCGTCCGTGCGGCGCTGCTGGAGGCGCTGGAAGGGGGAGACCGGGATGCTTGACGCGCTGCGCATCCATCCGGGCGACAGCGTCGCCGTCGCGCTCCGTCCGCTGCGCGCAGGAGAGACGGCGTGCGGCGCAGGCTTCTCGGCAGCCGTCCGCGAGGATATCCCGGCGGGACACAAGCTCGCCCTGCGCGATATCGCGCAGGGCGAGCTTGTGGTGAAGTACGGCTGCCCGATCGGGCGGGCGTTGCGCGCGATTGAGGCGGGGGAGTGGGTGCACACGCACAACCTCGCGTCGACGCTGCACGGAGCCGGGTCGTACCGCTATCAGCCTGATTTTCATGAGCTTCCCCCGGGCGGCGACGCGTTCTT
>CASFAA010000303.1 GCA_949292505.1 uncultured Oscillospiraceae bacterium
GACCGCATGAGCATGGCGAACTCGCTGGAGCTGCGCGTGCCGTTCCTCGACAAGGAGGTGTTCGCCGTCGCGTCGAAGCTGCCGCGCCGCCTGCGCGTCAACAGGGAAAACACGAAATACGCGATGCGCAAGGCCGCCATGCGCCATCTGCCCGAGGCCACGGCGCAGAAGAAGAAGCTCGGCTTCCCCGTCCCGACGCGCGTCTGGCTGCGCGAGGAGAAGTATTACCGCATTGTCCGCGACGCGTTCCAGAGCGAGACGGCGCAGAAGTTCTTCAACACCGGCGTTCTGCTCCGCCTGCTCGACGAGCACTATCAGGGCAAGCGCGACAACAACCGTAAGATCTGGACGATCTATGTGTTTCTCGTGTGGTACGGGATTTATTTCGGCGAGGAGAAAAAATAAAGAGGAAAAAGAAAAGGCTCCCGATTCTGCCTAGCGGCAAATCGGGAGCTTTTTTTGCTTTCGGCGCCTTATCCCTTGAGCCCGTGCTCCTGGCGCTCCATGTTCTCCACGACGACGTCGAAGATGTCGCCCTTCGACGCGCAGTATCGGAGGACGCTCCACGGCTCGTTTGTGTGGAAATGGATCTTGATGAGCTCGTCGTCTCCCGCGGCGATGAGGCAGTCTCCAGAGATGTTCGCGAGAATCGCGTCGTGGATCTCGTCCTCGTTGAGATTTTCCCCGTCGATCAGGAGCTGGACGTCAAACCGGTATTCGAGCATGGCATATTCCCCTTTCCGTTGGGCGCGTCAGCTGCGCTTCGGCTCGTATTCCTGCTCGCAGTACGCGCAGCGGTAGCGCTTGTTCTCGCCGAGGAGGAAGATGTGGTCGATCCCCTCCTCCGCGCTCGTGATGCAGCGCGGGTTGCGGCATTTGATGACGTTCTCGAGCTTTTTCGGCAGGACGAGCTTCTTCTTCTCGACGAGCTTGCCGTCGCGGATGGTGCAGACGGTGATGTTCGGGTCGAGGAAGCCGAGCATATCAAGATCGACGTCGATTTCGCCGTCGATCTTGATGATATCCTTCCGGCCGTACTTCGCGCTGCGGGCGTTCTTGATGATGGCGACGCAGCAGTCGAGCTTGCCGAGCTTGAGCAGATCGTAGATGGTCATGCTCGCGCCGGCCTTGATATGGTCGATGACGATGCCGTTCTGCAGGCTGTCGATGTTCAGCATCCTTCGTTCTCCTTTCTCTCCGGGGCGGCGAGGCCGAGGAGCGTCATGATCAGGGCCATGCGGACGTACACGCCGTTCTGCGCCTGCTCAAAGTAGGCGGCGCGCGGGTCGTCGTCGACCTCGAGCGCAATCTCGTTCACGCGCGGCAGCGGGTGGAGGACGGCCATATCGGGCTTTGCGAGGGCCATCTTCGCCGGGGTGAGGATGTAGGTATCCTTCAGGCGGATGTAATCCTCCTCGTTGAAGAAGCGCTCGCGCTGGACGCGGGTCATGTAGAGGATATCGAGCTTCGGCATGGACTCCTCGAGGCTCGTGACCTCCTCATAGGGGATATTCTGCGGGCGGAGCACCTCGTTGACGACGTAGTCCGGGACGCGCAGCTCCTCGGGTGAAATCAGCACGAAGCGGATGCCCTCGTACCGCGCGAGCGACTTGATGAGCGAGTGGACGGTGCGGCCGAACTTGAGGTCGCCGCACAGGCCGATGGTGAGGTTGGAGAGGCGTCCCTTGCGGCGCCGGATGGTCATCAGGTCGGTGAGGGTCTGGGTCGGGTGCTGATGGCCGCCGTCTCCCGCGTTGATCACCGGGATGCCGGAATACCGCGCAGCCCGCAGCGGCGCGCCCTCCTTCGGGTGTCGCATCGCGCACACGTCGGCGTAGCAGGAGATGACGCGGATGGTGTCGGCGATGCTCTCGCCCTTCGTCGCGGAGCTGGAATCCGCGGTCGCGAAGCCGAGGACGCTGCCGCCCAGGTTCAGCATGGCGGCCTCAAAGCTCAGGCGCGTGCGGGTGCTCGGCTCGTAGAAGAGCGTCGCGAGCTTTTTCCCCGCGCACACGGAGGCGTAGCGCGTCCTGTCGGCGGCGATGTCCCCCGCGAGGGCGAGCAGCGCGTCAATCTCTTCGACGGAAAGGTCGAGCGGATCGATCAGATGTCTCATATTTCGAAATCCCCCTATGATCATTTGGTCTCTATTATAATGCCATTTTTCGCGCGCCGCAAGATGAAATTCCCTGAGGATTCATGTTCTTCCCATATTTGCACAAACCACTTGGGGAGGCGCTGCGATTTTGAAGGGCGTGGTCGAGGAGCGGGCCGTGGAGCGCGGGACATACATACTGGAGCACGGGGCGACGGGACGCGCCGCCGCGAAGAAGTTCGGCATCAGCAAGAGCACGGTGCATACGCAAGTGATAAATTGGAACGGTTGATATGGGCGATACAGTAAGCGCCCATATCAGCAAACAGGCGGCATAGATCAGCACCGGGGACGGGCTGGCCTATGCCGCCTGTTTCGTTTTGGAGGGAAGGAGTATGGTTGTACTGGCTTCCCGACAAAATGGGGGTTGCCAAAGGGAATACCGCTTTGGTACGCAACGTCG
>CASFAA010000304.1 GCA_949292505.1 uncultured Oscillospiraceae bacterium
CGTGCGTCTGCCTGCACCGGCTCGGCGCGGCGGCGCAGGCGCTGCCCGAGGCGGGGCGCGCCGGCTTTTCGCAGCGCTTTCTCGCGGAGCTGCGGCCCCTCATCGGAGACGGGCTGCCCGTCTTCCTGTGCAGCGGCGAGGACTTCGACGCGCTGCCGTACCTCGACGAGTACGCCGTGCGGGTGGACGTCCCGGCGCACTCGATGCCGGAGCGCGTGGCGCTGTGGGAGGGGTACGCGCGCGCGTACGGCCTGCCGGACGACTTCCCGTGCGGCGAATGCGGCTCGAAGTTCCGCCTCTCGGCGCGCGAGATTGAGAAGGCCGTGCGCCGGCTCGCGAGCTTCGGCGAGGGCGCGCCCCTCACGGCGGCGCGCATCGAGCAGGTCTGCCGCGACATGATCCCCTTCCCGCGCGCGGGGAACATCCTGCCCGTCGAGACGACGTACACGTTTGACGATCTCATCCTTCCCGAGGAGCAGAAGGAGACGCTTCTCGACGTCTGCGGCCACGTCTGGCGGCGGCATCAGGTATACGACGAGTGGGAGCTGCGCCGCCGGTACGCGTACGGGCGCAACGTCTCCCTGCTGATGACGGGCCCGCCCGGCACCGGCAAGACGATGGCGGCGCACGTTCTCTCGAACCTGCTCGGCCTGCCGCTTTATCAGGTGAACCTCTCGCAGGTCGTCGACAAGTACATCGGCGAGACGGAGAAGCGCCTCGAGGAGATCTTCGAGACGGCGGACCGGTGCAGCTGCATCCTCTTTTTCGACGAGGCCGACTCGATCTTCGGCAAGCGCAGCGAGGTGCAGGACGCGCACGACCGCTACGCGAACACGGAGGTTTCCTACATCCTGCAGCGCATGGAGCGCTTCGACGGGATTGTGCTCCTCGCGAGCAATTTCAAAAAGAACATCGACGAGGCGTTCATGCGCCGCATCCGCTATTACATCGAATTCAATATGCCCGACGAGGGACTGCGCGAGAAGATATGGCGCGGCTGCTTCACGGCGAAGGTGCCGGCGGAGCGCCTCGATTTTTCGTATCTCGCGCGGCAGTTCGAGCTCTCGGGCGGCTCGATCCGCAACGTGGCGCTCAACGCCGTCTTCCTCGCCGCGTGCGAGGAGCGGCCCGTCTCGATGCGCCATCTGATCAAAAGCCTGCGCCAGGAGCACCTCAAGCAGGGCAAGGCGCTGTTCCGCGAGGATTTCGGCATCTACGGCCACCTGCTGTGACCGACGCTGAAGGGAAAGGATGATGAAAAATGCCGCCGAAAACAACAAGCGCGACCACGACCCTGACGACCGACCCGGCGCTCGACGAGGCGCTGGCGGAGGCCGCCCTCGAGGAAGAGGAGGAGAACTCCGCCGCGCTGCCTGTCGAAGGGCTTCCCTCGCAGGATGCCGAGTCCGCCGTGGAGGAGGCCGCGGAGGATCGGGCGTCGTTCGCCGTCGTCTCCGGCGGCCGGCTCGGCAATTACGTCGGCGGCCTGCCGGACGAGGACACGATCTGCGCGCTCGGCGGCCTGACGGACCGCACGAAGCTGCGCAAGCACGCGGAATTTGCCCGCGCGCTCGACGCGATAGCCGCCTATCAGGGGCTGTGCGTGCAGCAGCACACGCTTGACGAATTTTCCAATCCCGCGTTCGGGGATCAGGCGTACGCGGCGCTGGGCGAGGTTGTGAACGCCATCGAGGGCGCGGCGAATCGCTACCGCAGATGGTTCGCCTCGCGCAGCACCACGATGACCGGCCTGATGACGGCTTTCTCGCAGGTGCTCGTGAAGGCGACGATGCTCCTCACCCGCGCGGCGGCGATCCGGCCTGAGACCGTCGTCACCTACGCGGCGGAGACGGGCGCGGCGAGCGTCACGATTGGGGAGCTCATGGACTCCAACGTGCTCGAGCAGCTGGGAAACCAGTCCGTCTCGCTCACGGGGGAGGAATCCCCCGACAAGGCCGCGGCAGCCTACCGCGCCCACAAGGAGGGCAAAACGCGCACAGATGTATACAGCGCGTCGCGCAGCGCGGAGCGGGAAGCGCTCATGCGGCGGACGATCCCGCCCTACGGCAGCCCGTCCGCCGAGGCGGAGATCGCCTCTCTCCTGGCGGCGCTCGACAACGCGACCCTCACTCCCGACAGCATGAGTCAGGGCGACGACATCGCGAACGCGCGGATGCCGTTCTTCGGCCTGAACGTGATTCTCTCGATGTACGGCGATCCCGAGATCGGCCCGGCGTGGGCGGAGATTGAGGGCAAGACGGTCGCGGAGGCGGCGGCGATCTGCCAGGAGACGCTGTTTGACGAAACGCAGACGCTCGGCGCGGGCTTCGACCCCGCGAAGCACCAGACGGGCGGCGCGGCGTCGAAGGTGCTGCTCGACTTTGACAACGACCGCATCCTGCGCACCTCGGCGAAGGGCGTGACGGACAGCACGCCCGACCAGATGCGCGAGGACATCGAAAAGAACGCGCGCAACAGCTACTTCGACGAGGCGCTGACCGCGCTGGACAAGCTGTTCGGCTCCCACGTCATCGCGGAGGCGTCCGTGGCGAAATACACCGACGCCGCGGGCAAGACGCATTACGGCTCGCAGATGGCGCTCGCCAAGGGCAGGGAGGCGTCGAAATTCAACTTCGGCCTCGGCAGCGAGGCGGAATTTGCGGACGTGCTGCTGCGCACGAAGGACGAGAAGCGCGACAAGCAGACGAGAGAGGTCATCT
>CASFAA010000305.1 GCA_949292505.1 uncultured Oscillospiraceae bacterium
CCCCTTCCGCACTGAAGTATTAGCCGGGCTTTTTTCTATTTCACATTGACGGCGGCGGAAAAGCGGTCTATCATATCGGTATTGAAAAAACCGCACGCCCGCCGGACGGAAACCGCCTCCGGAAAAGGGCGGAAAGGAGTATGGCAATGGACACTCCACGGCAGATGATTCTGCTCAACGGCGGCTGGGCCTTCCAGTACGGCGATTGGGAGGACGCGAAGGACGCCTCCTTCGACGACGGGGACTGGTACCGCGTCGGCCTCCCGCATTCCTTCGGCATCCCCTATTTCATGGAGAACCGCTTCTACGTCGGCGAGGGCTGCTACCGGAAGACGCTGACAATTCCCGCCGCATGGGAGGGAAAGCGCATCGGCCTGACCTTCCAGGGCGTCTTTCAGGAGGCGGAAATATTTCTCAACGGCAGCCTCGCCGGGCGGCATCAGGGCGGCTACACTGCCTTCTCCGTCGACCTGACGCCCCTTGCGCGAACGGGAGACAACCAGCTTTTCGTCCGCGTCAGCAACCGCTGGAACCCGCGTCTCGCGCCTCGCGCCGGGGAACACGTCTTCAACGGCGGCATCTACCGCGACGTGAGTCTCGTCGTCACCGATCCGGTCTGCGTCTCGTGGTACGGTACGTTCGTGAAGACGCCGTACGTCTCGCGCGAGCACGCCGTGCTCGACGTCTCGACCGAGGTGGAAAACCGCTCGGCGGCGCGCGTCTCCTGTGTGCTCGAGAGCACGGTGCTCTTCGGCGGCAGGGAGCAGACGGCCTTCTCGCAGAGCTTTTCCCTCGCCCCGGACGAGACGCGCACCGTCCGGCAGGAGGGCTTCCTTTCGCAGCCGCGCCTGTGGAGTCCCGAGCATCCCGAGCTCTACACGCTGCGCAGCCGCCTCTACCGGGACGGCGCGCTTGCCGACGAGTTCTTCACCGAGTTCGGCGTGCGCTGGTTCGCGTTCACGGCGCGGGACGGCTTCTTCCTCAACGGCGAGCCGTACCATATCCTCGGCGCAAACGTCCATCAGGACCACGCCGGGTGGAGCGACGCCGTGACGCACGCCGGCATCGAGCGCGACGTGCGCCTCATCAGGGACTGCGGCATGAACTTCATCCGCGGCTCGCACTACCCGCACCACGAGCGGTTCGCCGCCGCGTGCGACCGGATCGGCGTGCTGTTCTGGTCGGAGCTGTGCTGCTGGGGCACCGGCGGCACGCAGGAGGAGGGCTACTGGGACGCGAGCGCCTATCCCGTGCACGAGGAGGACGAGACTCCCTTCGAGGAGAGCTGCCTTGCCGCGCTGCGGGAGATGATCCGCGTCAACCGCAACCACCCGAGCATCCTCGTCTGGAGCATGGGCAACGAGATCTTTTTCACTCGCCCGGAGACGGCGGACAAGGCGCGCCGGCTCGTCCGGAAGCTCGTCGCCGCGTCTCACGAGGCCGACCCCACGCGGCCCGCGGCCTCGGGCGGCGCGCAGCGCGGAGACTTCGATCTTCTCGGCGATCTCGCGGGCTACAACGGAGACGGTGCGGCTCTGTTCCACGATCCCGGCTTCCCGAACTCCGTCTCCGAGTACGGCAGCAAGATCGCCGATCGCCCC
>CASFAA010000306.1 GCA_949292505.1 uncultured Oscillospiraceae bacterium
CGCGCCGGTCTTGATCTGGCCGGCGTTCAGGGCGACGGCGAGATCGGCGATCGACGCGTCCTCCGTTTCGCCGGAGCGGTGGGAGACGACCGTCGTGTACCCGGCATGGCGCGCCGTGCGGATGGCGTCGAGCGTCTCGGAGACCGTGCCGATCTGGTTGAGCTTGACGAGGATGGAATTGCCGCAGCCGAGCGTGATCCCACGGCGCAGGCGGGCGGTGTTCGTGACGAACAGGTCGTCCCCGACGAGCTGCACCGTCTTCCCGAGCTCGCGCGTCATGAGCTGCCAGCCGTCCCAGTCCTCCTCGTCGAGGCCGTCCTCGATGGAGAGAATCGGGTATTTCCCGCACAGCTCCTTCCAGTGGCCGACAAGCTCCTCCGTGGAGAAGCGCCGTCCGCTTTTCGGAAGAACGTACTCGCCGGGGGCCGAACCCTTCCACTCGCTCGCGGCGGCGTCCATCGCGAGAACGAAGTCGCGCCCCGGCTCGTAGCCGGCCTTTTCGATTGCCTCGAGGAGGCGGCAGACAGCCTCCTCGTCGCCCGTGAGATCGGGCGCGAAGCCGCCCTCGTCGCCGACGGAGGTGGTAAGTCCTCTCGAGGCGAGCAGACCCCGCAGCGCGTGGAAGACCTCCGCACACCAGCGCAGCCCCTCGCGGAAGGACGGCGCGCCGGCGGGCATGATCATGAACTCCTGCACGTCGACGTTGTTCCCCGCGTGCGCGCCCCCGTTGAGGACGTTCATCATCGGGACGGGGAGGGTGACGGCGCTCACGCCGCCGAGGAAGCGGAACAGCTCCATCCCGAGGCCGTTCGCCGCGGCCTTCGCCGCCGCGAGGGAGACGGCGAGCATCGCGTTCGCGCCGAGGCGGGATTTGTCCTTCGTGCCGTCGGCGGCGAGCATCGCGCGGTCGACGGAGCAGAGATCGGACGCGTCTATCCCGTGCAGTACGTCGGCGAGGACGTGATTGACGCTCCCCACGGCTTTCAGGACGCCCTTGCCGCCGTACCGCGCCTTGTCGCCGTCACGCAGCTCAAGCGCCTCAAACTCGCCGGTCGACGCGCCGCTCGGCGCGGCCGCCCTTCCCTTCGCCCCGCCGCGGAGTGTGACCTCCGCCTCGACGGTAGGGTTTCCGCGCGAGTCGAGAATTTCTCGCCCGGCAACCTTCTCGATTTCCAAAAGCATACGGATCATCCTTTCGCTTTTTTCCGTAGTATTTCCAAAAGCAGAAAAACTCATGCGCTTTTTTGCTTTCCGGGCGGGAAAACAGCCGTCCCCCTCTTGCGCAGCACGGAAATTTGCCGTATGCTGAAGGTATCCTCCCGCAGGATGGCGGGAGCGGGAAGGAGAAACGGGATATGGCAAAATATATTCTGATGCCCGACTCGTTTAAGGGCACGATGTCCTCGGCGGAGATTTGCGGGGTGATGCGGCGCGCCATTCTGCTGCACGAGCCGGAGGCAGAGATCATTTCCATCCCTGTCGCTGACGGCGGGGAGGGAACCGTCGACGCTTTTCTCGCCGCCCTCGGCGGGGAGCGCGTGGAGGAGACGGTCACAGGCCCGCTCGGCGAGCCGGTGCGCGCGTTCTACGGGCGGCTGCCGGACGGGACGGCTGTCGTCGAGATGGCGGCGGCGGCCGGTCTGCCGCTCGCGGGCGAGAGAAGGGATCCCCTTCGCGCCACCACCTACGGCGTCGGCGAGCTGATCGGCCGCGCGGTCAGGGCGGGCGCGCGGCGCGTCATCCTCGGCCTTGGGGGCAGCGCGACGAACGACGGCGGCTGCGGCATGGCGGCGGCGCTCGGGGCGGTATTCTGCGACGAGGCGGGCGTCCCCTTCGTCCCGACAGGCGGGACGCTGCGCCGCATCG